>DIFC01000010.1 GCA_002418945.1 Deltaproteobacteria bacterium UBA5758 | reverse complement strand
AACCTCATCGATACCCCGGGGCACGTGGATTTCTCCTATGAGGTATCGAGGGCGCTTGCCTCCTGCGAAGGGGTGCTCCTCCTTGTTGACGCGTCGCAGGGCGTCGAGGCCCAGACCCTTGCGAACCTTTATGCTGCGATGGAGCATGACCTTGTCATCATTCCCGTGATAAACAAGATCGACCTGCCGGTCGCCGATGTAGAGCGGGTGAAGCTGGAGATCGACCACGAACTTGGGCTCGATCCCGATTCCGCCATCCTCTGCTCTGCAAAGGAAGGGACAGGCATTGAGGACATCTTCGGTGCGGTCATCGGACGGATACCTCCGCCCGCAGGAGATCCTGCGAAGCCACTCTCTGCCCTCATCTTCGATGCCCACTATGACCCTTTCAGGGGGACGATCGTAAGCTGCAGGATATTCGACGGCACGGTGCGTCCCGGCGATACGATACGCCTCATGTCGAACGGCACGACATACAAAGTCGAGGAGGTGGGCATATTCCATCTCACGAGGGAACCCGGAAAGGAGCTCTCTGCCGGCATGGTCGGCTATGTCATCGCGGGCATCAAGACGGTGAGCGACACGAGGATAGGCGATACGATCACCCTCGACGCGGATCCGGCGCCGGCCCCGCTGCCCGGGTTCAAGGAGGTGAAGCCCGTTGTCTTCTCCTCCATCTACCCCATTGCCTCTGACGACTACCAGTCCCTCCTCGAAGCGCTCGAAAAATATAAGCTCAACGATGCATCGCTGGTCTATCAGAAGGATTCCTCGGCGGCGCTGGGACAGGGCTTCAGGTGCGGTTTCCTGGGCCTGCTTCACCTTGAGATTGTGCAGGAACGCCTCGAGCGCGAGTTCGACCAGTCGATCATCATGACCGCGCCGAGCGTCCAGTACCGCTTTATCCTGTCAACCGACGATGTAGTCACCGTCGACAACCCGCTCTACTATCCGGACCCGGCGAAGATTAAGGCTTCCGAAGAGCCCTTCATCAAGGCGGGCATTCTTGTGCCGGAACGTTACGTGGGCGCGGTGATAAAGCTCTGCATGGAGAGGCGCGGGATCAACTCCCACCTCAGCTACCCCACGCCAGGAAGGGTGGAGGTGACCTTTGAGATGCCCCTCGCAGAGATCATCTTCGACTTCTACGACAAGCTGAAAAGCATTACCCAGGGATACGGCTCATTTGATTACGAGATCACGGGCTACCGGGAGAGCGACCTCGCACGGCTCGATATTCTTGTCAACGGCGAGAAGGTCGATGCACTCTCGATCCTCGTCCACAAGGAGCGTGCACGGGACAGGGCGGTCACCATCTGCGAGAGGCTGAAAGAGGAGATACCGAGGCAGCAGTTCAAGATCGCTATACAGGGCGCCATCGGGGGCAAGATCATCGCCCGCTCCACTGTTTCGGCCTTCAGGAAGGACGTGACAGCCAAGTGCTACGGTGGCGATATCACGCGGAAGAGAAAGCTTCTGGAGAAGCAGAAGAAGGGCAAAAAACGCATGAGGATGGTGGGCAACGTTGAGATACCCCAGAGCGCCTTTATGGCCGCGCTGAAGACCGACAATGAATAAACAGGAAATGAATAAGGAGGATCTGCCGGGACTCTATGTCCACGTCCCTTTCTGCAAGACAAAATGCCCCTATTGTGATTTCTGTTCCATTACCGATACTTCTCTTGTTGCATCCTGGCTTGAAGGGGTTGAGAGGGAGGTCATTGCATGGGGCAGGGAGGGGTTCTCGACCTTCGATACCCTCTACATCGGCGGGGGGACGCCGTCACTTCTTGGGAAAGGGGAATTTGAACAATTGATGGGCATCCTCCGGAACGGGTTTTCCTTTGCCCCGGACGCGGAGGTGACCGTAGAGGTGAACCCCGACGACGTGACGCCTTCCCTGCTATCCTGCTACATGGCGCTCGGCATCAACCGCCTGAGCGTAGGGGTGCAGTCGCTCCAGGAAGAGGAGCTTCGGTTCCTGCAGCGAAGGCACACGGCGGCCAGAGCGCAAAGGGCGATCGAACTTATAAGATCATCAGGCTTCGATAATTTCGGCGTTGATCTCATGTACGGCTTCCAGGGCCAGACCAAAAAAAGCTGGGCAGACAGCCTCGACAGGGTGCTTTCATGGGCGCCGCCCCACCTTTCCTGCTATCAGCTGACCCTGTCGGAGGGAACGCCCTTCGGCAGGCTGGCATCGGAGGGCAAACTCCGCAGGTGTACCGAGGAACAGGGAAGACGTTTTTTTACTTATACCTCTAATTTTTTACAGGACCATGGTTTTGCCCACTACGAGGTATCGAATTTTGCGAAAAGAGAAGGATTGTTTTCGCGTCATAACCAGAAATACTGGCAGCGTACGCCCTATCTAGGTATCGGCCCTGCGGCGCATTCCTTTCGCTATAACCAGCGCTGGTGGAATACCGGGTCTGTCGGGGACTACTGCCGCCTCCTCAGGGAAGGCAGGCTTCCCGTGGCGGGGCAGGAGAGGCTTTCCCCCGAACAGGAAAGGCTTGAAAGGCTCATGCTCGGTTTCAGGACGGGAAAGGGTGTGGATATAGATGATATTATTGGAAGATCATCTGGAAGGGAGGTGCTGGGGCGGCTTTCATCCTCCGGAATTGTGAGGATTGAGGGAAAAAGGGTCTCGCCGACTCTCTACGGCTACCTGATAGCGGACCGACTACCCCTTATTTTTTTAAATTGATATCTTTTTTTGTTAAATTTCTATTGACAAGAAAACTATTATGTTATATTATTAAATCACGGTATGTTAAATAATTCACAATATAGCTACTCTGAAGTATTTAATAATCGTGGGTTTTTAAAACATACCTTCACTTTGTGTTGAAAGCGTTTTTAGGGAAAGGTCACCAAGTACAATTCTTCACAAAGTGTATGAAACAGCAAAACCACCTCCATAGCTTCTCATAATAACCCCCCTTCCCCCTGGGAACCCACCCAGGGGGTTTTCTTTTGCGGGTGTTTTTCTTTACAAGGAAGACCTTTTGTTGTAAGATGTTGCGAAATGGGTTTATCCAGTCTTAACGCATACTCCGGCGGACTTTTTAGCCTTATTTATTCAGCGGGCCCTGTAGCGAAGGCCGTCATGCTTATTCTCTTAATCTTTTCAATAACTTCCTGGGCTATCATGTTCGTAAAGCTCCGTCAGTACGGGAGGACGGAGAGGGAAGGGGAGCGTTTTTTTCATGCTGCCCGTGAGGCTGATTCCTTTAAAAAGCTGATAACCATATACAGGGAAAGCCCGGACAATTCATTCTACAGGCTCATACTGGCGTGTTACAAGGAGATCACCAAGAGACAAAAAGAGAACAACCCTGAAATAAAACCGGAAACAGTTCCAATCATCGAGAATGCCATGAAGATCACTATCTCTGAGGAGTCGACAAGGCTCGAGAGGAGGCTCTCGTTCCTCGCGACGACCGCTAATGCCTCTCCATTTATCGGCCTCTTTGGTACGGTTTGGGGGATCATGGACTCTTTCAGGGAGATAGGCGTCAGGGGAACAACAAGCCTTGCCGTCGTAGCTCCCGGTATAAGCGAAGCGCTCATTGCCACTGCTATGGGGCTTGCGGCGGCCATCCCGGCAGTTCTCGCGTATAACTACTTTTCAGGCAGGCTCAAAAGGATCATATCAAGGATGGAGAATGCATCCCTGTATCTGGTCAATCTCATAGGAAAATGAAATTATCGCAAGACAAAGGACCGCTGTCTGAAATAAACGTAATCCCCCTTGTCGATGTTGTCCTCGTTCTTCTCATCATCTTTATGATCGCGGCACCCATGATGCAGCACGGCATGAACATCGATATACCGAACGTCACGGCAAGGCCGCTGCCGACCAAAGATGAGCCCCAAATATTGAATATTACAAAGGAACAAAGGCTGATACTGAATGAGAAAAGGCTCGGTATGAAGGAGCTCAAGCCTGCGATCCAGTTCTTATTCGCCAACAAAAGCAACAAAGAGCTCTTTCTCAGGGCTGATAAGAGCGTACCCTACGGCTTTGTTGTACAGTGTATGGGCGTCATACGCGAGGCGGGGATCGAAAAGATAAATATCGTGACTAAGCCACTTGAGGAATGATGCGCGAAGAAGCCTGGTACAAAATGCTCATCATCTCTTGTGCGATTCACGTCTTTGCTATCGCTGCCTTCAGCATACCCTTTAAAAAATCGTCAAAGAGATTGGATGTCCTCTCGTCATACTCGGTCAACCTTGTAGGCCAGCTTGGTGGTGGGACCGGTGCAGCAGGGGCTGAGCAGGCGCCAAAGAGCGTACCCGAAAAGCCTGCCCCCGCTGCCCCTGCACGCGTTAAAAAGACCGCCCCTATAAAGAAGCCTGCGAAAGAAGAGGTTTCATTATCAAAAAAGAAGGTCCCTGTACGGGAAAAGACTACGAAAGAAGAGCTAAGCCGCCTCGAAGAGCGGATTCGAGATATGAAAAAGAAGGCAGATTACCTCGACGTATCTAAGACAAAGACCGCAGGTGCGGGAGGCCAGGGCGGTACAGGGGCCGGCGCCCCCGGATTGCCGTTCGGGTCTGAGGGCGGAGGAAGGCCGCTTGACCCTGCTACCCAGAAGTACATTCTTGATATCTGGGATAAGGTGAAAAGCGCTTGGGGCGTTCCCGGTATGACTTACAAGAAGGACCTCGAGACGATTGTGATCATAAGGATACGAAAAGACGGACGGATAGTGGACATCAATGTGGAAAAAAGATCCGGCAACAGAATTTATGATGAGTCGATCCTGAGGGTTCTGAGGGCTGTTGACCCGCTGCCTCCCATACCACCATCGCTCAATATGGATTCTATAGAGCTCGGCTTCAGGTTTCTGCCCGGTGACCTTTCGTGAACGCCCTTCAGAGTATTATTATGGGGGCTTTACAGGGCATCACCGAATTTCTCCCTATCAGCAGCTCCGCACATCTCATTGCAATCCCATGGTTTTTCAACATCGATGACGGGAACATCAACAAGCTCACCTATGACGTGATGCTCCATTTCGGCACCCTTCTGGCAATCTTTGCCATATACGGCAAAAAGTTCGTCACCGTGGTTGTTGAAGGCCTTGCTGACATCCGGAAGGGAGCGTTGCAGGATACATTACTTTTAAAGATCATTGTTGCCACCATTCCTGCGGGTATCGCAGGGCTTCTCGGCAAGGACCTTATCGAACACTCCCTGAGGACTCCCTTTGTTGCCGCTTTTATGCTTGCCTTCGTGTCCATCCTGATGATCATTGCCGAGAGGGTGAACGTAAAGAAGATCGCGATCTCATATCCCGTTGCGATCGCAATCGGCATTGCCCAGGCCTTTGCCCTCATACCGGGCACGTCGAGAAGCGGGATAACAATTACCATAGCGCTCCTTTTGGGCCTCAGGAGGTCGGAGGCCGTTGATTTCTCCTTTCTTCTGGCGATACCGATCATACTCGGCACTTCCTTATACGAGATGAGGCAACTCGATGTTCACTCGGGCGGTATGGATATATACATCTGTGGCGCAATTTCCGCATTCGTTTTCGGGATACTGAGCCTGAAATTTCTCATTGCCTACCTAAAAAAACACTCACTCGATCTTTTCGCCTATTACCGTATCGGAATCGCCGTCCTCATCCTTCTGTTTTCTAAGCACTAAACAAATCCAAATGTTCAAAATTCAAAACATAAGGATTATGCATCTGCCTTGGACATTTGATATTATATAGAAAATAGTCCATCCCGGGCATGTAATGAGGGCTTGGTGCCGTGATATCCCGGGGCAAACCATCGTGAGGCAATTAACCTTTTACCTTTTTTCTTTTACCTTGTATGATATATGTATGGCAGACAGAAAAGAACATCGGGACGATCAGGTCATAGGGAAGACGTTTGTCATCTATGACCCTGAAAAAGAAGGCTATCAGAAGCTGCTTCTCTGCGAGTATCTGAGCGAGCTCCCGGAGGTGAGCCCTGAAGAGATCAGTGAATATCCTGAGAACAGAAAAAAGCAATAGGCCCTCCGGCCAATTCATGCCATCCACAAAGGAGATATTGTCATTCCGCCGGGAAATATACGGTTATTACAAGAAGAACAGGCGCAGTCTCCCCTGGCGCGACGAGCACAACCCTTATCACGTTCTTGTTTCTGAAGTAATGCTCCAGCAGACCCAGGTAGAGAGGGTAAACGGAAAGTACCAGGAGTTTATTGGTGCATTTCCGGATTTTCATGCCTTGGCCCGGGCCGGGCTCAAGGCAGTCCTGCGGGTATGGTCCGGGCTTGGATACAACAGGCGCGCAATATCTTTAATGAAACTGGCAAAAACGGTTGTAGACGAGCACGATGGTGTGCTGCCAAAAGACGTTGAAGAGCTTGAATCGCTTCCCGGCATCGGGAAGGCAACGGCGGGATCAATGGCAGCGTTCGCATTTAATGAGCCGGCTGTCTTTGCTGAAACGAACATCAGGCGTGTATTTATCCACTTCTTTTTCCATGAAAGCGAAGCCGTACACGACAGGGACGTTCTCCGCCTCGTGGAAGCAACCCTCGATAAAACGAATCCGCGTGAATGGTATTATGCCCTCATGGATTACGGGGCTATGCTGAAGAAGAAGGTACCAAATCCGAACAGGCAAAGTGCCCACTACAAAAGACAACCCCCCTTTGAGGATTCTGACAGAAAGATCCGCGGGGAGGTGCTCAGGACGTTGCTCGAAGGAAAACCGCTTTCCGCAAGAGAGATCGCAGAAAAGCTGCAGGAAAAACCTGCGAGGCTTGAGCGTATCCTCGGACAGTTGCGAGGCGAGGGTTTTGTAAAGGAAGGCGGGAGCGGCTATTATATACCGTGAGACCTTATGTCAAACCATCATCCGGAGGAATGCATAGTATCCTGCGCCGAATAGGATATGGAGAATGAGTTGTTCGAGCCATGTGGCGGCGCCTGCCTTTTTTCCCAGCAGGCCTTGCCCCGCGACCGGAAGGGCAACAAAGAGCATCGAGAGCCACATTACAAAGAAATAGATCGATAGGAGAAACGCGGAGAGTGGTATAAGCCCGAACAAATGAGTTGCAGCAACATATATGCCCCCAAAGACGCCGCTTGTGATGAGATGGATCACAGAGCCTACAATATAGCGGACTTGACCGCCAGGTTTCATTTTCAGGGTCCGGAAGAGAAATTCACCGTCAACGAGTATAAGACTTGATTTGAATAGCCCGGTCCTGAAGCAGACTTCCGAGGCCAAGCCCATAAGAATACCTGCCAGTACGCCTGCAATTGCCCCTCCAACAATGACCATCATATACAACCCTCCTCATATATTATAAAAGGTTAAAGGTGAAAGGTAAAAGGTTTTTCAACATCAGAAGATGCCGCCGATGGTGCCCGCATATCCTGTAAGCTCAACATATCCTTCGGAGGTAACTCCCTGTCCCATCGATGTGCCGCTTCCTCCTATAGCGCCTTCCCAGTATGTTACCCCTGTCGACCCCTCGGTTATGAGCTCTTGGTCGGGGATGTAAGGTGAGATCGTCAGATCGATCCCTGCCGGCGGGATGCGAATGCGCCAGCGCGCCGGATAGGTTCCGCCGCTTTTCGGGCTTTTCCATTGCCCGAGTATATCTACGGTGATATCGGACAGTCTCAGGTGGCGGCTTGCGCCGTTTTTTTCAACAATCGTCCCGGACGATGCCTGTTCGATAGTCCCGTCTTTTCTTCGCAGAAAGTAGACCATAAGGTCGCGGCCGTCGGAGAGGTGGAGGCTGAACCAATCCCATCCTGCCTGATCCGTGGAAAGCTGGTTGGAGCCGAACTCCTGGTCGAACCAGCTTGTTCCGGTAACACGGACAGGCTGTTTCGAGAGGGGAGTCCTGATGGTGCCGGTCGTCCTCAGGTCCGTGAAGGAATAGTAATAAGATGATTGCCCCTCACCAGGGCCTTTCTTGCTCAATCCCTTTCTGCCATGGAGAACGGGAGGTTTTTGCGGGACAAGCTCCAGGTCGACCTCCAGATCTTTCTGACGGGCCGTAAGGCGGATAGTACTCCGCACCATACGGGCTGACCAGTTGAGAACCCAGACATTGAGACCTTTCGTATCGGAAAAGGCGAGGCCAGGCCCCTTCCGTGATACACGTTCGTTATACCAGAACCTTTTTCCGGCTGCATCGGTAACGGTAAAATGCGCCAGGTAGATATCGCGTATGGACCACAGGTTGCCGGGATCTTTCGGTGTTTTTTCAATGCCGTGCCTGAAAAAGGTAAGCTGGTAGCCGTACCTGTTGCCGTCCTTATCGGAAAGGTTGCCCGTGAAATACCACCATTCTGTCCTGTACTCAGGGTGGCTTCCATGATCCCCGGGGAAAGACCATGCCCTTTCGCCAATCGCCTGTTTCCAATCGGCGCCGCTGACTGATGCAGCGCAGAATAAGACCGCTAATATGAGCAGGACCAGAATGCGGCACAAATTCTTCGCAGAGGAAGCTTCGTATTTTATCCCTGATTTATCATGAGCACGGGTACCGGTGTCGGGTCGTCCTGGGCGAACCGTCGTGAGACGAGGAAGCTTGTTCATTTGCGTAAGCAAAAGTTCAGAAGCCGAACCTGAGCGATTGGAGCCGCTGGAGCGGAATGAGCGTGTTTGCGCGGGACAACCCGACACCGGCGCCAATAATGTATTCAGGTTTAGCTCATCATTTTTCGCTTTTTTGCTCATTACTGCGAAGCCTTGCTTTGCCTATTCCTCCCTTATTTGTATCTGCGGATAGGTCCGATAGACCTTCCATATGGGATATATCGACGCACCGATGCTCGCCGCTATGGCCGTTATGCCTGCAAGCAGGTAGGGATCTAAGGTGAAGTGATAAAAGATTGTCCAGTTAAAACTCCTCAGATTTATGACCTTGATGAGTATCATTGCAAGCGCAGTACCTACGCCGGTGCTCATGAGGAAGCTTACAAGACCCATCCCTATCCCTTCAAAGAGCGTCATCCCGGCGATCTGACGGACAGAGAAGCCGAGGGCGCGGTAGATGCCGAACTCCCGCCGCCTTTCCACGAAAAGCGTCATAAGCGCGCCGGCTATCCCGAAAAAGGCGACTATAATGGCAAGGACCCTCATCGACCGTGTAACCGCAAAGGTGTTGTCAAAGACGGAGAGGATCGTATCGTGGAGCTCGCTCCTTGTCGCGATAGGAAGGTTCCTGCCCTGTGCCCGCCTTTTTACCTCTGCAATCACCTTTTCCCGTTCCGGGTATTTGGGGTCTACGAAGACGCCGAGGCTGTTGATAGTGCGGTCCATAAAATGTCTTATGTATGTCGAACGGTCCATCATGATGAGGCCGTGCTCTGTCGTGTAGTCATAGAATATCGCTGTTACGGGGAATCGGACAGTCTCCTCTATCCCCTCGATAGCAACAGCATCTCCCTTTTTTACGTTGAAGCGGCGCGAAAAACTCTCTGATATGATCACCGACCCTTGCTTAACCGGCTCCCAGTTCTCGTTGCCGCCGCTTACCCAGCCGAATTGTGTAAAGCGCTGGAGTATCGATGCATCGATTGCTGTGATATAGACTGGCGTCCCCCGGTATGTGACCTGTACATTCCGGTAGGTATCGATGCCCCCAATCCCGGGCACCCTCTTCAGTTCCTCGTAAAAGTCTTCCGGCACATCGGCGTCCCCTCTTGTGGAAACGTATAATTCGCCCTTAAGCTGGCTGTTCATCCACCAGATAAGGGAATGGCGGAAGCTCTCGATCATTGACCCAAGGCCGATCGACATGGAAAGGGCCACCATGAAGGCAGCGATGGCGACCGCAGTGCGTCCCATGTTCTTTCTTATGTTGGCGACCGCGAGTTTACCTTGGATCCCCCCTATCTTTGAAAAGAGCCATTTCAGCAAAGGCGTAAAAAACATTACCGTTAAGCCGGTAAAAAGGCTGACACCAAGGAGAAAGATGAAGGTGCCCGCATACCCCACGTATACATGATAGAAAGAGAAGAGCAGAAAGGCGGCGGCGGCGCACAGGATCCCGGTGCCGGTCAGGGCGATCTTTCCCGCCTTGCGCCTCCCGCCTTTGTAAGCGACTCTGCCCCTGATCGCCTTTACCGGTTCGGTGAGGATAAGCTCGATAAGGGGCGCAATACATCCGAGCAGGCTTGCGATGCAGCCGAGGGCTATGCCTGCGGCGAGGGTCAGCAAAGACCACGGCTGCGGCGAGGGTTTGAGGAAAAAATAGAGCGTGCTTATGGTGCTCCCCACTATCTCGGTAAGGAAGCGGCTCAATATGTGGCCGAAGACGGCCCCCAGCGCCCCGCCCAGTATCCCAAAGAAGAATATCTCGGTCAGAAATGCAGCGACTACCTCGTAACGCCGGGCGCCGAGACTTCTTAAGACGCCCGCATCCCTTCTCCGGCTCACCACGGTGAACATTGCGGTATTGTAGATGAGGAATGTTCCGACGAAAAGGGCAAGAAGCGACAGGGCCTGAAGGTTGAGCTTAAAGGCATATAAGAGTGCGGTCAGGGTCTCCTGCCGCTGCCTCTTCGATTCGATCCTGAAGCCCTTTTCCCAGCGTGACCGGAAGGCCGCTTCGTCATTGATGATAAGGTCGATGCGGTCTACCGATCCTTTGAGATCGAAAATCTTCTGGGCATTGAGTATGTCCATGAGGATGAGCGGTTCGCCTGATGGGTTCGGGAAGGTGCCGGTCACGTTGAAGACGCCCTGCGATGTCTCAAGGCGGCTTCCCGGCTGCAACTTGAGCTGTGCAGCGAGGTTTGAGTCGACCATAACGGAGCGTTCGTCAGTGAAAAAAGAAAACGGTTCATCCCTGGCGCTTCGTCCCCTTTCAGCAAAATAGGCGCTGGAGATCTCCGGCCTGACGACCCTGTCGAGGAACGGGTCTATGCCGAGGACGCGGACCGCCTCGCTGTCCGCGAGTCTTACGCGGCGGTCGACAACAGGGGCAAAAAAGTCGACAGATGGATCCCGTATCAATTCTGCAAGCACCATTTCGTCAATTGGCCCTGCAGGGCGCTCGATAAGATGCGTAGAGCTTCCCCGCAGGAACTCGACGGCCTTGCTGAAGCTGGAAAGCGCCGATTGTGCGGAAAGGCCCATGCCGATGACCGCCGCGACGCCGCAGGCGATGCCGAGAAGTTGAAGTACGCTTAAACTGCGCCTTCTTAAAAGATAACGAAGAAAGGCCTTTGTGACTATCTTCAAGGACCCGGCGCCTCGCAAGGCCGGTCTTCCATGATTATACCGTCCTCCATTTGCAGGATCCTTTGTGCGTACCGGCAGGTTATCATTGCGTGGCTGACCATAATGAGCGTTGTCTGCGCTAAGCGGCATTGGTCGACGAGAAGATCGAGGATATGTGTCCCGGTGTGTGTATCGAGATTACCCGTGGGCTCGTCGGCGAGGATGATGGAAGGCCTTTTGACGAGGGCGCGCGCGATCGCCACGCGCTGCTGCTCGCCCCCTGAGAGTTCGTGGGGATAGCGGCCTTCCTTTCCGGCGAGCCCCACTGACGTAAGCGCAGCCCCGGCAGCAGCAGGATCAGGTAGGCCTGCAAGCTCAAGGGACAGGAAGACATTCTCAAAGGCGGTGAGGGTGGGAAGGAGGTTAAAGAATTGAAAGACAAAGCCGAGCCGGGTCCGTCGCAACTCGGTCCTGCCTTGTTCGCCAAGCGCCTCAAGGTCCTGCCCCTCTATCTCGATCCTGCCCCGCGTGGGCCTGTCGAGCCCTGCGATGATATTGAGAAGGGTTGTCTTCCCTGAGCCGCTTTTCCCGAAAAGGGCAATGATATCGCCTGCAGCCACCTCGAGGTTTGTGCCCCGGAGCGCCGGCTCGCCCTGTTCGTCGTCACCGTAGTATTTCCAGAGGTCCGCAACGCGGATAATGGGCTGCATACGTAAAAAAGACCATATTTTAAAAGAAATGGCAAATAAGCAAAGAGCCGGATAGGTTTACAAGTCAATGGCGAGGAATTATAATCCACATATGGCGAAGATCAAAATATGCCTTGCCTTGCTTTTGTCGCTTTTCGGATTCTTCTACTGTTCGCCGGCGGCGCATAAGGAGTCGCCTCCCCTTGATGTAGTATCGTCAGTCGATCTTAAAAGATACATGGGGACATGGTATGAGATTGCAAGCTACCCGACAAGCTTCCAGAAGGGGTGCACGGCGACAAAGGCCACGTACGCACTGCTTGACGACGGCAGAGTGGATGCCCTTAACGAGTGCAAAAGGGGCGCCCCGGAGGCCGAACCAAGCAGGGCGAAGGGGAAGGCGAAGGTTGTCGACGGCGCCACGAACGCGAAGCTGAAGGTCACCTTTTTCTGGCCCTTTTACGGCGATTACTGGATCATCGACCTCGGAAAGGACTATGAGTATGCCGTCGTCGGCCATCCCTCGAGAAAATATCTGTGGATCCTGAGCCGTGCGCCCCGGATGGGTGAGGACCTTTACGGCCGGATCCTCGAACGCCTTAAGAACGAGAAAGGTTACGATACCACAAAGCTTGTCAGGACGCCCCAGCCATAATACGGCTCATAGTCCATGGCATGTGGGAGATGTGCAGCACGCCTCAGACTGCTTTTCTCGCCGGCAGATAGATCAGGAACGGCGTGAAGGGGACAAGGAGGACGTTATGCGGCCTTGCGATCTCTTCCTCTTCAACGAGCCCGAGGCTTGAGAGATGGGGGAATCGCACCTCAGAGGCCGAGCACAACCTTGGCTCAAGGGGCGCGTGGAAGACCTCGAGGCGGCGTAGCGTGTTCCCTGCAGTATAGAACCCGGCAAGGGGGTCGATGAGATAGGACATCGCCTCTTCACGTGACGGAAAGGGCTCAAGAATCGTCACTTTTTCTGCGGTCTGCTCTGCCTTAATAGAAAATTGCCCGTGCCAGGTCCCCGGCACCTCGTAGGCGTCATACCTCCCCTCCGTGTCCTTGCGGGCGTGGATCGCAAAGGGCGTGTGCTCTACCGGCATCCCTGAGAGGATCCTGTAGAGGAATGTGATGAGTGCGCCGCTTATGCCGCAATGGACGAAGTAGACGGCCGGTTTCCCCGTCACAGGGTCGATCACGTAGGTGCGGATATTGACCTGGTCGAAGGGGATGCGCGGCATTGGGATCGTTGCTGCGCCGCTTGTCCTTCCCCGGAATATGACGAGCGATAGAAAGACCTTGCCCTTCTCCACCTCTGCAAGCTGTAAGTTTTGCGGTATGCGGGCGAGAAGGCGCTTTACCGGGATGAGGTAGGAGACATAGAGCATATCCTCCAGGAGCATCCCGACAGAGAAAATATTTTTAATGGCACCCACAGGAGATACTATAGGACATTTAGCCGACAAAAACAATGCTGCAGCCATGGCCCGCGCAAAGGGGGTTGACATTGCCGGAGAAATGCATATGCTATTGATACTGTTATTGCACAAAGGGTCAATGACAGATTAAACAAAAGGAGCGAAAATATGTTTGAAGTATCAGATATGGCAAGCGAGATGATCAAGCAGTTCCTTGAAGGCAAGGACGGCCCTCAATCCGTTCGCGTCATGATGGCTGAGGGTGGCTGATCTGGGCCCTCATTGGGCATGGCTCTGGATGAGCCGCATGACGATGACCAGATCTTTAACGAAAAGGGCCTTACATTTATCATCAACAAGGGGCTTTTTGATGAAGTGAAGCCCGTGAGCATCGATTTTGTCAAGTCTGCAATGGGCGCAGGTTTCATGATAAGATCTGAGCTTTCGAACAAGGCCGGCGGGGGCTGCGGAAGCGGCACCTGCAGTTGCTGAACATTACCTTCAGGGCATACGGCGACATTCGCGTGATGTCGCCGTATGCCCTTCATTATGAATCACCTTTCAACGAATGCGATCACGTCTGACGGGCAGGTCGAGGCGCAAAGCCCGCACCCCACGCATGTATCTTCTTTTACGTGTGCGATAGGTACCCCTGCAGCCGCCACCGGCCCAAAGATGGCAAGCTGCCTTTCCTTGATCAGCATCTCGATAGCGCTGTG
This sequence comes from Deltaproteobacteria bacterium UBA5758, assembly GCA_002418945.1. Taxonomy (GTDB): domain Bacteria; phylum Desulfobacterota; class Syntrophorhabdia; order Syntrophorhabdales; family Syntrophorhabdaceae; genus UBA5609. The sequence continues at coordinate 15,813 of DIFC01000010.1, read as the reverse complement.
AGGACAGGCATCCTTGCAGGAGCCGCAGCCGCTGCAACGCTCCTCGTTCACTTCGGGGAGGATCCGCTCCTCTTCCCTGTCAAGGAGGATCTCTCCTAGGGCACCGAAAATCTCCCTCTCCTCCCATCTCTTATCCCTCGGGTGCCTGATGAAGCCCACGTGGTATTTCCTTCTGCCCCATTTCGTTGGGGACCATCTGATCTGGGGTTCAGACCTGTAGAGGGAGAGGAATTCCCTGTCCTTGAAAAGTGCGGCATAGTCGTCGAAACGGATAACCTTATCTGCATTGAAGGTAAGCTCGCGCCCCTGCCGCGCGATGCGAACCTGGTTCCCGTCAAAGGCAGCGGTCTCGTCTTCCTCAAGGTGGACGAAGACAACGCCTTCCCGCCTCGCCTCCTCATAGGCGATCTCGCCATAGGAGGGCGCGACCATGTTTCTCGTCAGCACATAAACGGACTTCCCGGCCTTTCTCAAATCTCTCGCCGCCTCTATGAACCTTGAGGAAACAAATTCGTAGAATATGCCGTTATAAGGGCTATCGGTTCCCAAATAAAAGAGGCACGTGGCGCCATCCCCATCGGTAAGTGCAAATTCAGGCTCGTCTTCACGATAAAGCCGTTCGTCGCGCCCTGCGGTCGTTGCGAGGGTCTCCTGCCCTTTTACGGCGATATAGCCGGCGCCGAAGCCCGTGAGGATGGAATCCTTGATGTTCATAGGCTCAAGGGCACCGCCTGAAACATAGACGCCCTCCGCATCCGTCTGGAGAGGCGCCTCTTCGTTCACGAAGCCGTATGGGTTCAACGAGAAGCCGAACATGCGGCCCAACTCTGCAAGCTGCGGGTTGGGACGGAGGCCGATGGCAAGAACGGCGTAATTGAAGCGCTCCTCTTTCAGCTGTCCGCCTGCATAATACCGGACCGTGACGCCTTCATCATCCTCCTCAAAATAGCGGGAGTTCGCTCTGACAAACCTCACCCCTGCATCTCTGAAGGCCTTTTCCATATAGAATTCCTGGCCGAAGAACCTGAGGTCATTGTAAAAGACGGTAATCTCCGGCTTTGCCCTCTGGAGCGTCCATTTTACCTCGCGAAGGGTATATGAACAGCAGACCGATGAGCAGAGGGGGTAGTCCTTTGAACGGGAACCCACGCAAAGGAAGAAGCCGATCCTGTTGAAATCGGCAGGCAGCTCGCCTTGCCGCTGATCGATGACGGCATCATACTCGAGGCTTGTGAGGACCCTCTTCCCTTTGTATTCAACGGGGTCATAAGGGGTAAGGCCCGTAGCGATGATAACCCTGTCGGCTGTCAATGTTCGTCCGTCGTTAAGCGTCACCGTAAACCTTTTATCCTTTTTATCCGCTTTGGCTATCTTTGCATCGTTGATCACCGTTAGGCGCTCTTTGCCCCGTATCTCGTCGAAGAAGGTCTTGAACCCGACCCTGCAATTGGCGATACGGGCCATAAGCCCACCCGGCTCAGAGGTTGATTCAAGGATCGTCACATCATGTTTTTCACCGAGGGCAACCTTTGCCGCCGATATGCCGCTTATTCCACCGCCTATTATCAGTATATTCATATACCTTTACGCTCTCCCATAGCTCCGCTTATGCCGCCGCCTATTATCAATATATTCATAAGGAATTACTCTCTCCCATGACATAAAGTAGAAGATCGGTAAGATAAACGACCTTCCTGCCTGTGGCGAAGGTCTTCATCGCCATGTGGCAGAAGGGGCAGAAGACAACAACTGTCCCTTTGGTCTTGCCGAGGATCAGTGTTGAAAGCCTCTCGGTGGCCCATTTGTTGAGGAAAAGCTGGTTGCCTCCGCAGCACCGGTCTTTCATGTTCTCGCCGTTGACATCGCCGCCGAAGGCGCTTATGGTATCTTCCATGATATTCCTGTTCTTGATGGAGTTCCCTTCAGGCCTCATGAGCAGGCAGCCGTAATAGGGGAAGAAGACCTGCCCCTTCAGGTCTCTTTTTTGCTCTATCTGCGAGAGGTTTTCGGGATTCAGGAGCTCCAGCGGGCTCATGATATTGAACGACCTTTCGGGATCGGCATCTTTCAGGTTCTTATAGCAGGCAGGGCAGGGGACAATGATCTCTCTGCATATTCCCTGCGCCTTTTTCAGGTTCTCACCGGAGATGCTCACCAGCTCGTTCCTGTCGCCGTATTCCAGGGCGCCACAGCAGTTCCAGTCGGGTATCTCTGCTAGGCTATGGCCGAGTTTTTTACAGAGCCGCCTTACGCCCTGATCGAGCCTTTTCGCTGAGCCGGTGAGAGAACACCCCGGATAATATCCGTATTCCATCATGACCTGCCTTCTTCAGAAGGGTTCGATCCCTTTGAAGCGTTCGTAGGTTTTAATCTTTTCACCTTATGGGGGAGGTGAAAGCCCGCATACCCCATCCATTTCGGCATATACTTTATGTAACCGCCCCTCAGGAGGTCAAGGGCCGTCATGGCTACCACGAAGGGCTCGTATACCCTGCCCCAGATGTCAAGGGACTTCTTGAATGCCTTTTCAAAGCGGGATTCCATGCCGAGCGATTCCTTCACGGCGCGGACCACCTCGGGTATCCTTATCTGCCAGGGACAGGCCGCGGTGCAGCGGTAACAGCTCGTACAATAACGCACGAGAGGGTGGTCGTCCTCGATCTTTTCGCCGACGAAAAGCTTTAGAAGAAGCTCCTGCGGGTTAACGTTCAGCGCGAGGTCGTTGACGCTGCACACAGAGGCGCAGATCTTGCAACCCACACAGACGGAAAAATCTTCGCGCCGGTAGCAGGTGTACTTGAAAACTATCTCATGATCCTTTTCTTTTATCATCTATCACTTGCCTGTTCCGCTTTATTTCGCATTGCGATCTTTAATCCATTGCGTCTTTCAATTCATCTTCGAGAAAAGTGACATAGGGGATAGGCTCGTCAAAGCTCCGTCCCGACATATAGGAAAATACGCCCTGAAGCCTTTCGGATACGCCCTTGAAATACTTTGTCAGGGGAATACCCTGGGGGCAGGCCTCCTCGCAGGCGCCGCAGCCTACACAGGTCTGCGACACATGGTACATTCTTATGAGATGGAAAAGATCCTTCCCCCGCGGCATTTGCATCGAACCGGTCCGGAAGACCTTGTTGAGCAAGGCGTCGCCCTTGGGAAGATACTCGTCCCCGTTGAAGACGCAGTCGATACAGTAACAGACGGGGCACATATCCCTGCAGTTCATGCACATGATGCACTTTTCAAGGTCTTTATTGAACGTCTCCATGTCTATCTGGAACTTTTCCGTCTTCGGGCTCTCGGGGATAAGCATCTCTGCAGGAATCTCTTCGAGCTCACCTTCCATGCCGGAAACCAGTTCTTCCCCTCTTTCCGTATAGGGAACCATCCAGAAATTTCCGGACTTATCGATCCTTACCCCTGCATCGCCTACCACCCCTCTTCTTTCACGGCACACGCTGCATGCCCACCGCATGGAGCCCTTATCCTTGAAATATTCCGTCAATTTGCCGGCCTCAGCAGGCACATCGTCCTTCTTTTCTTTTGAGGAAACTGTGCCAAAACAATCAATGGACACGGCGATGATATCCTCCCTCTCGACCTGCGTCAGCTTGTGCAGTTCCACATAGGCCCGTATCTCGCAGGGTCTTAACATGAGCATGACCTTCAATCCTTTGGAAAATAGCCGACGGAGGTACAATGCCGCATTTGCTCCAAATACCGGATTCACGAGAGAATGATGGTCGAGGCTCCCCTTGAATATCTGATGGCTTACACCATTTTCATCCTTTTTAAATCCAAGGAGCAGGTGCTGTCCGTCCTTCAGGAACTTGTTGAGGGCATTTTCTATGTCTCCGCTCTTAAGCTTTTTCCCTTTCATCGTTCTTTTCCTTTATATAGTTATAAAAAGACGTTACTTTATCGATAAAGCGACGCGCCTCTGACGCGCTTACCCAGAAGAGCCGGAGCCTGTCCTTCATGGAAAGGGCATCGAACATCTCTTTTAATGCCGCTATCTTCCGGCGTGTATAAAAATTGCCCTTGATAAAGTGGCAGTCCCCCGGGTGGCACCCTGATACAAAGACGCCGTCGGCCCCCTCGACTATCGCCTTGATAATAAAGGCCGGGTCGACCCTGCTCGAACAGGGGACCTCGATGACCTTGACCCCTTCCGGGTACTTCATCCTCAGGCTTCCCGCCATCTCGGAGGCCTTGAATGTACAGTATGAGCAGCAGAATCCTACTATCTCCGGATTTTTCTTCGATGTTTCTTCAGCCATCTTACCTCCATTCACTACTCACCATTTTTATATCGCCTCCGTAAATCCGCTGATCTCGTCATCGATCATGGGGTCAATATAGCCCCTGAGGCTTATTGCCGATGACGGGCAGGTGGCGTTGCAGAGGCCGCAGCCCATGCAGGCGGCCTCCTCAACATGGACGACCCTCTTTTCTTCGTCATATTTGATAGCGTTTGAAAAACAGGCATGCTCGCACATCCTGCAGCCGCTGCAGCGCTTGGGATCGACATATGAAATGAAGGGCTCCACATAGGTGTAGCCAAGGTTCAGAAGCCCGAAAAGCTTGACCGCCGAGGCCCTTCCGTGGTTGATCGATTCTTCAACGTCCTTAGGGCCCGAACAGGACCCTGCGATGAAGATCCCCTTCACCGCCGTATCAAAAGGCCGGAGCTTAATATGGGCCTCCATGAAAAAGTTGTCCTTATCGAGGGCTATCTTGAAGGTATTCGCAATCAGCTTGCAATCCTTGGGAGAAGACATGCCGATGGATAAAACAACGAGATCGAACTCCCTCTCGAACGTTTCGCCAAACAGCGTATCCTCTCCGCGGATCACAACGCCCGAAGGTGTGGGGATTATCTCCCCCACATTTGCCCTTGTAAAGAGAACACCCTTTTCCTGGGTATCCTCGAAAAACTCTTCTCCTCCCTTGGGATGGGCCCTTACGTCCATGTAAAAAGACTCCACGTAAGACTCCTTGTGCTTGTCTTTAAGCGCATTTCCTACACGCAGGGCATTAACACAGCACACCCTTGAACAGTAAGGCTTCCCTATCTGTTCATCGCGCGACCCGACACAGTGGAGTATGGCAACCCTCGGCTTCTCGGGGAGCCGCAAAGTGTCGGAGTTGTTCTCGAACTCAAGGGTAGTGATAATCCTTTTATCTTTCCCGTATTGCAATTCAGGCTTTATGCCAGGATCAAAGGGTGAAAAACCTATGGCCAAAACCGCCCCACCGACGGTGAGCCTTTTCTCGCCTTCCGGGGTTTTGAGCGTCGCTTCATAATTGCCGAAAAAGCCCTCAAAGTTGGTAATCGTTGTTGAAGTGAATATCTCAACGTTCTCTTGCTTCTCCAGTTCCCCCGCCATCTCTTCGACAATGCCTTTGCCGTCTCTCCCTGCGGGCCAAACATCTTTAAGAATCCTCACGTGGCCGCCGAGTGCGGCTTCCTTTTCAACAAGATAGACATGCATGCCCATCTTGGAAAGAAATATCGCTGCGCTTAGGCCCGATACGCCGCCGCCTACGACAAGGGCAGACTTCTGTACATCGACGATCTTCTCCTCAAGTGGTACGTAATGGGCAGAGGAATAAAGTCCGGCCAATATGAGCCTCTTTGCCTTCTCGGTGTTGGCCTCTACATCATTACCGACCCAGGCGCAATGCTCCCTGATGCTGACCCTTCTCAGGAGAAATGGGTTAAGATTTGACTTCCTCAAGACATCCTTAAACATCGGTCCGTGAAGCGAAGGCGTGCAGGATGCGATAATGACACGGTCGAGCCCTTCTTTCTCAATGGCATCCTTGATCATGTCCTGGCCCGGCTCGGAGCATACAAAGACATAATCCTTGGAAACGGTCACGTTCGGAATCTTCTTGAAATATTCGCTCAGCTTTTTCACGTCCACGGTATGCTTGATATTGTGACCGCAGTGGCAGATGAAGATCCCTGTTTTCATGCAAAGAACCTCTTTTTATAGGTCCTATAGGACTTATTTCTTGTCAGTGTTTTCACTGGTTTATATACTCCATGCACCGTGCCGCTGCTTCTCCTCCGGAGGCAACGGTATCGGGGATGTCTTTCGGCCCGCAGCCCATGCCGCAAACAAAGATACCTTCCACATTCGTCCTTGACGGATTTATCGAGTCCGCCCTAATGAAACCGTATTCGTCTCTCTCGAGCGACATGATGCTGCAAAGCTCTTCGATCCCCTTGCGGGGCCTTACGCCTGTTGCGAGAATGACCATATCCACTTGTATCTCACGTATCTCGCCGCTCAACATGTCTTCCACCCTGACCAGGAGGCCGCTTTCGGCCTTTGTTATCTCACCGGGAACGCCCCGTATATAAATGGCGCCCCTTTCCTGGGTGGTCTTGTAGAACTCTTCATATCCCTTGCCGTAGGCCCTTACATCTATGTATGACACATAGATTTCCGGTTCTTTGATCCTGTCCAGTATTATATTGATGTGTTTTGCCGTGTACATACAGCATACCCTGGAACAATACCGCGCCCCGCTCTGCCTGTCTCTCGACCCGACACACTGGATAAAATAGAACCGTTTCGGAACCTTTCCCTTTAATAAGATATCGCCGCCTGTCGGACCGGTGACCGAAGACAACCGTTCGAACTCCATTCCCGTTATAACCCCTTCCAGGGTACCATAGCCGTACTCTCTCTTTTCAGTGGGGTCGTAGAGGTCAAATCCGGGGGCAAGGACTATGCTGTCAAATTCCAGATCCACGATCTCGTCCCGCATGGTATGATCTATAGCCCCTACCTCGCACAACCTTTCACATTCCCCGCACTGGATGCATCCTTCTATCCGGCCTGCGAGACAACGGGAGGCCTCGGCACGGGCTTGTTCAGGGCTATACCCGATAGCGACCTCGCCAAAATTCGTGACCCTTTCTTCGACCTTTTTTTCCGGCATGGGGATGCGTTCCAAAGAGGGGTATCTTTTCATGAGCTCGGCCACCTCTGTCTCCGAAAGCTTTTCTGGTGCCTTTCTGGCGTTTGCCGGCTTTATCTCTTCCCCTTTCAGGTAAAGCGTTATCGATCTTGCCGCCCTCTGTCCCGCGGCGATGGCATCAACCACATAAGCAGGCCCTGTATGGACATCGCCGCCGGCGAATACCCCTTCTATGCCCGTTGCCCCTGTTAAGGGGTCAATTTCGATCGTTCCGTTCTTTGCAGGCGACATCCCAATCGCTTCTGTAAAAGCGGTCTGCGTTGCCTGGCCAAGGGCTGTGATAACCGAATCGACAGGTATCGAGAACCCGGGGCCCTTAATGGGGACAGGCCGCCTGCGGCCGCTCGCGTCGGGCTCGCCAAGCTCCATGCGGATGCACTCCATCCCGGAGAGGCTTCCGCCTTCTCCATAGAAACGAATCGGGGTTGTGAGGAACTGTATCTCTATCCCTTCCTGAAGAAGGGCCTCTATCTCTTCATGGGCGGCGGGCATCTCATCGCGGGTCCTCCGGTAGATGAGCTTCACGGACTCGCTGCCAAGCCTTTTTGCGGTTCTCGCGCAGTCGACGGCAGTGTTGCCCCCGCCTATGACGGCAACATCTTTCCCTGTTTTTACTTTTTCACCGCTATTGACTGCGCGGAGGAAGCGGATGCCGTCGATCACTCCGGACAGGTCTTCACCTTCCACACCCAGAGGCAACCCCTTCGGCGCGCCGGTGGCTATAAAGATCGCATCAAAATCATTCTTTATTGTCGCAAGGTCTATGTCTTTGCCTATCTCGGTTCCGCATTGTATCCTGACGCCAAGTCTTTCAATATAACCGATTTCCTTCCTCAACTCCTCCTTGGGGAGCCGGTACTCAGGTATGGCGTAGCGGAGCATGCCGCCCGGCTCAGGGAGCGCATCAAATACCGTCACGTCGTGCCCTTCTATGGCAAGATCATGGGCGCAGGAAAGGCCCGCAGGCCCCGCGCCGATGACGGCGACCTTTTTTTCTGTTCTCGTTATCTGGGGTATCTCAAGGGAATTTACATCGAACTGATCGACGGCAAACCGCTTAAGGTCGCGAATGGCAAGGGGGTCATCCAGTTGCCCCCTGTTGCATACCCCTTCGCACGGTGCGTAACAGACCCTCCCGCACACCGAAGGGAAGGGGTTCGTCGCCCTGATAAGCATGTAGGCGTCTTTGAAGCGTCCCTCGCTGATATGCTTCAGGTACCCGAGCACATTGGTATGTATCGGACATGCGTCGACACAGGCCGCCTTGCATGGACGGTCTTCACGTTTGTCAATGCTCGCCTTATTAGGTATGGCCTGCGGGAAAGGGATATAGACCGCCTTCCGCGGTCCCGTATTCATGTTGAATTCGCTCTTCATGACAACAGGACAGCCCGTGGAGCAGGAACCGCAGGCAGTACATTTCTTGGTATCGATATAGCGTGTCTTTTTGAAGATGGTAACCTGGAAGCCCTTTCCTTTTTTCTTCACCGCGAGCGGTTTTGACCAGGAGAGGATCTCTATATTTTTTTCGAGCGACACCTCCACCATTTTGGGCGAAAGGACGCATGTGGCACAGTCGAGGGTAGGAAAGGTCTTGTCCAGCTGTATCATCCTGCCGCCAATCGACGGGCCCTCCTCGAGCATGGTCACCTTGACCCCGCAGGAAGCAAGCTCAAGGGCGGCCGTGATGCCGCCGATGCCGCCGCCTACCACGAGAACATTTTTTTCTTGAAAGCTGTTTTCATTCACTTTTTTGCCGCCATTTTTTATATGTTCAACCTTCCGTCTTCTTTGTTTTCAACATAGGAACGTTGAACAGACTCTTTACCCTTTCAGTATTCCTTTCAGCGCGTCCCTTACCTTGTGCATATCCGCCACGACCCCGAAATGCGCGTATTGAAATATGGGCGCCTCGGCGTCCTTGTTGATCGCTATAATACAGTCAGCGTCTTTCATGCCTGCTATGTGCTGGAAGGCGCCGCTTATGCCCATCGCGAGGTAGACCTTCGGCTTTACCGTCTTTCCTGATGTGCCGACCTGACGCGCCTTGGGGAGCCACATCTTGTCGATAACCGGCCTTGATCCGGAGATCACGGCCTTCATAATGCCCGCAAGCTCCTCGTAGGCGGGTATCTCGTCTTTATTGCCTACCCCTCTCCCAACGGAGAGAAGAAAATCCGCCTTGGTAATGTCTATATCGGTCTTTTCTTCTTCCACATACTCTACAAAGGTCCTGCTGTCGCTGACTGGAACGTCTTCTACGGACACCTCATTGGGGGCTGCGGACTTTTCCGCGGCGAATTCCTTGAAGCTTCCGCTCCTGACGGTGAGGACAGCGGCCGACTCCCCTATGGTTTTGAATTCGCCGAAGAGCTTGTCTGAATAGTAGCTCTTCCTGAAGACGCCCCGTTCCTTATCGTAGCCGCTCACATCGGTAATGACCGGGAACCCAAAGATACCTGCCGTATAGGCAGCCGCCTCTGTGCCTGAAGATGAATGGGTGAACACGATAAAATCAGGTTTCCCCCGCGTTTCCGCTATCTTCCCGATAATGGCAGCCATATTTAGGGGGTTGAGGAAGACCTCTTCGCCCGCCTTCACCTTGACGATGCTGTCGACCATCTTTTCGTTAAAAGAGTATTGTCCTTCCGGCAGCAGCATGGCCGTCTCTTTTCCAAGCTGCGCGCAGATACCGATGGAATCCAGGTTTCTCTCTTCAAATATTCCCCTTCTCACTTCAGCAACAATCAATGCGTAGCTCATTGATACACCCCCTTTTCCTTCAGTATCTCCATAAGCTTTGCGCATACGTCGCCAAGCTCGCCTGTGAGCATCTGCGCCCCGCCTTTCTTTGGCGGGTAGGTCCATTGGACAAGCTCGATGTGCGCGTCCTTGCCGGCGTCGTAATCTGTGCCTTTGAAAGATTTCCGCTCTACCTTGGATGCCTTTCTTATGCCCATGATCGATACGTATCTGGGCTCGTTGATGCCGCTCTGAATAGAGACTACGCAGGGGGTTGCAACGCGCACACGTTCCTGGAGGCCTCCTTCAAGCTCTCTCCTTACTATCATATGGTCCTTTTCAACGCTGTCGATCCCTATTACCATGGAAACATAGGGTAGTTTCAAAAGCGCTGCCAGGATCCCGCCTACAGAGGCAAACTGGTCGTCCTCTGACTGTACTCCGGTAAAGATGACATCAAAGGGGGTTCCTTCTTTCTGGATAAAGTTGCGGATCAGCGCGCTTCTCGCAAAGGGGTCGTGAAGAGCCTGATCCACCTCCACGAGGAATCCGTCCTTAGCTCCCATGGCTATCGCCCGCCTGAGCACCTCGTCGGACTCGGCGCTGCCTATGGAAACAGCCGTTACAGCCCCTCCGCCCTTTTCGACTATCTTGACCGCTTCTTCCACCGCGTAGTTATCCCAGTCGTTTACCTTGAAAGGGAGTTTTGAAAAGTCTACGTCCTTACCGTCACTGATAAGGCGGAGCTCTTCTTCCTGTGTTGCGGGAACCCTTTTTGTAAAAACAAGTATGTTCATCTTATAAGACCTCCATCATAATTTCTGAAAGCTCTTTCACAATCAACCCCTTTTCCGTAGCCGGATCCTCAAGGGTCATAACGCAAAAAGGACAGCTTGTCGCAATCACTTCGGCCCCCCTGCTGATCGCATCCTCCACCCGCGCCTCCGCATTCCTCTTGTATGTTGCTTCCACCTCGAAAAACATCCGTCCGCCGCCGCCTTCGCAGCACATCGAGTTCTCTCTCGACCTCGAAAATTCCAGAAAATCGATTCCTTCTACAGATTTTAGTATCTCTCTCGGCTGATCGAAGATGCCGTTTTGCTTCCCCAGGAAACAGGGGTCATGGTAGATAACCTTTTTATTATATGACCCCTTGGAAGCGATGGCGCCTTCCTTGACCATTGGAGCCAAAAGTTCTGTATAGTGGGATACCTTGATCCCCAGGTTGCCGTACTCCTTTTTGAGCACATTCATGCAGTGGGGCGACAGGGTAATGATCTCCTTCACGCCGTATTCTTTGAAATTTGCGATATTTTCCTCCTGAAGCTCTTCGAACAGGCCGAATTCGCCTACCCTCCTGATTTCATTGCCGCAGCAGGCCTCCTCTTCGCCGAGGATGCCGAACTCGAGGCCTGCCCTGTGAAGAATGGTAGCCACATTAACGGGGATCACCATACATCGGGGGTCGTAAGCCTGGATACAACATACAAAGAGAAGCCGTTTTGATTCTGTCTCTGATATGTGAGGAACCTCAAAATCGAGTTTCTCTGTCCATGCCGCCCGTTTGTTGCGGGAACGCCCCCAGGGATTCTTCTGTACAAAGGTGTTCTCGAGGGCCTTCTGGAGCGCCAGCGGCACAGACCCATTTTCTATAAGCGCTGACCTCATCTCAATAATCACTTCGGAAGGCTTTACATCCCTCGGGCACCTGATCGTACAGGCTCCGCAGGATGTACAGTACCAGGGGAGCGATTCGTCAACCACGGCCTGAAACTGTTTTTTCCGCACAAGCATCCTTATATTAAAAAGCGTCTTGCCGGACTCAGGACAACTGCCGGTACACTTGCCGCATTGGATACACACCAAAGCTTTGTGGCTCTCTTGGGTCAGCATACTTTTCGCACCTCGGTTTTACCGTTTATCTTGCCAGATTATTTTATGCAATTTAAATACCATAGTTACGCACAGTTGAAGCGCGATATTTCTAAATAATATTATGTACTAAGAAGGGGCGCCCCATACATGACAAACAGGAGTTGTATCAAAATGAAACAACTGTACTTATTTACTACAAACAAAACATATATGGTTTACACCCGGCATCCATTATACCATGTTCGTTTAATAAAACTAAAGGCGTTTTCGTTTCCTGCCTTTTTTCTCCTATCGGCCAAATTGCCTTCTTAATTCCGGTTTTGAGATCTTGCCCGCAGAATTGCGGGGCATTTCAGGGATAAAAAAGACAAACTTGGGCACCTTGTAGCTGGCGATCTTTCCTTTGCAGTATTGGATGGCCTCACCCTCTGAAAGTCGCGCCCCATCATTTAGTACAATAATAACGGCTACCGCCTCGCCCCACACAGGGTGGGGAACGCCGATGGCCGACGACTCCTTTACCGCAGGATGTTCGTTGATCACCTTTTCGATCTCGGCAGGATAGACATTCTCGCCGCCGGTGATGATCATGTCCTTCTTGCGGTCAATGATGTAGACATACCCCTTTTCATCAATATGGCAGATGTCTTCCGTGTAAAACCAGCCTTTTCGGAAGGCCTTTTGGGTCTGTTCTTCTTTCCGCCAGTAACCCAGAGAGGTACCCATCCCGCGCACTCTCATCTCGCCCTCTCCCGGCGGGGTAATGGGGTTGTTGTTCTCGCCGACGATCTCCACTTCGCAGTCATAGCCGTCCTTGCCGCAGGACTCAAGTATCCTGAGGTTGTCGTCGGTGAGCTCGCGTGCTATGTCCCTTACTGAAAGGTTTGTGGTGAGGCCCGTTGTCTCCGTTGTTCCGTGGTGCTCCCCCAGGATGTTGCCGAAGGTATCGATGAACTTCTTGTAAACTGAAGGGATGATGCCTGCCCCCGCGAACCAGAGCTTGTTCATGCTCGAAATATCGTATTTCCCTTTCAGTGAAGGCCAGGCATCAAGGAGCATTCTGACCATAGGCGTTGCGAGCATCCCCGCGACGATACGTTCCTCGTGGGCTGCCCGGAACAGGGCCTCTGCGTCCCATTTCTGGAAGAGGATGCTTGACGCCCCCATATAAAAGGGGCCCAGGAAAGAGGTCGCCGCCGTCACATGATACATTGGGCAGACCGTGAAGCCGATATCCTCTGTGAGAACGCGGTTATTGAACCCGCAGGTGCGGCCGCAGTGATACAGGTTGCGGTGTGTCTGCATAACCCCCTTTGGAGATCCTGTTGTGCCGCTTGTGTACATAAGCATCGCGATGTCGTCTTCGAAGACGGGCGCTTCCCACCCGGCCTCGCCCGTATCCCGGATGAACTCCTCGTAGCTATGCCAACCTTCCGGCCTATTCTCTTTCTGCCCTATATGGATATACTCTTTTACCGACGGGATCTCACTTTTTATCTCCTGCGCAGTTTTGACGTACTGCTCTTCAACGAAGAGGGCGACGGGCTCCGCGTCGGAAAGGACGCTTGCCATTTCCCGCCCTGCGAGCCTGAAATTGACAGGGACAAAGATTAACCCCGATGAGGGCACGCTCAGGATCAGCTCCGCGTATTCGTAGCTGTTCTGGCTCATGATGCCCACCCGGTCGCCCCTTTTCGCGCCAAGACGGTACAGCGCGCTGCCTATCCTCATGGCCCTTTTCCTCAGTTCGCCGAAGGTGGTGCGCTTTCCGGTCTCAAACTCTTTCATGGCAAGCTTGTTCGGATACAGCGAAGCGTTCCTGTCGATCATGGTCCTCATAGTTTGAAATTGATGTTCAGTGCTCATTAAGGCATCCTCCTGCGTGGGTTTGCGATATGGTAAAACAGCACTAAAAAGAGCAAATAACGTGCCACAGCCAAAAGCTTAAGCAGCAGCTATCAAGCCGTCAGCGGCCAACGTGAAAAGGCATAGAGCAGAGAGTATAGCCGCAACAGGACTCCTGCAAACAAGGTCCGTTTAGGTTTTTGGTAATAGCGGGGACGGAACTACCGAGATAGAGATCTTTTGCCGCTGTTGCAGAGATGACCGGCTGTATCGAAAATACACAAAAAAAGGCGCCCGAAGGCGCCTTTCGGTTACCCGCCGCCGAGGAGGATCAACAACAATGTTACCGTGTCTCCGTCGTGCACCACGGTGTCCAGGCCTTGTGAAAGGGAGAAATAAGAGACGTCGTTCAGGCGCATATCGAAAAGGCTGTCCAGATTTATATCGCCTGTATGGGGGTCGATCACTTCGTTCGCAAAATGGGTGCCGCTAAAGACCTTCCTGGCGACATCCCGCAGCGTACCCTTTTCCATCACTACCTCAGAGGGTATCTCCGGGATATTGACCGTGCTTTTGATCCTGATCAGCATGTCTCCTCCGGGGCTACACCTTTCTGTCCTTCCCGGCATAATATTTGTCACGCAGCTCCCGCTTCAGTATCTTTCCTGACGGGGTTTTGGGAAGCGCGCCGGCAAATTCAACCGACTTCGGGGCCTTATACTTGGCAAGCCTTTCTTTGCAGAAGCTGATCAGCTCCCCGGCAGATGCATCTACCCCCTGTCGCAAGACAACCACGGCGTGGACCTTTTCCACCCAGTAGTCATCGGGAATGCCGAAGACAGTGGCCTCCTGCACCGCAGGGTGCTGATAGAGGACCTCTTCCACCTCCCGGGGATAGATATTCTCTCCCCCGGAGACGATCATGTCCTTCTTCCTGTCTACGATGTAGATATAGCCCTTTTCGTCGTAGCGGCCCATGTCGCCGGTGTGTACCCAGCCGTTCCGGAAGGTTTCGGCGGTCTCCTCTGGCTTGTGCCACCACTCCTTCGGGATCCCTTTGCTCTTCACGATGATTTCCCCGACCGCCCCCGGTTCCACGTCTTCATCGTTATCGTCGACGATCCTCACGTGGACGCCGATGTGGGGGAAGCCGCAGGACGCAAGGATCTTCTGCTCCTCTGGGGGCTTGTTTACCACGTCGTGCTGCTTCTTCGAGAGCACGGTGACGTTGGGGCCGTCCTCGGTCCCTCCGTAGAACTGCATGAAGATGGGGCCCCACTTGTCCATGCCCCGCTTCAAAAGCTCCACCGGCATCGGAGAGGCGGCATAGAACATGCGCTTCAGGCTGGAGAGGTCGTATCTGTCGACATCGGGGAGGGCGAGGAAGGCGGCGAGGTGGGTAGCCACGATGTGGATATCGGTGGCCTTCTCGTCCTGAATCGCTTGGAGCGTCGCGGCCGGATCGAAGGATATCTGGGGCATGATGATGTTGCTGCAGGCTGCGAAGAAGTACCCCCAGAAGTTCTTTGTGCCCCCGATGTGGAAGAGGGGCATGATCTGGACATGCTTGTCCCCCTGCTCCAGGCTCATGGCTACGGGGAACCGCCTGGTATCGTCCATGGCCCGCTCGAAGGTGTAAAGGGCCGCACGGGGGACGCCCGTGGTGCCGCTCGTATAAAAGAGGAAGACAGGATCCTCTTCCCGGGCCTCAACGTCCGGCTCATCCTTCGGGAAGGATTCAAGGAGCGTGCGATGGGAGACCATTCCCGGGATTAAAGCGGCGCCGAAGGAGATGAAGTTCTTCACCTTCGGTATGCGGGGCCGCAGGCGGTTGACAAGATCGAGAAGCTCCGGGCCCACAAAGAGGGTGTTGCATTCGGAGTAGTTGATGAGGTAGTCGAGCTCGTCATCCTGCAGCCTCGGGTTGAAGGGTGAGGAGATGAAGCCGAACTTCATCGCCGCGCCATAGGCATCGGCGTATTCGAGGCAGTTCCATGAAAGGATGCCGAGCACATCGCCTTTCCTGGCCCCCATGGATTGCAGGGCGTGGATCAGGGCGTTGACGCGGCCGTTGAACTGCCCGAAGGTCACCGACTTCTCCCCGCACTTGATGGCCATCTCATCGGCATAGAGGAGCGCGTTCCTGTATATGATGTCGGCGTAGATGCCGGTATTGTAGCGGGACAGCTCCTTGAGTACGAGTCTTTTTGACATGGCCTCTCCTTTCTGTGAATTTACCCTATCGCAGGTCTTGATCTTATGCAATCAATTCGACGTTTTTCTCTTGTCGCAATATCCCTGCCAATATCTCACGCACCAGGCAAAATAGTTAAGAAACATCTTGGGGCGAAG
>DIFC01000075.1 GCA_002418945.1 Deltaproteobacteria bacterium UBA5758 | reverse complement strand
TATTGGTGGCGCTTGCGCGACCATAACGGAAATAAAAGTTTTCCTTGACTTAAGCCCCTAAATATATTATCGTAAACAAATTTTTTCCAGGTGAGATAATGAAGACATATGTTCCAAAACCAGGTGATGTTAAAAGAGATTGGTATGTAATGAACGCAGAAGGGGAGGTCCTCGGCAGGCTTGCTGCGCGGATTGCAGGTATTCTCAGGGGTAAAGAGAAACCGACATTCACGCCATACATAGACGTGGGGGATTTTATTGTTGTAATCAATGCTGAAAAGATAAAGCTGACCGGCAGAAAGCTTTTTCAGAAGACATACAACAAGCACAGCGGATACCCCGGCGGCCTCAAAGTGGTAAATGCAAAGACGCTGCTCGCAAAGAAACCGGAAGATCTCATCGTGTACGCTGTGAAAGGTATGCTGCCCAAGAATAACCTTGGAAGGCAACTTTTGAAGAAGCTCAAGGTGTACAAGGGGAGCGAACACCCACATAAGGCGCAAATGCCAAAGGAGATCTCATTAAAGGAGGTACGAGGTGCCTGAAAAAAGGTACTATGCAACAGGAAAACGGAAAACTGCGGTAGCGAGGGTATGGATCAAGCAAGGCGCAGGAGAGTTTAATGTAAACGGAAAAAAGCTTGACGAATATTTCCCGCTTGAAGAATGGCGGCTGATAGTCGCAAAGCCTTTTGTACTCACCGGCAATATCGGCAAGTTCGATGTTACCGCGAACATATATGGCGGCGGTATTCCCGCACAGGCGTGGGCATTGGGCCACGGGATTGCCAAGGCCCTGCTGGAATTCAACGTTAATCTCCGGGGTACACTTAAAAAACAGGGCCTCATTACGAGGGATCCAAGGGTAAAAGAGAGAAAGAAGTACGGGAAGAAAGCGGCAAGGGCAAGCTTCCAGTTCTCAAAGAGATAATCCTTCATGCAGAAGATCGGCATTGTCGGCGCTACGGGGTATACGGGCCTTGTGCTTATATCCACGCTTATGGCCCATCCTGAAGCGAAGATCACCTTAATCACATCAAACACCTACAAGGGTAAAAAGATATCCGGCGTATTTCCTCTCCTTAAGGGAGTTTTCGAAGCGACACTGGAGCCTACCGATGAAGATCATAGGGGGAAATGCGATGTCTACTTCCTGTGCCTGCCCCATGGGAGTTCGATGGAAATGGCGCGAAGGCTATACGATGGAAAGGCGGTGGTTGTTGATCTCAGCGCGGATTTCCGGTTCGAAGACACCGCTGCATATGAAAAGGCGTACATCCCGCACACCGTCAAAGAGCTGATCCCGAAAGCGGTCTACGGATTGCCCGAGCTCTACCGGGACAAGATAAAGGGGGCAAAGCTCATCGGCAACCCCGGTTGTTATCCTACCTCCGCCATCCTTGCGGTTTATCCCCTCGTGAAGAACGGATTGATCGCCGGCGATATCTTTATCGATTCTAAATCAGGCGTGAGCGGTGCCGGACGGGAAACCAAGCTGGGGAGCATGTTCTGCGAGGTCTCGGAAGGCTTCAGGGCCTACAATGTGGGTGTCCACCGGCACGAGCCGGAGATACAGAAAGAGGTGAACAAGTTTGCCCCGATAAAGGTCACCTTTGTCCCCCATCTTCTGCCGATGAACAGGGGCATCCTCACAACGGTCTACGGCAGGCTGAAAGATAACGCCGCAACAAAGGATATCCTTGCGCTGTACAGGAAGACCTATGACGGCGAGCCGTTCGTACGCATCGTCGAAGAAGGCGTGTATCCCGATACCCGGTTCACACGGTTCTCGAACTATTGCGATATCGGCCTGAAGGTCTTCGAAGACGGCAGGATCGTTGTCATCTCCGCCATCGACAACCTTGTCAAGGGCGCGTCAGGCCAGGCTGTCCAGAACATGAACATCGCCCTCGGCATAGAAGAGACGGCAGGGCTCAAGAGCGTCCCGCAGTATCCATAATACCGAATTGCATTCATTAGCACGAATTTCTAAACATATCTTCAGATCAATAAAGACAGTTTCTCGATCAGATGTTTGATCGACGTTTGGCTGCCGAGGTTTTTGAGCAGCATCTCGATCAATTTCATATTTCTTGTTTGCTTCGAAAGCTGCGTGTGGAGCGCATCAACATCCTTTAGAAGGTAATCACGGGTTTCAGCGTCGAGGGCGCCGTCGTTGATAAAAGCATGCATGATCTCCATGATGACCCCCTGGAATGCAGCCTCCTGCGGAATGCCTGGTGAGCCGCCGGGTGCTGGTATTGTTTCCTGTGGCGTATGATCCGGCGATGGTTGTGTCGCGCCCACCTTCTCCCTGTAATCCCGGTATTCTTTGATAATGCCTGTTTCGCCGCCCTGCTCGGCGACAAGCGACCCATCGTTGGTTATCATGATACCTACATCATCTGGGCTGCTTTGGGAAAGGAGGACAAGGCCTTTTGATTCAAGGGATTGCACTGCCTCGAACAGGTTTGTCATATCGCCCGCCCCCAGGGTTGCCGCAACCTCCTTAAGGGAAAAGAAAACATACGGGTGGCCTATGTTCTCTGTCTCGCAGTATATTGCCGCCAGTAAAAGCTCGGCCAATTCATCCGTATTCATTCATTCGCCTCTCTGATTTTCACAGCAGTCATTATAGCATCTTTTCTTTTACACTGTAAAAAACATCGCGTCAATTTCTTTGCCTTCGCTGCCTGTTCCCTGTTTCCGCAATGCCGCTGAGATCCTCCCCTATCCGCGAGAAGCATCTTTCTTCTGTTAAATATAATATATTATTTTAATCAGTTGCATTACTTTCTTCTGCTCATGTCTCATGATAGATAGATAACCATCTAACAATGAAAAGAGTTTTTTTCTATTGACATAACGTCGAATACTTTTTATCATCAAAAGAGTAGTCGTGTAAATTTTGTTTATTAAACTTTGAGGAACATGAAAGGATATGTTCTTATAATTTTGCTGCTCTTCGTTTTCGGCGGTTGTTCGACGAGTTCGAAGGTTGCAACCGGCAACAGCCGACAGACGGACGGAAGTATGTCAGTTCACACAACGGCCCCTCCGGAACCGGCCATGAAGGCGAGGGCAGAAAACTGGAAGAAAACTGCCCCTTCCGGAAAGAAGAGCGCAGATCGTATCTCAAATGATTATCTCTACAGAAAAGATGCTCCGGCGGGAAACGAAGAAGACGATATTTCCGCACTCCTGGAAGATAATTATGCAAGTGATTTTGACATCCCTATCGTTTTTAATGATGCCGTGAAATACAACATGCAATGGTTCACAGGGGAGAAAAGAAAGGTCTTCGGAAACTGGCTGAAGCGGGCGAAGCAGTATGTGCCTGTCATCAAGGATATCCTGAGGAAGAACGGAATGCCTGAAGACCTTGTTTATCTTGCGATGATCGAAAGCGGTTTTAATCCAAAGGCCTACTCAACGGCAAAGGCATCAGGGCCCTGGCAGTTCATCTATGCCACCGGCGAACGGTATGGTTTGAAAGTGAACTACTGGATCGATGAAAGAAGGGACCCGGAAAAATCAACCGTTGCCGCTGCGAAATATTTGCGGGACCTTTTTAACCAGTTCGGTTGCTGGTATCTTGCCGCTGCCGGGTATAACGCCGGTGAAAGACGGATCGAAAAGGCGATCGAAAAACATAATACCAACGATTTCTGGGAGCTCGTCAAGTATAATACCCTCCCGAGGGAGACCCGTGAATATATACCAAGGCTTATAGCAGCGGCGGTTATCGCGAAGGATCCGGAAAAATTCGGCTTCGGCAGCATGAGCTACGATCAGCCGATACAGTTTGCAGAGCTCAACGTGCCGGGCGGGACCCCTCTTACTGCGGTTGCAAAGGCGGCATCGCTGGATGTGGCCACCGTGAGATCGTACAACCCGGAGATCATCCGCGGCATAACGCCCCCGAACCTGGAGTTGTATACCATCAAATTGCCGGCACCCGTGGACATACAAAAATTTGCCGGCAATCTCAAAACGGCAATGAGCGGTCAGAGGAAGGTCAGGGGTCTTATTGCGTACAAAGTGAAAAGGCAGGACACCATTGCAAAGATCGCGAAAAGATACAAGGTGAGCAGCACGGATATCTGCCTGGTCAACGGCTTTGAGGACATGCCGAAGGTAAAACCCGGAATGACGATTCAGATCCCGAAGTATACGGGCCCGATAAGAACGCAGCCAGAGAGAGAAAAAAACGTTGCTAAAACACGCACCGCGTCCAGACCTGCAAAGGCCGGAAAGGGAAACTTGCAGGCGCAGGAAAAGCAAAAGGCATATCACGTGGTCAAGAAAGGCGAGACCCTCATGTCAATATCGGGAAAATACGGCATAGACGTCGCAAGCCTCAGATCAATGAACAGCCTGAAGAACGATAAGGTTTACCCTAACATGAAGCTGAAGCTCGTCGGTCATTCGCAGAAAAAACAAACACCAAAAGTTCAGTATCACGTGGTTAAAAAGGGAGAAACCCTCGGGTCCATCTCCGATAAATATGGAACAGATGTGGCAAGCCTTAAATCATTGAACAAACTGAAAAGCAACAAAATCTCCGCCAAAATGAAGCTCAAGATCCCGCGGAACGAAGGCTGACCCCCTCCTAACAAACACGTGAGGTGTCGGGTGTGAAGCGAATGAACTACCCCGCAAGCAACAAGGTATCAGAGGATTGAAACGGCATGATCATGCCCCCCTCACCCTGCCCTCTCCCGCGAGGGGAGAGGGCAGGATGTTACCCCGCCGCAAGCAGCGGGGTAACATCCGGATTGAACCCCTTACTACTTACGATTCACGACTTACGGGTTTATGATTTTGCTGAAGGCTGGTAGCTGCCTTTACGCCGGGAACCATTGGGCGTGGTTGTGGGGATCGTAGCTGGAATAGAGATATAGCTGAGGAAATCGGCTGCTAAGGTCAGGATCGCTGTAGACTAATCTTAGCATTTCCAGGATATGCTTGTCGCCGGACCAGAGGGCCTTGGGTTGTTGCTCTAATGCTGCCTTTGTGCAGCTGTTTGCAATAAACCCCAGGTCGTTTTTGTTTGGTTTATCCAGATTGTTGCGATTTATTGACTCACCGCAGAATGAGAATATTCTTTCATATAGCTGGTCGGAACTGCAGTCAAAGATCCTCCCCCTTACTTTAAGCGAATCAAAGAGCATATCCATGCGGTCCAGAAATACCTTCTGATGCCTCCATACATCATTAATCCACCGTATGTTACCGCCTGAACGTGTACGGTACGCTTCGAAGAAACATTCGAAGCCCTTTTTTTGCTCCTCGTATATCTCGATGGGTATAGTGATGTTCAGATTATACACAATATCCTCCATGACAATTGAAAAGTGATTGAGTTCGTGGAAGAATACTGGGAGGTATTGCTGATAGGCGCTGTTCTGTGTACGCTTTATGAATCCAAGATAATTAAAAACCTGATTGATATAAAAAGAACCGATATAGCTTGGGTGGCGGAATATTCCGTCCTGCACCTTCTGGGTTTTGCGGGGGTCCTTGACCCGGGGGACGACAAGCTCCCGCGGTACGTAAGCGGCAAACATGTTGGAGTCAAGGATGTTCTCAAAAGGGCTCTGCTTTAGCGCCTGAAAGACCGATTGCGGATAAGGCTTTGTTTCTTTCATTTACCCCCTTTCCTTGATTAATTCAGTATAAAACAAGCGCTCTTGTCTGTCAAAATTTACATGAGCATGGTATAATCCAAAAAATTTCAGCAGGGAGGACGTTATTGAAAAGTTCGATCGTTACGGTGCTTATCTTGTGCCTGTTGATGTTGATTTCCTGCACCAATGGCCCCAACGTCAACGTAAAGATGCTCGACAGGCTGGGGGATTTTGATGCCTCACAGGGGAATTATGTGGGGGCCATAGAGGAGTACGATAAGGCTATACGATGGAACCCGCATGACGGTGAAACATATATCAAACGAGGTTTCGCATATGAAAAGCTCGGAGATGACCGGCGGGCGATTAGCGACTATACCAAGGCGCTAGAAATATTCCCGGACGATTCCGAGCTCTATGTCATGAGAGGGATTATTTATGCCAAAACAGGGGAGAACCAAAAGGCTCTCTACGATTATAGCAAGGCAATAGGCCTCGATCCGACGAACAGGGACGCATACATTCACCGCGCCGAGATATTCAAGAGATTGGGTAATATTGAACTTTCCAAAGGGGATCTTCAGAAGGCCGATACGTTAAAATAGTACAAATCCCTAAACTTTGAGCACAAGATTTATCATGTCGCCCCGCGAAAAACCCATCGCATGGAAGAATTGCAGCAGATCCCAGTCATTCCAGTTCACAAGCGTATAAATCGTATCGACGCCATATTTTTTTAGGTTGTTTACGAGTGCGGTAGCGAGAACCTTTGCGATTCCCCTGTTCTGATAATCTGGGTCTATGCCAATCGTGTCTATCCAGCCGATATTGTTAGGGACTTTGAATTCCCACCCGCTGACCTCGCCAAGGATGAACCCTGCTACCTTGCCGTCTATTTCTGAGACGAGCGATGCGTCGGGCGGCCTCGTTTCGGCCTGCTTTACGATCTTGTTGGCCCAGTATTCCTTCCTTGACTCCCCGAGGACCTTTGTATCGATCTCGACAATATAGTCAAGGTCTTCTTTGACCATCATTCTTACAGACAATTTATCTAAAAAATTGCTCATTATTCTACCTCGCTTGTTCTTTTTTTAACATACAGACGACAGGATATCAATAAAAAATACTTTTTACTGAATGTATTTTCACAAGCTGGGCGTCAATCGGCTGTGATTCAATGTTGCTATTTTGGCTCTGCCATTCTATAATGATGGTTCGGAGGGCGCCTGGACTATACAATCAAGATCGGCGGAGAAGCAGGGCAGGGGATACAGACGGTGGGCGATTCCCTGGCGAGGGTATTTTCCAGGTCGGGCTATCACGTCTTCACCAGCCAGGATTATGAGTCGAGGGTTCGGGGCGGACACAATACCTACCAGATACGCCTTTCTGACAAGCCAATTACGGTTTCCCGCGCAGCGGTCGACATCATTGTGGCCTTTGACCGTGAAAGTGTGGTCTTCCATGAAAAGGAACTGTCCGAGATAGGGATTCTCGTCTATGACCCTGCGATGCTGGGCGAGAAATTCGAAAGGCAGAATTTTCTCAGCGTGCCCTTTGTGGACCTTGCAACGAGCGGCGGCGGAGACAAAGTCATGGCAAACGTCGTTGCCATCGGGGCCGTGCTGGGCATGCTCGGCATGGGCATCGAGATTCTCTTTGACGTATTGCTCAACACGCTCAAAAAGAGAGATGAAGATACGATAAAAAGGAACAAGGTGGCTGCCCTTGCGGGGTATAACTACGCGGGTCATAATTGTGTCCAGTGCTCTTTTTCCGTTGTGCAGCTTTCAGGTCAGAAGATGCTGATAAGCACGAATGATGCCATAGCGTCAGGGGCGATCGTATCTGGCTGTAGATTCTATTCTGCATACCCCATGACACCTTCAACGGGCATTATGCTTTACATGGCGGGAAAGGCAAAGGAGTACGGGATCATAGTGGAGCAGGCAGAGGATGAGATAGCGGCAATAAATATGGCCTTGGGCGCTTCGTTCGCCGGTGTAAGGGCCATGACGGGAACTTCCGGCGGAGGGTTTGCCCTTATGGTCGAAGGTTTATCCCTTGCTGCAATGACTGAGACGCCGATCGTTATTGCCCTTGCGCAGAGGCCTGGCCCTGCAACAGGGCTGCCGACGAAGACCGAGCAAGGGGATCTGCTTTTCGCCCTTCACGCGGGGCACGGTGAATTTCCCCGGGTGATCTTTGCACCGGGTGACCCCGAACAGGGATTCCTTCTTGCCAATAAGGCCTTTGAGATCTCGCAGAAATACCAGATACCGGTCTTTATAATGACCGACCAGTACCTCGCGGACACGCAGTGGACTGTCGGACATTTTGAGGTCGATAGTCTTTTCTGCAACGAGCACAGGATCTCCGGGGATGAGGTATGCGGCGGAGATTACAAACGCCACGCGTTCACGGACAACGGGGTATCCCCCTTCTGTATACCGGGGCTCACATCAGGCCTTGTCGTTACCGATAGCGACGAGCACGACGAGGAGGGACACATCATCGAAGACGCGGCAACGCGGGCAAGCATGGTCGATAAGAGGCTCTTTAAAAAGCTCCCGTTCATTGAGAAGGAGATCGCACCGCCCCTGTTCTACGGTCATAAGCAACCCGAGATCGTGGTCATCGGATGGGGTTCCACATACGGATTGATCCGGGAGGCCGTCGATATCGCATCAAAGAAAAAAAATATTGCTATGCTCCATTTTAGCGAGATATATCCGTTCCCTTCCGTCGATGTGTTAGATTACCTGAGCATACTGAAGGGGGCGAAGACGACGATCTGCGTCGAGCAGAATGCCACCGGCCAGTTCGCGCGGCTCATGAAGGCGGAGACAGGCTTTGAATGCACCGCGCTGATCAACAGGTATGACGGCAGGCCGTTTCTGCTGGAAGAATTCCTGGGAGAACTGTATGCCCACATTGGATGATTATGCAGGACAGGTCACCGCCTGGTGCCCGGGGTGCGGCAACTTCGCTATCCTGAAGGCCTTTAAAGAGGCGCTGGTGGAGCTTGGCATAGAGCCCCATCAGCTTGCGATCGTTTCCGGCATCGGGCAGGCAGGCAAATTCCCTCACTACACGCGCTGCAACACGTTTAACGGGCTTCACGGAAGGAGCCTCCCTGTTGCAACAGGCATCAAACTGGCAAATCACGAGCTGCTTGTCATGGCAATAGGCGGTGACGGCGACGGCTACGGAGAAGGGGGAAACCACCTTGTCCACGCCATGAGAAGGAACATCGGCGTCAAAGTCTTCGTCCACGACAATCAGATCTACGGCCTTACGAAAGGGCAGGCATCGCCGACGAGCATGGAAGGGATGATCACAAAGAACCAGCCCTTCGGAGTTCTTTCAGAGCCGTTCAATCCTATGGCAGCGGCCGTTGCCCTTGACTGCAGTTTTGTCGCACGAGGGTATGCAGGCGACCAGGAGCATCTAAAAGGCCTTATAATATCAGCGATAAACCATAAAGGGTTTTCTCTTGTCGATATCCTGCAGCCGTGCGTGTCCTTCAACAAAATAAACACCTATGAGTGGTACAGGCAGCGCGTCTACCGCCTGGGACCTGATCATAACCCGGAGGACAGGGTAGGCGCCTTCGCACGGGCCCTTGAGTGGGGAGAAAAGATACCGATCGGCATCATCTACCGGAATAACCGCCGTTCCTTTGAAGAAGGCGTCCCCGTTATCCAGGATAAACCACTTGTAAGACAGAGGATTTCTTTCGGAGATTTGAAGGAAAAGATGAGGGAGACCCTGAAGGAGCACTATTGATTTTGGTCAATAAGGAGGACAGGGCATGAAGAACATGAAGGCTATCCAGAAGATTTGTTACGGCGTCTATATCGTTAGTTCGAGGAAAGGGGAAAAGATCAACGGGCAGATCGCAAATACCGTTTTTCAGATCACCTCCGATCCTCCTACGGTAGCGATCAGCATCAACAAGCAGAACCTGACCCATGAGTATATCAGGGAAAGCAAGGTTTTCACCGTCTCCATGCTGTCGAAAGATGCGCCCATGACCCTGATCGGTCTCTTTGGCTACAAGTCGGGGAGGGATGTTGACAAGTTCAGCGGAACCCAATTCAAGGTAGGCGTTACGAAGGCTCCGATCGTCCTCGACAGCGTCATCGGTTATCTCGAATGTGAGGTATTGAGCGAAACAGACGTTGGAACTCATACAATCTTCATCGGCAAGATAGTCGACTGTGACGTATTGAGCAGCGCCGAACCTATGACATATGCCTATTATCATGAGGTGAAAGGCGGTAAATCTCCCAAGACTGCGCCGACGTACATCAAAGAAGAAGAGCCGAAGGCGGCAGCAGCCGGTACGTCGGACAAGTATCAGTGCAAGCTGTGCGGATACGTCTATGATCCGGCGGCAGGTGATCCCGATTCAGGGATAAAGCCGGGCACGCCCTTTGAGGAATTGCCCGACAGCTGGGTCTGCCCGATCTGCGGCGCGCCGAAGAGCGAGTTCGAGAAACAACCGTAATTCGTGAATCATAACAGACAAAATAGACCAAATAGACTAAATAGACCAAACAGACCAGATAGACCAGATAGACTTTGAGGTGTTAATATGGAGACGTTGAGGGAAACAAATTTTACAGAGATCGGAACGCCACGGCGGGGAAAGGTGAGGGACGTATACGATCTCGGTGAAAGCCTGCTGATCGTGGCCAGCGACCGTCTTTCCGCCTTCGATGTTGTTTTGCCCACGGGGATTCCGGACAAGGGAAAGGTGCTCACCAGGCTTTCCACTTTCTGGTTCAAAGAGATCGGTGATATCGTTGAAAACCACATCATAGAAACGGATGTCGAAAGGTACCCGGAGCCTTTGAAGAGATATAAAGACCAATTAAGAGACAGAAGCATGATCGTCAGAAAGGCGAAGGTGATCCCTGTCGAATGTGTTGTGAGGGGCTACCTCGCGGGCTCAGGGTGGAAGGAGTATAAAGAGTCAGGAACGATCTGCGGGATCAGCCTTCCAGGGGGGCTCCTGGAATCGTCAAAACTGCAGACGCCGATCTTTACGCCGACAACAAAGGCAGATGAGGGCCACGATATGAACATGACCCTCGGGCAGATGTCGGAGATGGTCGGGGAAAGGCTTGCGGAAAGGCTCCTGAGCCTGAGCATAGCCATATATGAAAAGGCCTGCGCGGCCGCTGAAAAGCGGGGGATTATCATCGCCGATACGAAGTTCGAGTTCGGCCTTGTCGACGGCGAGATCATCATCGTTGATGAGGCCCTCACCCCTGATTCGTCGCGCTTCTGGTCCAGGAAGTCATACAGGGCCGGGGAACCGCAGGACAGCTACGACAAGCAGATCGTGAGGGATTACCTGAACACGCTCGATTGGGGAAAGACATACCCGGGGCCCGAATTACCCGATGAGATAGTGGCGAAGACGAGGTCGCGCTATATAGAGATCTATGAGATCCTGACAGGGCAGAAGTTCTAATACCGAATCGCCTTCGTTCATATAGCTCGGTATAACAAATTTTAAGTTCTGGCCGATAGCTGTTTGCTGACAGCTATCGGCTGATCGCTTTCTATCGCACAAGATCCGACAGGATCATGACTGTCGCATAGGGGAAGAGCATAAGAACAATTATGGATATGATGTACGAAGGTATGTAGTAAAAACTTCCCCTGAAGACGGTCGCGAGAGGTATGTCTTTTGCCATTCCCGAAACAACATAACAGCATATCCCGATCGGGGGCATAATTGAACCCATGGTGGTAACAATGCAGATGACCTGTCCGAACCATATAGGATCGTAACCCATCTGCATCGCTATCGGGTAGAATATGGGGAGGGATATGAGAAGGAACGCAAGGGCGTCCATGACGCACCCGCCGATAATGTAGCAGAATATGATGATCCAGAAAAGCACCCAATTGGGAAGCTGAAGGGCGCTTATCATATTGGCGACCTCGAAAGGGAGCCTTGTGATTGCCAGAAAACGGCTGAAGATAACGGCCCCTGCCACGATCATAAACACAAGGCATGAGATGCGTAAAGTGTCGTTGATCGATTTCATAAAACTTTCCCAGGTCAGTTTTTTCCTGATCAGACAGAGTATAAGGCCGATGGCACAGCTTGCAGCAGCAGCCTCGGTGGCGGTTACCACGCCCGTAAAAAGCGCATACATAATGATCCCGAAGAGTATAAAGATGTCGATCAGGTCGGGAAGTGCCTTGAACCTTTCCTTCCATGAACTCTTAGGGCCCTTTGGTCCCCAGTCGGGATTCCGCCAACAAATATAGAAAACTGTGGCGGCGATGAGAACTGTAAGGACGACACTCGGTATGACATTACCGAAAAAAAGCTTCCCGATCGATTGCCCCGTGTAAAGTCCGTAAACAACGAGAACTATGCTTGGCGGGATGAGGACTCCGAGCGTTGCCCCCGCCGCAACCGACCCCGCATTCAATTGCGGATGGTAATTGTACTTCCTCATCTCCGGTATGGCGACATTGCTCATTGTGGCTGCTGTGGCTGTGTTGGATCCGCTGATCGCCGAAAAGATCGCGCACGCCATGATCGTGGTGATCGCGAGACCGCCTTTATAGTGGCCGAACCACTTGTAGGTAGCGCTGTAAAGGCTATTGTTGTATCCACCGTAATGGGCAAACTCTCCCACAAGGATGAACATGGGGATAACGGTAAGGCCATAACTGGAAAAGATATTCCAGAGGTCGGGGCCGATCATACCCAGGGCTCCCTTAAAGTCCGTTACATAGGCAACGCCCAGGAAACCCACCAGCGCCATCGTAAAGGCTGCCGGTATCTTGAAAAGAAACAGGATGGCGAACATCACGATAATGCCGACTACGCCCAGGATAGGTCCTTCCATATTCAGTTCTCCTCTCTGCCAAGCAGTGAATTCAGAAGATCGACAAGTAATGTTATGGTGAGAACTGCAAACCCGACCGATACGCTGTACACAAACGGGTAATATATTATCTTTAAGGTTTCAGACAGTTCGCCTGTTTGATGAACCTTCATGGCGTAGATAAATATCTGCCAGGTAATAAGTCCGAAGAATATCATGGTAACGAAATAGTTTATTGCATCGAGCACCCTGTGAAGCTTTTTCGGAAATTTCTCAGTAAGGATGTCGACGACAATGTTGTTCTTCATTTTCTGTGTGTACCCGAGGGCAAAGGCTATGACAACGGCGCCGATGAACGACACTATCTCATAAGCGCCGCCGAAAGGCGCCTGAAAGATACGCAGCACCACATTCCCTGTTGCTAAGGTCATGAGGCTGAGCACCGCGATGCCGCCGAGTATTATCATGATCTTGTTGAGGAAGTTGCTAAGTCTTACGAGATGTTTCATTGTTCCTCCGGGACAGATTGTATACAATCATGATGAGCATGAAAAAAGGTGCCTCTGTGAGCAGGCACCTTTTTTCGTTGGAAGCGCTATTTGTAGATCTTTTGGTATTTTTCCTTTAATGCGTAAACGTCTTTGATGATCTGATCGCCAGGAAGGCCCATTGCGTTGACCTTTTTAATATAATCGTCGATCATCGGCTTTGTAAGTTTTGAGATCTCGGCAAGATCGCCGGTGGAAAGCTGGATAAGCTGATGGTTATATTTTTCCTTTGACCATTTGAGGGATTCTTTTACGTGGTCATCGACATATTTCCCGGTCCATTCAGCCTGCTCGCGCCTTAAGTCGTCGAGGACCTTTTTAACATCGGCAGGAAGGGAATTCCATTTATCCTTGTTCATTACAACTGAGAAGGTGACGACAAAGAGGTTTGCCTCTGTGGCATAGGGGAGGTAGGCGGCAAAGTTAAAATCCTTCAGGATCTCCATGGACGATACGTTCCCTTTTACGATCCCTTTCTGGATTGCCTCGGGGGCCTCAGACTGCGGCATGCCGATCGGCGTGGCGCCGAGGCGCTTCAATACTTCAGCGCCGGTTCCCGATGCCCTCAGCTCCATACCCTTCAGGTCTTTAAGGGATTTAACAGGTGTCTTTGTCATGAGATCTGCGGGAGGACAGGTGAAGAAGGTCAGGAGTTTTACCTTCTCAAATTCTTTAGGATTGTATTTCTCGATAAGGTCGTAGAGGGCCATGCTCGCTGCCCTTGCGCTGTTAAATCCTATGGGAAGGTCAATGGCTTCTGATACGGGGAAACGGCCTGGCTGATAGCTCATGGCAAAGTTGCCGATATCCGCCGTCCCTGAGATTACTCCGTCGAAGATATTCTTCGCAGGCAGAAGGGTGCCTCCGGGGAATGTCTGGATCTTGACCTTGCCGGCAGTTCTTTTCTCAACCTCTTTTGCCCACCTTTCCATCTGGACGCATGGGAAGGTAGGAGCGGGCGGGAAATTCGCGTATTTCAATACAATAGGAGACTGTGCCCCTGCACTCTGCGGTATAATGACATGCAGGGTCATTAAGAATGCTGCAAAAATTAGTAGCGCTGTAATCCTTTTACTCATAATACACCCCCTGATAAATTTTTAACACCCCGTTTCCAATAGCAGATAAGACCCTCTTGTAAAGATACTCATGAAAACAATAAATGATATTTTAAAATTGTATACAAATAATCCTGTTACAGTTTTTACTGTATGGACATACTTTTGTCAAGTAGTTTTTGAAGACATGATCTCAGCGATTCTGTATGCTTCTATCAGGCTTGCAGGGTCGGCAAGCCCTTTCCCTGCGATATCGAATCCTGTTCCGTGACCCGGTGACGTCCGAATGAACGGAAGCCCGAGGGTAATATTGACGGTCTTCGAAAAGCCGGTGGTTTTGACAGGGATCAGGCCCTGGTCATGATACATGGCGATGTAAGCATCGCAATCCCTTCTATGGAAGAGAGTATCGGCAGGGAAAGGCCCTTCTGCATGGATACCTGCCGCATGTGCAAGGGAGATCGCCTCATCGATCACCGCTTCCTCCCTTCCGATAACTCCCTGTTCGCCGGCGTGGGGATTGAGCCCGCAGACCTTGATGTATGGTTTGCGGATCCCGAAATATCTCTGCAGAGAGTCGTGTGTGATCTTTATTGTTCTAAAGATCCTGCCTGCAGCGATTGACGAGGCGACATCTTTAAGGGGGATGTGGATGGTTGCGAGAGACACCTTCATTGTCCTGTTCGCCATCATCATTACATACTCTGTAACCCCTCCGTAATGGGCAAGGAGTTCCGTGTGGCCCGTAAACTTTATCCCGGCTGAGTGGATCGCCTTCTTGTTGATCGGACAGGTGACGATTGCCGAAGCGCCTCCTGAAAAGACAAGTTTTAGCCCCTCTATAATATACCTGAAGGACGCCTCGCCGAAGGCAGGCCCTGTTGAGCCGAAGCCGGCAGCCTTGATAATCCCGAGATCAATGAATTCGGCGTCGCCAAGGGAGCCGCAATGGAATGGTTTGAAATCGTATGCGCCCCGGTCGGCGAGGACCCGTTGAGTCTGGTGCATCACCCCGAGGTCGCCGACAACAACAGGTATGGTTTGCCTGCAGATGCGGGGCAACGACTTGATGATGATCTCCCCGCCTATGCCTGCGGGGTCTCCCATGGTCACAACTATTCGTTTCATACCGCTTACCGGGGCTTGCGTCGCCCCCTCCAGCAGCAAAGCTGCCGGAGCCTCCCCTTCTCGCTCGTGAACTCGCTATAGGTCCAATAGGTCATATAAGACTTATATTCCGCCCTCAGCAGCCAGCATCCGGTTTATCTCAGATTTTGATCTCGATGTACGATGACTTCCTCAGCTTGTCAATGTAATCTTTGTATCTCTTTTCCGATTCATTGAGGACGATCTTTTCGTGAATCGCGTCTTTTGTTGCATCAAAAGACTGTGTGCCTGATTTTTGTACATCCATCAGCTTGAGGATGTGGAAGCCATAGGGTGTCTGAATTACCTGAGTGTACGATCCGGGCGTGATCTGCATGAGGGGCTGCTTCAACTGGGGCATGAGGTCTTCTTTTTTGACATAGCCGATGTCGGCGCCGGTTTTTGCAGAGGGGTCATCTGACAGTTCCGCTGCAACTTCCTCGAAGGGTTTCCCTTCGCTCAAAAGCTTGTATGCGGCCATTGCCCTCTGTGCGCCGTCTTGCCTCTGCCCCGACACAAATATCTGTTTCAGCCTGTATTCTTCCTCTCTGTATTCGTCGATGTGTTTATCGTAGTATTCTTTCAGGTCGCTGTCTGTGATATTGACCTCCGGAGAGATAACCCGCGCGATGACCCTGCTGCGGAGGATGTTCATCTTGATCCCGTTCCGGAAGTCTTTGTAGGTCACATTTTCTTTTTTCAGTTGATCCCTCAGATCTGTTTCGCTGATGAGGTTCTGCTTCTTGATATTTTCGATAATGCCATCGATCTCCTTATCGGAGATATCGATCTTCAGTTTCCTGGCCTGCTGCCTTATGAGCGTATCGCTGATGAAGATATCGATCTTTTCCTTAAGCTTCAGGTTCCTTAAGTATTCATTGATTGATGTGTACTTGCCCTTTTTTTCTACGTGGACATAGCGTTCAACATCTTTCAACGTGATGATGTCGTCATTTACAATGGCGATTATCCTGTCCACCACCTCGCACTGGATGCCGGAAGGCAATACGAGCGACAGGATTACAAGGAATATTCCGCACAGCTTGCTCATTTTTTTACGGGCGGCGTTTCCTGCTTCTCCGGCGTTGCCGGTTTCCCGGTTTTTTCCTGTGTTTCAGGCGCCGCGGGCTTGTCCTCTTTCAGGAGCTCTTCGTTGACGGTGATCTTGGCAGACTTTTTTAGATCTTCTATATATTTTTCCAGAAGCTCCTTTTGCTTATCCTGTACCAGCTGCTGCCTGATAAAATCCTTTACCTCTTCGAAAGACACATACGCAGGGGGTTTTGTTCCTTCAAGCCTGATAATGTGGTATCCGAACTGGCTTTTTACCGGCCCGGTTACCTGCCCTACCTTTGTCAATTTGAATGCGGCTGCTTCATATTCGGGCAGCAATGTCCCCTTGGGGTGGAAACCGATCTCTCCGCCGCTGGCCTTGGCATTCGGGTCAATAGAGTATGTTTTGGAAAGGTCAATGAAATTTTCACCTTTCTGGAGCTTCTCCATGATCTGTTTTGCTTCTTCTTCAGTCTTCAAAAGGATGTGACGCGTATTGATTTCTCTTTCTTTTTTGAACTTTTCCTTGTTCGCATCGTAGTAGCTCTTCATGTCGTTGTCGGTAAGCTGCGCGTCTGAGGCGATCTTTTTCTTTAAGAGGGACTCGATAAGGAGCTGTTCTTTTATGTCGGAGAGCCTGTTCTGAAACTCTGCTTCACTTTCAACCTTGTTCTTGGCAGCCTCCCTGAGAAGCAGCTTCTTCATTATAAGCCTGTCGAGATATGTCTTTTTGCCGCTTTGCGTTGCTACCATCATCTTCATGTTCATCGGTATCTTGTCGAGCTCTTTATTGAATTCTTCCAGCGTGATCGTATTGTCATCTATGCTTACCAGCACCTTGCCGTTGTCTTTTTTTGCACATGAGAATACGAACAGGAAGGCAATAAAACAAACTAAGACCTTTTTCATGTCTTCACCTCTGTTATTTGATCTTTCTGTCTCTCTTATATCACAGAGAAATGATCTCCATCAATACATTTCTCGCGTATTTTACCAATTCTTCCGCAATTTTATCGCTCTGAAGGATGATCTTGCCGTCAGGCAGAAGCTTTAACTTGTTGCTGCCCTGTGAAACCATGGCGAGCAACCTTTTCATGTCCACAGGCGTACGGTCTGTTACGTGGACGACAAGCCGCCTGGAAGAATGTTCGACTTTCCTTATTTTTGCCCTGGTCAGAAAACATTTTAATGAGATGATGTCCAGGAGGTGAATGAGCGGTTGAGGCATCGTACCGTAACGGTCTGTGAGCTCCTCTCTGATGGAGGCCAGCTCATCATCATCCCTGATCTTTGAGAGCCGCTTATACATGAGGAGCTTTTGCGCGGAGTCGTCAATATACGCATCCGGTATATAGGCGTCCACAGGGATGTTAACCTCCGCGACGGCCTCTTCCTCCTTCTCTTCGGGCTTTTCTTTAAGCCCTTTTACTGCATCTGCAAGCATTTCGCAGTACAGTTCGAACCCGATAAGGTTGATGTTGCCCGACTGCTCCTTGCCGAGGAGATTGCCTGCGCCCCTTATTTCAAGGTCGTAGTTTGCGATATGAAACCCCGACCCCAGATCTGTCATCTCCTCTATGATCTTCAACCGGAGAGAGGCGTCCCTCGTAAGGATTTCATCCTTTGGAACGAGCAGGTAGGCGAAGGCCTGTTTGGCGCTTCTGCCGACACGCCCCCGCAACTGGTAGAGGTCGGCGAGGCCCATCCTGTGGGCGTTGTTGATGAAAATGGTGTTCACATTCGAGATATCAAGGCCCGATTCGATGATATTTGTGGAAAGCAGTATGTCGTATCCTCCCCCTATGAAATCCACCATAACCTTTTCAAGCCTTTTCTCGTCCATCTTTCCGTGGGCAACGGCTATCCTGACGTCCGGCAGAAGACTTTTCAGGTGTTCGTATACGACGCCTATGTTGTGGATGTAGTTATGAACGAAAAAGACCTGGCCGCCTCTCTGCAGTTCGTCTGATATCGCCTTTTTTATCAACCCGTCGTTGAACTTGATCACGAATGTCTTGACGGCAAGCCTGTCAAGGGGAGGGGTGTTGATGATGCTCAGGTCCTTGATGCCCGTTGATGCCATGTAAAGGGTCCTTGGTATTGGTGTTGCGCTTAGCGTCAGTACGTCGATGTCCTTTCGCATGGACTTCAGCTTCTCTTTATGTTTAACGCCAAAGCGCTGCTCCTCGTCAATGATCAGGAGTCCGAGATCCCTGAACTGGATATCCTTCTGGAGCAACCTGTGGGTGCCGATGACAATATCGACGGCGCCGCGCCTTATCCTCTCCGAGATTTCTTTCTGTTCTTCCCTGGATTTGAATCTGCTCAGCATGTCCACATTGACCGGGTAGCCGCCGATGCGCTCAGTGAACGTCTTGAAGTGCTGTTGCGCGAGGATGGTGGTGGGCACGAGAACGGCCACCTGCTTGTTGTCAAGCGCCGCCTTGAAGGAGGCCCTGAGGGCGACCTCGGTCTTCCCGAAGCCCACATCGCCGCACACGAGCCTGTCCATGGGCCTTGTGTTTTGCATGTCCTTCATCACATTCTCTATAGCCTGCATCTGGCCTTCGGTCTCTTCGTATTCGAACCGGGACTCCATCTCTCTTAGGAGCTCATCTTCGGGAGGATAGCTATGGCCTTCTGCAAGCTCCCTCTCTGCATAAAGCGCGATGAGGTCCCCTGCGATATCCTCGACCTGTTTCCTTACCCGTTTTTTTGTATTTTTCCAAAGATGGGAGCCGAGTTTGTCAATTTTCGGCTTGTACTTCTCGCTTCCTATGAATTTCTGAACAAGGTGGAGGTCGCTGACCGGCACATAAAGCTTATCGCCTTCCTGGTATTCTATAAGAAGGAAATCCCTGGCGTGCCCGTCCACCTTCAATGCCGTAATTCCTTTATATATTCCTATCCCATGCTCTATATGTACAACCCATTCCCCGATCTTCAGATCTTTAAAGGAATTGAGAAACTCGTCAAGGCCGTCCCATTGTTTTTTGACGACCCTCTTCTTCGGCCCCATGACGTCTTCTTCGGTAAGGACGATGATGTCATCCGTCCTGAACCCTCTCCTTAGCGGGCCCGCGACGATGCCCCACTCCCGCTCCTTTTTGGCAAGAGACATCCCGGCGAGGATCGGCAGCGATATATCGTAGTTTTTAAAGATCTCCTGGAGCCTCTCGGCCTGGCGCCGCGTATTGACAAAAAGATAGATATGCCGGAACCCGCTCCATTCGTTTCTTAGCCTTTCCGTGAGTATCTTGAAGATCTCCGTCTTCCTGTTCTGAAAGATGATCTTCAGGTCTTCGTTGGAAACAGCCTTTACGGTAAGGCCTTCCTCTTCCCCTTCGACGCCGGAGATGTCAATATTCAACATAGAGCAGCACCTTTTTCTGATCCCTTCGAGAAAGGCAGGATCGCCGCCGTCAAGGTTGTGCATCAACGCGTCAAGCCCTTTATGAACGAGGGCCATGCCGGCTTCGAAATAATCGTGGAGCATTGAGGCGCCGCCGTCCCCGTGCTTCACAGGCGTGAGCGTGCACTCTTCGATCTCTTTCATCGATCTCTGGGTTGCAGAATCAAAGAAGCGGATGGAATACACCTGATCGCCGAGGAACTCGATCCGGAGGGGATTTTGTGACGAAGGGGGATATATGTCGACAATGCTCCCCCTCTTTGCGTACTCTCCGTTCTCACGGACGAGGGTGGAGAGCTCATATCCCTTGTCTTCAAGATATTCTATAAGGTCTTCCCTGAGCACGGTGTCTCCAAACCTTATCTTTTTGATGCTGCCGGTTACTGCCTGATGGCCGGCGAGAGGGTGTCCGAGTGCCCCATAGGGGAACAACCCGATAAAGCGGTCGTCAGAGAAAAGATGGTAAAGGAAGGCCGTTCTTTTTATTTCGTCCTCCCGCTCGAAGACCCGGTCAGAATATGGGGGGAATATATGCACGTCCCTCTTCGTAAAAAATTCTATCTCTTCCCTGAGAAGGAGCGCCTCGTCTTCAGCTTCATAGAATATAAAAGTTTTTCTGTCGATGGTTGAAAGGAGAAAAGAGAGGTACGATCCTATCTTGCCGGTGATGTAAATAAATCCCTTATTGCCGGGGTTGACCATAGCTATCTGAGGCTGAGGCGGGGCATACAAACATTCATGGGGATGGGAAATGGTCTCAGGGATCGGGAAGTATGGCCATATTCTTTTGGTATTCTGACATGACGGTTCTGGGAAAGCCTTTGTAGGCCTCTGCGGGCCTGTCTTTGGCCCCGTCCCGCTTTGCCCTTGTCGGCCCCACGTTGTACGCGTAAAGCGCAGAGTGGGTGTTCTCGAAATCGTCCATGAGACTGGCGAAGAAATAGACGCCTATCCTGATGTTGTTGTGAGGCTCGTCGAGGGTTTTATGTCCCGACCACTTTATACCCGCATGTTGGGCGATATGCTTTGCCAGTGAAGGCTTGACCTGAAGCAGCCCCCTTGCGCCCTTTGAGGAAACGGCGTCGTGCCTGAAATTGCTTTCCACCTTCATCATTGCAAGGATAAGCCGGTAATCGATTTCATGCTGGATCGACTCTTCATAGACTACCGATGCGATGGCCCGAAGCTGCTCTTTGTCTAATGTCATTTTTTCGGCCTTTAAAAACTGGGTTATGTTGTGGGTGATGATCTCTTTCCTGAGGGTGCCCCTGCTGCTGAGGAGGGAATAGGCGAAAGTGAAACAGAGGATCACCATGATGGAGATGAGCAGAATCGATAATCTGTGTTTGAACGGCATTACATATGTATAACACTATATGGTGCAGAAAGTCAACCTACCGAATAAAGCCGTACCCTTTGATGATGAAGAAGATCCCGAAAATTATAAGAAATATGCTGCAGCACAGGAGGATGGATTTTAAGACCCTGAGGCTCATGTACCTGCCGCCGAATTGTATCCCGTAGGAAACGAAGCTGTACCAGACAAGGTCCGATAGTATATGCCCTCCAAAAAAGGCGATAACGCCCTGCAGGCCGAGCCCCTTCGCGAACATTACATAGCCCATGCCGATTGTTATCCACCAGATGAACCAGTAGGGGTTCGAAAGGCTGACGAGGATGCCAGCCGCAACGGGGTGCATGCCGCGCCCCTCAGATCTTGCCGGGCCTTCGAGGCTGTAGTGTTTGAGGTCTTTAATGGTCATTGAACCCATATAGATAAGAACTATGCCGCCAAAAAAGGCTATGACGGAAAAGAGAATGCTGTTGTTCAGCAGATTCCCGAGCCCGAAGACGATGACGCAGAGGAGAACAAATTCAAGGATACCGTGGCCGAGCACGACCAGCGGGCCGGTAATACCGCCCCTCCGCGTCGATTCGCTGATCGTCACGGTAAGCAGCGGCCCAGGGGCCATGGCGCCGGTAAGGCCGAGCACGAAACCAACAGAAAAAAGACCGGGCAGATTCATGAAACTCCTCTGAACTTAGAAAGCCCAATAATATACACACAAATAATTTTATTCACAACAGGGATCGTTTTTGTTAATATGAACGAATGCGGTACGTTGTCGATCTCAATTGCGACATGGGTGAATCCTTCGGAGATTATACGCTCGGGAAGGATGATGAGGTAATCAAGTACATAACATCATCAAACATAGCATGCGGCTTTCACGCCTCTGATCCGAATGTGATGGAAAGAACGGTCAGGTTGTGCAAGGAACACCATGTGATGACAGGCGCCCACCCCGGTTATCCCGATTTAATGGGCTTCGGAAGGAGGCTCATGGAAGTGGGCACGGACGATCTGGTAAATTACGTTCTCTACCAGGCCGGGGCTCTCACAGGTTTTCTTGCTCTCCACGGCATGCCTCTCCAGCATATCAAGATGCACGGGGCGCTCTATAATTCCCTGGTCAACAACGACACTGCATACCTCAGGATCATTGAATCGGCGGCGAAGGCCTTTGGCGATGTGATCTTTCTAACCCTCGGCACGATAAAAACGGCAGAGCTTAAAAAGGCCTGCAGGCAGAAAGGGATCAGGGTCGCCCTCGAGGGATTTCCCGACAGGATGTATACCGATGAAGGTGAGCTTCTTCCCAGGAAATACAAGGAAGCTGTCCTGAAAGATCCTGAACTCATCGCCAGAAGGGCGGTGCGGATGGTAAAAGAAAAGGGGGTTGAAAGCGTCAACGGCCGCTGGGTCGCGATGGAGCTCGATACAATGTGCATCCACGGAGACAACATGGAAAGCATAGAGGCGGCGCAGAAGATCCGTGAGTATTCTCTCGCGGAAGGCATAACTGTCAGGCCGCTCTGTGAGTTTGTGTGAATACAATGAACTGGACGCGCTATGGAGAGGAAGGCATCAGGATCGTTTTTGGCAATACCGTCAGCGCCGACGTCCATGAGAAGGTAAGGCGGTATTATTTCTTTCTCAAGTCCCTTCACCTGCAGGAAATAATCGACGTCATCCCGTCCTTTACAACCTGCATCATTTACTTCAACGATCAGATGACAGACGCGGACACGCTCATTGCCAATCTGCAGGAAAAGGAGAGAGCCCTCCCGGAGATAGCGATCCCCGCCCCCGCAACCCATACGATTCCCGTAATGTACGGCGGCCAGTATGGGCCCGATATGGAATTTGTCTGCTCCTACGCAGGACTTACGCCGGATGAGGTCATCGAGATACATTCCGGCACTGTCTACACGGTATTCGCAGTCGGATTTATACCCGGTTTCCCTTATATGGGAACGCTGGATAAACGGCTCTTTGTACCGCGCCTTGAGGTCCCACGCCTGAAGGTGAACGAAGGATCTGTGGGACTTGCCCAGCTCCAGACAGGGATATACTCTTTTGAATCTCCCGGAGGATGGAGAATAATCGGGAAGACAGACAGAAGGCTTTTCGATCACGGCCAGGAGCCGTACAGCCTTATGAAGATCGGCGACCAGGCGAGGTTCGTCCCGCTATGATAGAGGTCATTAACCCGGCATGGCTCTCGATGGTAGTGGATGGCGGGCGATACGGCCACGCAGATATCGGCATGCCCCCGTCGTCGGCGCTCGACAGGTATGCATACACGGCGCTGTGCCGTCTTCTGGGATACGCCGCCGGCATGCCTGCCATTGAGGTCATGGGCCACGATTTTTCTTTGAAGGTCAACACGGACCTGTCCTGCGCGTTCACCGGGGCGAGGGTTGCGGCATTTGTCGACAGCGTGCCGATAGCCCCCTGGAAAGTGTTTAAGGTAAAGGCCGGCAGCACCGTCAGGGTAAAAGAGGTCACCGAGGGGCTTCGCTATTATATTGGTTTTTCCGGTATTATCGTTGCGGAAAAGGTTGCAGGGAGCTTTACGACAAACCTTGAGTGCCGCTTCGGCGGCTACTTTGGGAGGCCCTTCATGAAGGGCGACAGGGTAGCGCTGAAGGACGTCCGCGATGCCGGTGAAAGGTCGATTGACGAATCGCTGATCCCGTCGATGAAGGGGCCCCACGTTTTGAGAATCATTGACGGAGAGGAAGCAGGCTCCTTCGCTACGGAAACATTAAAGAGTTTATTTGAAACAGACGAGGATCCGTGGTACAAAGTAACGACAAAAACGAACAGAACAGGGATACGCCTGGAAGGCAGGCCTCTCGAATTCAGAGAAGGGGCGGACCAAAGCATCATCTCCGAAGGGATCCTGCCGGGAGTTGTACAGGTCCCCGGCAGCGGGCAGCCGATCATTGTGCTCTATGAGAGAACAATAGGCGGTTACGCGAGGATCGGTCATGTTATAAAGGCCGACCGCGATCTGCTTGCCCACCTTAAGCCTCTGGACAAGGTAAGGTTCCAACGGGTTGCGCGGGAGGAGGCCGAAAGGCTGTGGAGTGAGAAAACAGCATGGTATGATGCCATGCTGCGGCAATAACGGAAACCATAAATGTGTATTTTTAGAGCTTCAAAAAATAAACAAGGAGGGGTAGTGATGAAGATCAGAAGTGCAGCAGTCTTTTCATTGGTATTGTTCCTTTCGCTGCTTATCGCTTCGCCGGCAGCTTTTTCCGCAGAGAAGGAGATAAAGATAGGAGTGCTCTACCCGCTTTCCGGCGCTCTCGCAACGATAGGAAGAGACCTCCAGAGGGCCGCAGAGGTCACCGCCGACATCATCAACAACAAAGCGCCCGGCGTGGACATCCCCATGGCCCAGTGGGGCGGGATTCCGAACCTTGGCGGCGCGAAGATCAAGCTGATCTTTAAAGACCATAGGGGGGAACCGGACCGCGGTGCGGACCTTGCGAAAAGCCTCATACTCGACGACAAGGTCGTGGGACTCATGGGAGCGTACAACAGCGCGGTGACAAAGACCGTAAGCGCAGTGGCCGAGAGATACGGGATCCCCATGATCAACGACTCCTCCACCTCTCCCGATCTGACGGAGAGGGGCTTTAAGTGGTTCTGGAGGACGACCCCCCACGACAATTATTTCAACAGGGATCTCTTCGAGCTCCTGAAAGGCCTTACGGAGGGCAAGGTAAAGGGCGTAAAGGCTGTCCCGAAGAAGAACCTTCAGAACCTCGCCTATGCCTGTGAGAATACCGAATGGGGCTCAAGCGTCGCAAAATCGATTGAAGGTTACGCGAAGGAATACGGCTTTACAATCACCAAAGGGCTCCTCTACAACGCAAACGCGCCGGACCTCACATCCGAGGCAAAGGCCCTTGTCGCGGCGAAGCCCGACGCAATGCTCTTCGCCGCATACCTCTCCGATTCTCTCCTGATGATCAGGACGCTGAAGGGGATGAAGGCGCAGACGAAGTTTTTCTGGGGACAGGATGCAGGCTTCGAGATGGCAGATTTTGCGAAGACCCTGGGCGCGGATATAAACGGCGTCCTGACGAGGACGGTCTTCATCGACAAGATCACAAAGGTGAAAAAGGTAGCAGGCCAGGTCAACGCCATCTATAAAGCGAAATACGGCGACGACCTGACAGGTGCCACGGCACGGTCGGTCGTCGGTGTCCAGGCATGGGCATATGTCCTGAACAAGGCAGCGAGCACCGATCCGAAGGCTATCCAGAAGGCCTGCAATGAGATCAATATCCCTGCAGATGAGCTTGTGATGCCCTGGGCAGGTGTCAAGTTCGATGCCAAAGGACAGAATGTCCTCGGCAGGGGCCTCATCGGTCAGTACCAGAAAACAACGGACGGCAAGGTCAGCCTGGAGATCGTCTATCCCTTTGACCTTGCAACGGCCAATTTCATCTATCCCTTCCCGGGATGGAAATAGTTTTTTAAAGCATTCAGCTCTCAGCAAATTTATTATACTGAAGGCTGACCGCTGAGAGCTGAATGCTGATTTTATCAAGGAAGACTGTACATGCTTATAGCTGATGCGCTGCTGCAGGGGATATTGATGGGGCTTCTTTTTGCCCTTGTTTCTCTTGGCCTCACGGTGATATTCGGGGTGATGGACATCGTTAACTTCGCCCACGGGGAATTCCTTATGCTCGGGATGTACTCCGTTTACTGGGCGAACTTCTTTTTCCATATCGACCCCCTCATTGCCCTGCCGGTATCGGCTGTTGTCGGGGTGCTCCTGGGGCTTGCATCATATTACTGGTTCATCAAGTACCTCCTCAGGGGGCCGGCGATCGCCCAGCTTTTCGGCACCTTCGGGCTCATGCTCTTCTTGCAATATTTTGCCATGTTCCTCTTCAGCGCCGATTACCGGATGATCGACAAGGGGATCCTTGTAGGGAAAAGCCTCTCTGTGGGGCCTTTCATCTTCGACTGGACAAAGCTCGCCGCAGGGATCCTAAGCCTCGTAGCCTTTGCAGTTGTCTACTATTTCCTCCATAAGACAAAGACCGGAAAGGCCCTCCAGGCAACATCTCTCAATAAAGAGGCGGCGTCCTATATGGGCATCAGGACGGACCGCATGAATGCCATCGCATGGGCGATAGGAGGAGGCACCGTTGGGATGGCGGGCGGGATGCTGGTGAACTTTTACTATGCCTACCCGATGGTGGGGATACTCTTCGTGATGATTGCCTTCGCCTGCGTAGCGCTCGGCGGTTTCGGAAGCATCAAGGGGGTCTTTTTCGCGGGGCTGCTCATCGGTATCCTGGAGATGATCTTTCCTGTGTTCGGCCACCTCATCGGCTCTGATTTCCTTGGCCCGCACTTCAAGTTCACCATTGTGTACCTTGCATACTTTATCATCGTGGTCGTCAGGCCCCAGGGATTGTTCGGATGGAAAAACTAAAAGACGCCCTCGATTTCAGCGATTTCTCAAAGGCGGAAAGGATCGGCCTCGTCATCTTTTCCGTTTTTCTCCTTGTTTTCCCCCTGCTCGGCGCAGGCTCCTTTGCAAAGACCGTCATGATCCAGTTCCTCCTCTTTTCCCTCTTTGGGATGGGGTGGAACACGATAGGAGGATACGGCGGACAGGTTGAGCTTGGCAAGGCGCAATACGTAGGGATCGGCGCCTATACCGTGGCGCTCATGATGGTTTGGTGGAGGGTCCCTTTCTGGATCTCCATGCCGATCGGCATTCTAATCGCCGTCGGGTATTCTTTCATCATCGGGTACCCGCTCTTCAGGCTTAAAGGGCATTACTTCGCCATCGCCACCATCTGTACATCCCTTGTGCTCAAGGATATATTCGACAACTGGAATCTTGTGGGCGCCGCGAAAGGCATAGAGCTGCCCATCCATGACCATCCCGATTTCCTTTACATGCAGTTCAAATCGGACACCTATTACTATTATTTCATCATGGCCCTCTTCTATATAGGACTTTTCTACATGAACTGGTTCAGGAAATCGAAGCTCGGCTACCAGTTGCGTATGATCAAGGACGATGAGGACGCTGCGGAAAGCCTGGGGATCGATATCCGCTGGTGCAAGATCAAGGCATACTCCATCGCATCGGCATTCGTCGCTGTCGGCGGGGG
This sequence comes from Deltaproteobacteria bacterium UBA5758, assembly GCA_002418945.1. Lineage (GTDB taxonomy): Bacteria > Desulfobacterota > Syntrophorhabdia > Syntrophorhabdales > Syntrophorhabdaceae > UBA5609. Next base: position 1,578 of record DIFC01000075.1, on the reverse strand, counting down.
TTATATAACGGTGTACAACCTTTACGTGGACCCTGCCTCTACGATGGAGCTGTCCCTTTCGATCAAGATAGCCCTTATGGCGATGCTCGGCGGAGCCGCCTCGCTCTGGGGCCCGATCATCGGAGCGGCCTTTCTTGTTCCCCTCGACCGTTTCCTCGGAAGCTGGCTCGGTGGACAGAAAGGGCTCACTGGGATCGATTTTATGATCTATTCAGCCCTTATCATAGTCGTTTCTGCGTATCAGCCCCGGGGCATATGGGGGATCATAGAACAGTTCAGAAAAAGGGGGCATTAGCGGTGTCTTTTCTGACGGTTGAGAACATCGTGAAGGATTTTGGCGGGCTTGTTGCGAACAACAACATATCCTTTTCCATCGATGAGGGGGAGATAGTCGGTCTAATCGGCCCTAACGGCGCCGGCAAGACGACGCTTTTCAACTGCATTGTCGGCTATCACAGGCCGGATTCGGGGAGGGTTGCCTTCAGGGGGAAGGATATAACCGGTTTCAAGCCTTACAAGACCAACCGTGAAGGCATCGGCAGGACGTTTCAGATTATGAAGGTAACAACAGGGATGACGGTTCTTGAAAATGTCATGGTAGGCGCCTTCTGCAGGACCAATGACAGAAATACGGCCAGAAGCGAGGCGCTTGACGTCCTCGGGGACCTTGCCCTTGATGGGGTGAAAGACTATTACATCAACGAGCTTCCCATCGCGATCCAGAGAAAGGTGGGGCTTGCCAGGGCGCTTGCTACGAAGCCCGCGCTCCTCATGCTCGATGAGGTGGCCTCCGGTCTCAACCCGACGGAGATAGAAGAGGTGGTAGAGCTCTTAAGAAGGCTGAACAGCGCGAAAAAGATCACCCTCTTCCTCATAGAGCATATCATGGAGATGGTAATGAAGGTATCCCAGCGGGTAATCGTCCTCGATTACGGCGAGAAGATCGCTGAAGGCCTGCCTGCAGATATCGTGAAGAATGAGAACGTCATCAAGGCCTATCTGGGGGAAAAATATGCTCAAGGTCTCTGAGATTGAGGTCAGGTACAGCGGAATACCGATCATCCACAACGTATCCCTCGTTGTGAACGAAGGTGAGCTCGTTACCGTTGTGGGCGCCAACGGCGCAGGGAAATCGACGCTGCTCAAGACCATCGCAGGCGCACTCCACACGTCAAAAGGTACGATCCGTTTCGAAAATGAGAATATACAAAATCTTGCAACCCCGGAGATCGTACGGCGGGGCATCACTTATGTCCCCGAGGCGCGCCTCATATTCGGCCCTCTGACCGTTGAGGAGAACCTGGAGATCGGCGCATATATCGTCAGCGATGCGGCGCAAAAGAGAAACAATCTCGAATATGTCTATAACCTTTTTCCGCGCCTCGCGGACAGAAAAAAACAGACCGGCGGCACGTTGTCGGGCGGCGAACAGCAGATGCTCGCGATCGGGAGAGGGCTCATGTCAAACCCGAAACTCCTCATGCTTGACGAGCCTTCGCTGGGGCTTATGCCCAAGCTTGTTGATGAGATGCTTGGCGCAGTGGCAAAATTGCGAGGTGCAGGGAAGACCATACTCCT
>DIFC01000047.1 GCA_002418945.1 Deltaproteobacteria bacterium UBA5758 | reverse complement strand
TAACACTTGTTATGTCCTTCTTTTTCATTTTACAACCTCCCTAATATTGTTTTTAATGTAGCTCCTTTCCATTTTCAGGAAATCTATATTCTTTCAACGAGGATCGGCATTTTCACCTCGCTTCTTGTTCTTCAGTGCACGCCAGATCTTCTCATATGTCAAAGGCAAGCTGTCCATAAAAACCCCGGTTGCGTCGAGGATTGCATTCGCCACGGCGCCTTCTGTGGGCACGCTGGCCCCCTCGCCAACCTCCTTTGCCCCCCAGGGGCCCGCCGGTTCAAAGCCTTCGACAGCCAACGAATCCATCATCGGCACGTCAAGGGCGGTCGGCATTCTATACTCTGCCAGGTTGGGGTTGAGGATGCGCCCGTTTTCGTCAAATTTTACCTCCTCCCAGATCGCTTCACCGAGGCCCATATAGATGCCTCCGTGTGACTGCCCGTGAACAAGGGCCGGGTTGATCACGGTGCCTGAGTCGTGGACGTCCCATACGCCCTCCACGCCTATCTCGCCGGTCTCCTCGTCTATCTGGACCTCTATGATCTGAGCGGAGAAGCTGTAAGCGGGCGAGGTTCCCACGGTGCCTCCCTTGTAGTCACCGCCAAGCTTGGGCGGCGTATAGGAGCCATGCCCCACAAGTGGTCCATTTTTGACAAAATACTCGCGCGCGATCTTTCCGAAGGGCTCCCTGACAACCGGATTGTTCTTCACAAATACCTCTGCGTCCCTGCAGTCAAGCTCTTCAGGCTTTACGTTCATCATCACGCCTGCCGCCTCCAGCAGCCTCTCCTTGACCATCCCGCCGGCCCTTTTCACCGCCCAGCCGGACATAAGCGTCTGCCGGCTGGAGTAGGCCCCAAAATCATGGGTCGACCTTTCGGTATCAGCCGACACCACGGTGATGTCCTCGTATCTGAACCCCATCGCCTCCGCGGCCATCTGGCAGAGAACCGTGTTCGATCCTTGCCCTATGTCTACCGCGCCCGTGTACAGGGTTGCGGCTGACCCATCCTCGTTCACCCGTATCAAGGCGACGGAGTGCGGGAGGTTGGTGCGATAGATGGGGTAGCCTGCGCCGGAGACAAAACCGCCCAGCGCCACCCCTATCCCCCTGCCACGGGGGAGGTTGCCCTTCTTTTCGTCCCAGCCGGAACGCTTCCGCGCGGTCTCAATGCAGGTCTCCAGTTTGCAGGAGTTGACGGTCAGCTCGTTGACGGTTACCGTATCCGGTTTTCTCCGGTTTCTCAGCCGTATCTCTAAAGAATCCATGCCCAGGTCCCTCGCGATCATTTCGAGCTGGCTCTCGAGGGCATATTTCGGGTGGACCGCGCCATGACCGCGCTGGGAGGCCGAGCCCGGAAGATTGGTATAGACCCTGAGCATGTCATACTTGAAGTTCTCAAACACATAGGAGAGCGGGAGGAGGGAGCCGGCGTAGTACGCTGTGGCGATGCCGTTGCCGGTGTATGCCCCTCCGTCCATGATGAAGTTTGCATAGACCCCCAGGATCTTTCCATCCCGGTCCACCCCTGTGGTCAATTCCATGATCTGGCGATGCCGTCCACGGTTGTGGGTAAACATCTCATCCCGATCGTAGAACATCTTCACGGGCCTCCCGGTGATGCGCGACAGGGCAACCGCGGCAAAATCAAGCCCCATGGCCGCCGCTTTGCCCCCGAACCCGCCGCCTATGAAGGGGCACACCACCCGCACCTTCCCCATGGGCAGGTCGAATTGCCTGGCCAGGTCTACCTGGAGGTAGTGGGCCTTCTGGGTCGTCGCGTAGAGGGTTACCTTGTCGCCCTCCCAGAAGGCAAGGGATACATGCGGTTCCAGCGGGCAGTGGTAGGTGCGGTGGCCAAGGAACGTATCCTTTCTCACATGAAAGGCGCGGGCAAAAGCCTCTTCCACGTTTCCGAAGGATTGGTGGATCTCTACGTTGATATTGCGGGGAAAGTCCTCATGGATAAGCGGCGCCCCTTCGGCCATCGCCTCCACGGGGTCGAAGACGGCGGGCAATATCTCGTAATCAACCTTGATGAGCTTCAGGGCCCGGTACACCGTCTCTTCGTCGATTGCCGCTACGGCAGCCACCTTGTCGCCGACGTGGCGGACCTTGTCGATGCAAAAGATGTTTTCGTCGCGGCGCGCCGGGGACACCCCATACTTTTTCGCCGGCACGTCCTTATGGGTGATCACGGCCTTCACCCCGGGCAGCCGCTCGGCCTCGGCGGTGTCGATCCTCAGGATGCGGGCGTGCGCGTGGGGGCTTCTGAGGATCTTCCCGAAGAGCATGTTCGGCATCTTGAGGTCTCCGGCGTAAAGCGCCTGGCCGGTCACCTTTAACCGGGCGTCTATCTTCGGAACGCTTCTCCCAATGACCGAGTAATCTTCTTTCACGCTACACCTCTTTCTTTTCTGTCTCTGCCGCAGCGAGTATCGCATCGACAATATGCACATAGCCGGTGCAACGGCACAGATTGCCCGCGATGGCCTCCCGCGCTTCCTTTTCTGTGGGATGCGGGGTATGGCTCAGAAGCGCCCTGGCCGAGATGATCATCCCGGGCGTACAAAATCCGCACTGTATCGCCGCATGATCGATGAACGCCTGCTGGAGGGCGTCCAGTTGATCGTTCTGCGCTATCCCTTCCACGGTGGTGATCTCATGGCCGTCGGCCTCCACTGCCAGCACCATGCACGAGTTGACCGGCTTCCCGTCGAGAAGGACCGTGCAGGAACCGCAATCCCCCAGCTCACATCCTTTCTTCGTGCCGGTAAGGTTCAGCTGGTTTCGCAAGACATTGACAAGCAGCGTGTTCGCTTTTACAAAGACGCTGTGGAGGTCCCCGTTTACCACCAGCTGTATGGCGTACTGTTTCCCATGCCCTGCTCCACCCTGCGTATCGTCCATCACGTTCCCTCCCCGGTATGTTGTATGGGTATGTTCAGGGCTTTACGGAGGGCCCGCTTTGTGAAAACCCTGACCATATCCCGACGGTATTCCTCCGACCCCCTTATGTCTGATATGGGTCTGCATTCATTTGCGGCGCTTCTCCCCGCTTCCTCCAGCAAACTCTCTGTGACGGCATTGCCGGCAAGCAGCGTTTCTGCCTGCCGCGCCCTCAGCGGCGTCGGGGCCACGGCACCCAGGACAATGCGGGCTTGCGTGACGCTGGCTCCATCTGCAACGACACTGGCGGCCACGCCGACGACAGCAAGGGCTCCTGAGCGGCGAAGCCCGAACTTGCAGTAAGCGCTCCCTGTTGTGGCCTGGTCGGGGATCACGATCCCGGCAAGGACCTCGTCGGCGGCGATAATGGAACGGCGCGGCCCGACAAAGAATTGTTCCAGCAGAACCGTTCTCGTCCCATTAGGGCCCTCTATGACCACGCTTGCACCCAGGGCGATGAGGATGGGCGGGAGGTCGGCGGAGGGGACGGCGCTCACTATGTTCCCCCCTATCGTGCCCCGATTCCGTATCTGGTTATTCGCCATCACGCGTGCGGTCTCCGGTAGGGCGGGGTATCGTTCCCTGAGCACCTGCGAGCCGGCGAGGTCATTGTGCGTTGCCCTTGCCCCGATAACCAGTCCTTTTTCCGCAACATAGGCTATTGTGTCCAGGCCTTTAATCCTTCTTAACGATACAAGGGCCTTAGGGGATATGAGCTCGTTTTTCATGTGGGAGAGGAGGTCGGTACCCCCTGCAAGCACGCTCGCGCCGCCGTTCAACCGGGCAAGAAGGGAGCAGGCTTCCTTGAGGGTCTCAGGTGCATAGTAGTCAAAATCAGGCAGGTACATAGAGCCTTATCCTCCTTTTGTTGTCATGGTCTTTCAAGTGCGAAGGGCTTCCTTTTGCCGGAAGGACTGAGAATAAAGTCCCAATTTATTAAAACGTTTGTCTACCAACCTTTGAAGTTGTTGAAGCTCATCTTCATTCATGTGACGGTACCTGCTTATTAATTTAGTATAGGCGCTGATTGGTTGTGGCTTGTCGCTTTTGTAGGTCAGGCGCAGTATCCCATCCTCATATTCCCATAGCGGAAAATAGTTGGTTTCTACGGCGAGCTTGCCCACATCAATTGACTTATCTATCGGGAATCCCCAACCCGTTGGGCAAGGGGTCAGTATATGGATGTAGGACATGCCATCCTTAACATTCATGGCCTTAGTGAGTTTCCTGGCATAGTCTTCTAAGTAAGCAGGGCTCGCCGTGGCAACATATGAAATGTCATGTGCAACCATAATAAGAGGCATGTATTTGCTGTCACGGTCCTTTCCGCGGAGCTCTTTGCCAACCGGGCTGGTAGTCGTCAGAGAACCAAAGGCTGTGGTGCTGCTCATCTGGTTTCCCGTATTTTGGTAGCCTTCGTTATCATAGCAGAGCACTATTAATTTTTCCCTTCTCATAGCTGCCGCTGACAGCGCTTGAAACTCAATATCCGACAGGCAACCATCTCCCACATAGGCTACTAGATTTGCCTCTTTTCCGATATGTCGATAGTATCTCGAAGTTCCTGTCATCGTCGAGATAACGTTCGTAAAAAGACAGGACACATATGGCAACCTGCTCCCGGCCATAGTTTCATGGCCGGTCATCAATATGGTCATGCATCCCGGGCAACCGAAGAAGACGGTATTGCTTCCCAAAATTCTTTGACTAAATCTATAGATGAGCTCACCGGGGCATCCTGCACAGGCCCTCGTTCCCGGAGACAGGTACTCCTCATCGTTCAAATAGCCACGAATGGTGCCGCCCCGGAAATACTCTAATGCCCCGTATGGGCATGCGGATACGCACTCTGGCGCGCCGCCGCACAAGTCGCATTTGAAGGCTACCTTCGCATTTGAGTCAAAAAACATATTCTGGTAAGGGCAAGCCTCGGTGCAAGCTTCACAGCCAATACAATTTTCTTGTATGACCCTCACGACCCCGCTCTCCTCATCCTTGACTATAGCGTCATTAGGGCAAACATCCTTACAAGCGGGATTCCCGCACTGCACGCAGGTTATTGCTTTATAAACACCGGCTTTGTGAACCTGCCCGGCATTGATCACCGGGCCGAGGTTGCCCATTTTTTCGGCACATGCCTTCTCGCAAGCAGAACAATCCGGCGGACAGACATCGCGTATTTTTCGCACGAAATTAGATAGTTTCATTTATCACCCCCAAAATTCCAATACATTTTCCTTTGCCTATTCAAGATCCGGCCAGACAACCTCACTGTATGGCTTCCCCTGAGCGGCTTGATCGATAGCGTCAATAGCCCTTCCGATGATTTCAGTTGTAATATCTGAATCGCAAAGGCCGCAGATAAAGTTAAGCACGGGCATTTTTATACCCGCACTGTAAAGAACACTTTTTACATCCAGAAAAATGTTGCCGCACTCCCAACCGAAGTAGACGGTTTTGTCCATGACGCCTATAGCTTTTTTCTGCTTTAAGGCTGTGGCCAACCTTTCTTTTGGGAATGGCGTAAACATTCTTATCCTCAGCAGTCCTACCTTTAACCCTTCGTCGCGTTTTTTGTCAACTGTAACTTTCGCCGTACTGGCGCTGCTTCCCATAGCTATCAGCACTATATCTGCATCGTCAGTTCTGTACTCTTCGATTTGCCCGCCGTAGCCTCTGCCAAAATTTTCCTGGAACTCTCGTTCTATTTCATCAAATTTTGCCTTAGCCCGGCTAATAGCGGCGCTCTGTTTATAGCGATATTCAGTTGCTACTTTGCTCGATATCCAGGGGCCGAACACCATTGGTCTTGCAGGGTCTACCCTCGGGCTTGTCTCAAACGGCGGGAGAAATCTTGCCACCTCTTCGCGAGTTGGAATTTCTACCGGTTCCCACAAATGAGAGAGGAACCAGCCATCGTAGCAGACAGCAACCGGAATACGTATCTCCGGGTCTTCTGCCAATCTGTAAGCCATAACTATCAGGTCTAGTATCTCCTGGCATGACCGTGCATGGAGCTGGATCCATCCCATCCCCTTGGTCATCATGGTATCAGAGTGGCCGGAGACCACTATATGAGGTCCCGCAACCTCTCTGCAAACGTTAACCATCACTATAGGGAGACGTTGCGTTGCCACTTGTATGCAGTTTTCAAACATGAAGAGCAGCCCCTGGGCAGCCGTTGCCGTAAAGGTCCTTCCTCCGGCAATTGAGGCCCCCCTCAGAATACCCATCGATGAGTGCTCGCTTTCCGGTTCAATGAGCTCTGAATCCAGTAACCCCTGGGCTTTAAAGCTAAAAAGGGTTTCCACAACTTCGGATTGAGGGGTAATGGGGTATGCCGCAATGACATCCGGCCGACATAACATCGCCCCATAAGCTGCTGCCCTGTTCCCGTCCAAAACTTTGATCTCCCGCGAAGTGCCTTTATCGCTCATCTTATGCCTCCCTCACCATTTCAATAGCATCCACGGGGCATGCCCTGGCGCAAATACCACATCCCTTGCAATAGTCTAAATTTGCCTCGAAATGGCTTCCCATATCGCTTACACACCCCACGGGACAAAAGAGGGAACATACTCCGCACCGGCAGCATTTGCTCTCTGTCACCACCGGCCTTTGGTACTTCCACTCCCCGGTCTTTAGCTTTAGTATCTTATCGGAATATGCCCAGGGTGTGTCGAATTCAGTTGTAAGCTTCATGGCTCCTCCTTTAGAATCTCACAGACTCCGCTTCCTTGAATCCCCGCTCTACACACTTTCGATTTTGTTCCAGTTTATCACCGGCAAAATAGTCTCCCAAAACAGACAAGAGGGAATTGAGCTGTACCCATCCCGTCGTGCGGGCAAAAGCGCCAAGCATGGCTGTATTGGTAACCGCTATCCCTACCTCCTCCAGGCCTATTTTTGTCGCATCAACGGAGCCAATGAGACGAATATTTTTGTGGAGCTGCTTTTTCACCGGCTCGAGTGCGTTTATAACGAGAGTGCTCTCCGGCCTTATACCGTCAAATAAGGTCGGCGATGAGATAAAGCCTGCATCAATAACCACCAGACAATCAGGATTATAGACCCTGGTTTTTTCCCATATTGGCTTATCATCAAACCGAGCGAATGCCAAAATTGGCGCCCCCCGTCTTTCCATGCCGAAGGATGGAAATCCACTCGCCCATTTTCCCTCAAGAACAAGGGCAGCGGCCAGCATCCGCACTATCATAACTCCACCCTGACCGCCTCTGCCGTGAATTCTTATCTCTTTCATTATAAGCTCCTTAATTAAGTAGTTGTAGGGATAAGCGGGTTATAGAAACCGTATTTCAGGATCAGATAGCGCATCCCAAGGTCGCCCAACAATTCGCAAAGCAGTGTGATGTATAGTATAGCCACGGGTGCCGACTGTGTATTCGCCACCATCATACCAACAGGTACAGTGATCCCTATAATAACCACTACTATCCAGAATACATGCCACCCTTTGCCTTTAACAATTTGAGAAATTGATGTCTTTGCTGCGACTGATCCGTAACTAATGCTAAGAAGGTATGTAAAAATAAGAATAATATAGCCTATTAGCAACAAGTGGGTCCATTGCTCAACTGCGCTCAGCAAATGTTCTGAACCTGTCGCCACCGCTACCCCTACGGTTATCCCTGCTCCTCCCCAGAGGCCGCTTATTACGTAAAGTATGGGTAAAAGCGCAGTATTCCACAATGGAATCCCGTTAATGCAACACATCGCAAACCCGCCGTATATAACAACAAGAAAAGAGAGTACTATGGTCAATGCGGAAAGTACTCCCGAAGTAATGGAATAAAGGTTCAAAATGATATTGACAAGCCCAAGAAGGAGGAAGAGCGACACAAAGATCATCCCTCTTGATATCCACGAAGTTTGCGGTTTCGCTACCATACGGTAGAATCTGAAAGGCCGCCCGAGGTACAGGAAGTGTAATCCGCCGCCCAGCAACCCGCATACAAGCCATCCAATAAACCTGGTAAGCGGGCTATTGAAAAAAGAACCGATGAAGTACGCCCCGGCTCCCAGTTCAATAAAGAAAAATGCGAGCCATAAAAGTACACCTTTCTTTTCTATCCACTCTGTTTGTGGTGTACATTTTACCATCCACTCATATGCCTTCACCATTTCCGCCTCCTTGTTCCTGTCTACCGTATAATGTAATAAACCGAGGGGTTTGTGCCATGCTCCGGGCTGAGTTGAGACCCTCTCTTCGCCAACTTTGAGACCTCGCTCTCAGGGTCATCAAGGTCTCCGAAAAACCTTGCCTTTGCAGGACAGGCGTTCACACATGCAGGAGTAGCATCACGGTCAACCCCTGGTTTCAACCCCCGCTTAATCCCCTCATCTACCCTTTCTGCACAAAAAGTACATTTCACTACCGTGCCTTTCTGCAGAGGGTTGAGCTTTCTCCCGATTATTTCCCACTCTGTGAAGCCCTGGCCAGGAAAATATTCCTTGCCATCATCCCCGTAAAAGGTTCTTTGCTGATAAGGGCAGGCCATGACACAATAGCGGCATCCCACACATTTATCGTAGTCAATTATCACAATACCGTCCTCTCTCTTGATAGAGGCTCCTGTAGGACAAACGTTAACACACGCAGCATCCTGACAATGGTTACAAAGCACAGGATATACCTGCTTCCGGACCGTTGGATATTTCCCTGTTTCACCCACAAGGACCCTTCCCCAGAATACCTGGGAAGGAAGATAATGTTCCTGCTTGCATGCAATCATACAGGCATAGCAACCTATGCATTTATTGAGATTAATGACCATTCCCCATCGTGTCATAAACCGCCCCCTTAAATTTTCATTACCCTAACCCGTGCCGCCGTTTCAAGATTGAGGCTTACAGGATCGGAATGTTTAAGATCTATTTCAAGAAGATTATCAAAATTTGTCCCTTTGCCCTTAGCAATAGGCATCCCTTTTGCCCAATGGCCGCTGCAGGCAGCGATTGAGCATGTTTGGGGGTGGCTGCCTTGCAGTGTCTTCAAGGTCCCGGTCACCTGTCGGCCGGTTATTGTCTCTACGACTATGTTGTCGCCATCTTTCAGCCCTTTCTTTTTTGCCGTCTCCTCATTCATAGTGATATTGTACGTATATGGATTCATCATGCTTGCCTCATTAATCCATGGCTGCTCCATGGTAGCAGAGCCGGTATGGAGTACATCACGGTAGGAGAAGCAGTACAGGTCATATTCGGGATTATCTTCTTTGTGTATTGAACAGGGGGCCCACATTATATATGGGGAGTACTGTGTGAAGTCAATATCAAACCCTAATTGATCGGTTATCTCTTTTATTTTTTCCTTGATATCTATCATGAACTCGAGATAGACAGGCACCCGGCAGTCGACAAAGTATCGCCAGTAAGCCTCTTCCACCTTTTTGGGCCAGCTTATAAAGCCGTGTTCCTTAAAATAAGCCAATCCATGTTTCTCGCCAAACCAGAACTTCAAAGACCTGTCAGCCAGTTCTTCTTCGGTAAATTTTTCATCCGGTTTCAAGGCGTGCTTCTCGTCAAAATCGAAAAAGTCATTCATTGATTTATTGAGCACTGCGCGATAACCCATTCTGTCAAAAATTTCCCATATAACGGTTAAAAAGCTTCTCCTCTCCTTCCTCGCCTCTACCACAGGCTGTACAAGATGGTAACACCAGTCGCCCATGCCATAAGGATAATTAAAATTCATTCCCTTTCCTTCGATCCAGCTCAGCATCTCCAAGTAAGAACAGTCAGGCAGTACAATATCGGCAAAGCCTTCTGTAAGTTCTGTATTAAAAAGCTCTGCCACAACGATAAAAGGTATCTTTTTCAGGCTATTCTCTATGGCTTCCCAGCTTGCAACGCTTAGCGGGGTATTGCATCCCCAGCTTAGCATCATCTCGAACCTGTAGGGCAGCTTGATCTTTTGCCATATTTCTTCCTGGTCGCTTGACCCGAGGACCCCCGGGTCAAAACCTACGGTGAAGATATCTTTTAGCTGGGCATTGCCTTTCATTGCCGGTTCAGTGATGGGCCAAGGCCCGCCCGACTTAAATTGTTCTACCTTTATCATCCTCTCCGGCAAACGGGACAGTTCGTATGCAATCTCCTTGGTGACAACAGATCCGGCTTCAACGATTAATCTGCCGTCTTTGTTATGTACTGTCTCTTTTACAACTCTTCCGACCAATCCATCAAACGTGTTCACTACCTCATCGATACGATGGGGCGGGTGCAACATGGCCGGCCCAAAATAATCTGTCTGCATAAATCCATCAACACCCCTGTATGGCGAGAAAGCAAACCTGCCTGTTTCGGGATGTCCAAGGGACCGTGGCGGCCACCCGAGGGTACCTCCGTAAACGTCACCGGACCCGACAAGCATGTTGAGAAGCGCTACGGCAAAACAGGTCATAAAGGAGTTCTCATGCCCTTCACCGCCGCGGAAAAGTACAGCGGATGCAGGCCTCATGGGAACCTCATGTCCATCCAATACAATGGTGCTCCCGACTTTTGCTGCCTGGGCAAATTCCTTAGCTATAGTTCTGATCTTCTCTGCCGGCACAGTTGACACCCTTGACGCCATTTCAGGCGTATATTGTTTAAGATGCTCTTTTATCAGCTCAAAGGCCGGATGAGAGACGACACCAGCTACCTTATACTCTCCTTCGAGGGCATAGTTTACCGAACAAGCTGCCTTATAACTCGGAATGTCGCGATAATCGTGAGGCACCGCCCTTTCCTCATCCTGATCCCAGACCAAGCATCTCTTTGTCTCTTTATCTCTTACATATCTTCCGTCAGGCCCAATGAGGTACGGGGCGTTGGTTTTTGCTTTTAGAAACACCTTGTCTATGATGCCAAGCTCATTTACTAAAATATTGCACATGGCAAGAGCTATTGCCCCATCGGTGCCCGGGAGGAGGGGCACCCAATCTGTAGCTTTACCTCCGGCATAGTTGCAAAGGGGGTCAAAAATTACGAATCTCCCCCCCCTATCCCTGAATTCTGCGGCAAGCCTTGTAGATATTCCCGATGAATGACCCGCCGCGGTGCCCTTGCTGGCGCCAAAATAGATAACATAATTGCAATTATCAAAATCCGGGACTATCGACCATGAGCTGTTTATCATACCGGCGACTGCATGCGCTCCAGACCCGCAGTGAAGCCCTCCGCCCCCCACCCAGATATTTTTCATTCCCGCGTCATATAAAGGCTTCATACAAAAGGAAGCGAAAAAAGTTCTGAGTATTGAAACCTGTGCCATCAGTTTTCCAGGCTCATCCCTCAATATCTTTCCAAGCTTGTCAGCTATTTCGGTGAGCGCATCTTCCCAGGAAATCTCCTTCCATTTAGGATCTGCATGCAACCCTTTTTCAGGATTGGTTCGCTTGAGTGGCACGTTCAGCCTATTCGGGTCGTAGAGAACCTGAAGGCCTGAGATCCCTTTGGCGCACAAGCCGCCTCTTGGACCCATGTCGCTGTCGGGGTTCCCCTCAATCTGAACAGCCACACCGTTCACCCTCCGAACTACCACTCCACAGCCGGCATAACATCTTCCGCACATTGTGGGGATCTTTATGTCTTCCTCAATCCTCATTGCCCTTACCTCCTTTGATGCAAACTGTCGACATGCCTTCTTGTGTGTAATAGTATCCCGAAAAGAATTACGACGAATCCTATTACATCAATCAATCCGCTGATTCTTGTCGTAGGTATAAATACCATCGTTCCCCCGATTAGGAAGAACAGCCTCTCTACAAGAGTAAAATTTCGTACGAGAAAACCTTCGAATCCAATGCCAACGGCAACAACACCCATCGTTGCGGTGATTACGGAGAGGATTACAATATTCCATGGTCCCTCCAGCAGCAATCCGGGATTATAGACAAAGACAAAAGGGACAGCGTAGCTTACAAAGGCTAAGCGCATGGCAATGTAGCCTGTCCTCATGGGATCCCCTTTGGATATGCTGGCGGCAACATAAGCTGCTACGGCAACAGGGGGTGTAATGAAGGACATTATGCCCCAGTAAAAGACAAAAAGATGGGAGGCCATGGGGGATACGCCGGCTTTTATCATTGCCGGTGCAACAAGGATTACAAGTATAAGGTAACAGGGCACTGACGACATGCCCATCCCGAGTATGAATGAGCTGACTGCCGTCAGCAGAAGAAGAAAAAATAAGCTTCCCCCGGCAATGTTAACAAGCATGCTCGAAAGCCTGAAACCAAACCCGCTCGTGTCTATGGAGCCAATAATGATTCCCGCCGAGGCACAGGCCATTGCAGGTACAAGAAGGTCCTTTGCGGTATTTTCCATAATCTCAAGAAACCATACAAACCACCCCTTCAGGCTTTTCCTCGTCTCCTTTTTTCTTTGGAAATCTATGATCGTCACCACCATGGCAGAAAGTGCTGCAAAAAGACCGCAGTGCTGAACAGGGAGATGCATCCAGACAAGGGCATAAATGAGAACAAAGACGGGGATCGAATAAAACCATTTATCTTTCAGAACTTTCCTGATGGAAGGCAATTGATCTCCAGGCAATCCGTGCAGCCTCATCTTCGCTGAATGAAAATGTACCTGGGTGAAAAGGGCCAGGTAGTAGAGCAGCGCAGGAAAAACCGCTGCTATACAGACCGAGACATAGGGGACCCCGAGCATCTCTGCTATCATGAACGCGACTATTCCCATCACCGGCGGCATGATCTGGGCGCCGTTACTGGCGCAGCATTCAACTGCTCCTGCGAAATTCGCTGAAAAGCCGTTCTCCTTCATCAAAGGGATTGTAATCGTTCCGGTGGTAACAACATTGGCAACTGTTGCGCCTTCCAGCGTCCCCAAAAGGGAGCTGCCCACTATGGCGGCCTTTGCAGGACCGCCGGTCCACCTGCCTGTGAGGGCAAAGGCAAAGTCTGTTATAAAGCTTGCCGCACCGGAACTCCTAAGGATTGCCCCGAAGAACATAAAGGCAACAACAATAGTAAATGCAACTGCAACGGGCAATCCAAATATTCCGTTAGGGCTGAAATAGAAGAGAGTGGTAATTCTTTGGAGGCTGAAAGAAAAAGTTGCCAATGGACCAGGGAGGTAACGCCCGATCAGGAGGTGCACAACGAAAAAGGCAGCGATGATTGCCATAGTGATATTGACCATTCTTCGCGTAGCCTCTAAAATGGCTATCACAAGCATAAAGCACATTACAACCTCAATGTTGGTCGCAACGCCGCTTATAAGCGCCTCTTCCCTCAGATCGGGGAAAAAGACGATATAGAATGTACTCACCAGGCTGAGGATGATAAACAGAAGGTCATGCCAACAGGTTTTATTCTCGGGCATTCCTTTTTTTATAGGGTAGGTCATAAAAACCATGGTTAAGACCAGCCCAAGAATAAAGCTGAAATAACCGACTGCCGATATGTGAAGCCCGAATGCCTCGAAAACATTCGTCATGTATAATGCTGCGGATATGCTTATAACAATGGAGATCAATGCGATAAACGTTTTTCTGCTCATTATTCCCATATCCCACCTTATTTATTGCTGCTTATGCTATTCGCAACATACTCATCAGCGTTATATCCGCGTTTATCTTTTTGCCCCAATCTCAGCAAGGAGCTTGTCCTGGCGTTCATCAAGCTCCTTTGTCCAGACCCCTATCTCCTTATAGTACTTTATCGCTCCGGGGTGGTAAGGTATGTAGCTTACCCTCTTCACGGCCTCGGTGCTGAAATATTTTGCCCCCGCATGGTAGGCCTTGAATTCATCGAAATGGGTCCAGACGGCCTTTGTTAGTTCATAGACGAATCTGTCGGGAAGGTCTCCGTTCCCGCAAACGATGGAGGAAAATGCCATAACCGTGACGTCCTTCGGCATGGTTTTATATGTCCCGCCCGGTATCTTCATTGGGAACATGTAGGGTACGTTCTTCACCATCTTTTTCATATGTTCATCATCGATATTGACAATCTTCATCGGATGCGTTGTTGCAAGCTCAGTCCACTTAGCGCTGGGATGAGGTGCGCAGTTTATAAAAAAATCTACCTTTCCGGTAATGAGCGCCTGCTGCGCCTCATCATGGGTATCAAACATCAATGAAGATTTGAGGTCTCCTTCTTGCAGACCATAAACGGCCAACATTTCCTTTGCAAAAATCCTCATTATAGGAGAGCCACGAGCCGACAAGTAGCCAACCCTCCCTTTGAAATCTGCAGGCGAGTTAATCGTTTTCCCATCGAGAGTGGTTATATTGAAACCTAAAGGGAAATCCTGCATTATCACTCTTACGTTTAATTTTCCTGTCTTCTGGAAATTACCCATCCCCCGGACACACTCGTAGCCCACATCAGGGGTTATAAAACCAAATTGCATTTCGTTCCTGTGGAGCAGCCGTGCTGTTTCCTCGGCCCCGGAGGTCTTTGAGGGTATGCCTGCAATACCCAGATATTTCTCTGAGATCGCACCTATCCCTCCTGCAATAGCGTAATACACGGACCCTGTTCCTGATCCTATCGCATACGTCTTCGGCCAGTCTTTATCTGGTTTTGGCTTCTCTGGCCCGGCCCCTAAGAACATAAGACCAATGAGTAAGATTAAACATACGTTGAGAACGGTACAATTAATCTTTTTCATAATAACCCCCTAAAATTAGGTGAGGCATCTATTTATATTGCAGAGCGGTTTATCTTTTCGCCCCAATCTCAGCGAGAAGCTTGTTCTGACGTTCATCAAGCTCCTTTGTCCAGACCCCTATCTCCTTATAGTACTTTATCGCTCCGGGGTGGTAAGGCATGTAATTTATCCTCTTCACGGCCTCGGTACTGAAATATTTTGCCCCCGCATGGTAGGTCTTGAATTCATCGAAATGGGTCCAGACGGCCTTTGTTAATTCATAGACGAATCTGTCGGGAAGGTCTCCGTTCCCGCAAACGATGGAGGAGAATGCCGAAACAGTGGCATCCTTCGGCATGGTTTTATATGTCCCGCCCGTTATCTTCATCGGGAACATGTAGGGTACGTTCTTCACCATCTTTTTCATATGTTCATCATCGATATTGACAATCTTCATCGGATGCGTTGCCGCAAGCTCTGCCCATTTTGCAGAAGGGTGGGGTGTTGGATCGATGAAGAAATCAACCTTGCCGACAATCAGCGCCTCTATCGCTTCGCTAACGGTATCATGCGGCAAGGATGCCTTAAGATCTTCAGCTTTCATGCCGTATGCTTGCAGGGTTTCTTTAAAGAAAGTCCGGCAGATAGGAGAAGCGCGACCGCCTATATGGCCCGCTTTGCCCTTTAAATCCGAGGGAGAATTTATGCCCTTGCCTTCCAGCGTGGTAATGGTGTACCCCAAAGGGAAATCCTGCAGTATAACTCTTACGTTTAGCTTGCCCGTTTTCTGGAAACTACCAATCCCCCTGACACAGTCTGACCCTACATCAGGTGTTATAAAACCAAATTGTATTTCGTTCCTGTGGAGCAGCCGTGCTGTTTCCTCGGCGCCGGATGTCTTTGAGGGTATGCCTGCAATTCCCAGATATTTCTCTGAGATCGCACCTATCCCTCCTGCAATTGCGTAATACACGGCACCGGTACCTGATCCTATTGCGTACGTCTTCGGCCAGTCTTTATCAGGTTTTGGCTTCTCTGGTGCGGCCCCTAAGAACATAAGGCCAATCAGTAAGATTAAACATACGTTGAGAACGGTACAATTAATCTTTTTCATAATAACCCCCTTTAATTTTGATAATATTTTTATAAAGCAAATGCTGTGCCATCCGTTTTTAATGAATTTTAGGGCAAAAATGCTTAAAACTTGCTTGACCAATGAAAATAGTGTATGATTTTTTTGTCCATAAAATGGACATGTCCAAAAACTGGAGGGGTTAATTATGTTGTCGCAAGATTTCGTATCAGATATTTTTGATGATTTAACCACAGGATATAAATTAAATCCTATCATTGGATGCGCTATCCGATTCTTCTTGCGCAACCCATATGAAAGTACACTCATCGTCGATAAAGACGGATGTGTCCAATATATGGAAAGGGCATCGGAAAGATTCCTGGGCCTGGAGCCGGGAGAGGCCAAGGGGGTGCACGTTTCAAAGCTCATACCCGACTCGGCGCTTCCATTGGCATTAAAGACAGGCACACCGATTGTGGGAAGAATATTTGAAGTAAAGGGGGCCAAAAGGATAGGCGCTGTATATCCTTTAAAGGTAAGAGGGGAAATCGTTGGGGCTCTCGGCAAGATAATATTCCAAAATCTTGTAGATGTTGAAAGGATAAACAATGAAATACAGATACTGAAAAAAGAGGTGCAGCATTTCAAACAGAAAGAGCTAAGAGAATATAGCTCAGTGTATACCTTCGACAATATACTCGGAAAAAGCCAGGCGATCAAAGAGGCTGTTGAAAATGCAAAAAATATTTCTCATCTTGATATCGATGTTATGATTGTGGGAGAAAGCGGAACAGGGAAAGAATTGTTTGCCCACAGTATCCACAGCGCCGCGGGCTTCAATACACCTTTTGTCAAGATAAACTGTCCCGCTATTCCATTCGAGCTTGCAGAATCAGAACTTTTTGGATACGAAAAAGGGGCATTCACCGGGGCGCTGCCCTTGGGCAAGGCGGGCTATTTTGAAACGGCGAATAACGGCATAGCATTTTTGGATGAAATTTCTACGCTGCCACTATCAATTCAGGCAAAGCTCCTTCGGGTCCTGGAACAAAGAGAGATAAAAAGATTAGGGAGCACGAAGGCAAAAACAATAAATTTCCGGGTCGTGTCAGCCACAAATATAGACTTGAAAAACCTGCTGAATGAAGGAAGGTTCCGCCAGGACCTCTATTATAGAGTTGCAAAGGCTATTATTTACATTCCTCCTTTAAGAGACAGGAGGGAAGACATTCCCATTTATGTCGATTACTTCCTTAAAAAGATTTTCTATGCATTCAAAATGGAGCCGAAGGCGATATCCGACAAGGTAATGGAAATTTTTTATGCTTATGGCTGGCCGGGCAATGTGAGAGAATTAATAAATGTATTAGAACAAACCATCATTCATGCATCAACTGATAAAGTTATCAACGTTGACCATTTGCCTTCCGATATATCAATGCGCCCGCAAGAAACCCGCCACGCTAAGACGCCCATAAACATATACAGCATGAAAGAAAAAATAACAGAAGAAGAAAAAGACCTCATTACATCCGCCCTTAGACAGACAAAAGGGAATAAGCGGAAGGCGGCAATCCTTCTGGCCATGTCAAGGTCGACCTTTTATGAGAAGATGAAGAGGTATAACATCCATCCTGAATCATACAAATAGTCAAAATAAGAAAAAGATGATCCCCCAATCTGGCCCTGTACGCATACTATTTACTGATGTATTTTTCTCGCAACTTCGGTTTCTCTATCTTTCCAGTCGGATTCCTCGGTACGGTATCAAAGATGATCTTCCGGGGACGCTTGTAGCGGGGCAGGTTCTCGTCGCAGAACGCCCTCATCTCTTCCACCGTGAGTGCGCCATGGGCTATAGGCTCAATAATCGCGGTAACGATCTCCCCCAGTCTCTCATCGGGAGTGCCTATTATGGCTACATCCCGCACCTTCTGATGCTTCTGGATGACCTCTTCCACCTCCACGGGATAGATGTTCTCTCCCCCGCTGATCACGAGGTCCTTTTTCCTGTCCACGAGATAGATGTAGCCGTCCTTATCCATCTGGGCCAGGTCGCCGGTATGGAGCCATCCATTTACGATGGTCTTTTCTGTAAGGGACGGGTTCCTGTAATATTCCTTCATGACGCCCATGCCCTTCACGATGATCTCTCCCACCTCGCCCATGGGGACATCTTCGTCGTTTTCGTTTACTATCCGGGCATCCCATAAAAGGCCCGGTTTACCAATGGCGCCTATCCTGCTTTCATCTTCGATCCTGTTGTGGATGGTGCCCGGCCCGGTGCTCTCGCTTAAGCCGTATGTGTTGTGGCACTCCATATGGGGAAAATATTCCCTCCATCTTCTTATAAGGCTTGTTGGAATAGGCTGAGCGCCCATCTGAAGGATGCGCCAGCGGGAAAGGTCGTAGTCCTCTTTCTTCAGTTCACCCTTGTCCAGCGCCTGAAGGATGTCGAGGGTCCAGGGCACCAGCAGGAACGCCACCCTCAGGCCTTCGCCGGAAACGGCATCGAAGATGGTTTTTGGTGTTACTTCCTCCGTTAAAAGCACCGTTTTGGCACCTGCAAGCATTGAACCGAGGAGGTGGCCCATCGCCACATGGTAGAGGGGCGGCATCATCAGCAGGGAATCATCCCTGGTAAGGCAAAGGTTCGTCGCTTCGTTAACGGCAGGACAAAAGAGGTTCTTATGGAGGAGGAGTATCGGTTTTGGAGCGCCGGTCGTCCCTGACGTAAAATAGAGCCCGCATTCATCCTCGTCTTTCAGCTCAACCGGAGGCGGAAGCAAGGAACTACCAGCGATAAGGCTCTCCATGTCTTCTATGCCGCCGGCCGCGTTCGGTCTCATGCTGATCAGCCTTTTCACGGTGGGCAGATCCGATTGAATGTTCTCAATCAGGGGGGCATACTCTTTTTCAAAGATAAAGCAGCATGGTTCTGCCGCTTTTGCACAATAGACAATATTCTCTTCGGTAAAACGGAAATTGAGGGGATTAACCCATGCCCCTGTCTTGATGATGCCGAAATAGGCCTCCAGCCAGCTGATGGAATTTTTCCCCATCATGAAAACCCTGTCGCCCTTTCGGACCCCCCGTTCGATAAGGGCATTTGCCAGGCTGTTTGTCCTCTCGTCAAATTGCCTCCAACCGATCGATCTCCTTTTCTTTGATAGGGATCTGATCTCGACAAACGCCGGTTCGTCAGGGTAAAGTCTCCCGTTTCGGGATGCAAGATCAATGATGTTCATTGTAATCCTCTTTATGTAGGTTTTAAATTACACTTTTCTGTTTTTTCAACTTACACACCACCGGCATCGGCGACATTCACTTTCCTGCAGCAATACGGGGGTAGATAAGTTGTCGCCAAACGAGACCCAAAACAACCATATATCCAAATACGTTCAAAAGTAATATCTGCGGAATAAGGGATATGCTTCCTATAAACACGACTATTCTCTCCACTGCATTGAACCGAAGTCTTGCAAACCCCAGAAAGGACATCGAGATACAGCTTATGGCGACGAAAGCCGTTATGACTCTGAAAACTATATATAGGATGGATCCCTTAAGCATCAACTCCGGAGAATAAACAAAAAGATAGGGCACTATGAACGTTGGCGCCGATATCATGAATGCTAAATTGGTAGTCTTTAACGGGTCGGTCCTCGCAATGCCCGCTGCCGCAAAAGAACAGGGGGCTGAAGGGGGCGTAATGTTGCCCAGGACGCCAAAATAAAAAACAAAAAGATGCGCTCCCATGGGATCAACACCGGCCTTGATAAGAGCCGGGGCTGCAAGGATCGCAAGGATAAGGTAGGCTGTAACGGGCGGTAACGGCAGCCCGATGACAAGCGACGCAAGCATAGTTAAGAGGAGGAGAATAAACATGTTGCCGCCTGCCACATAGACCAGCAATTCCGAAAATCTGAGTCCTAATCCGGTCAGGTTAATTACACCTTCAATGATACCGGCAGAAGCGCATGACATGATCACAACCAGAGCAACTTTAGGGCCGTTTTCCAGGGCTAAGACAACCTTTTTGAACGGCATACGGGTGCTTTTGCTGATCATGCTCACACCAAATAAAGAGATTACCGCCCAGAAACCGGCCAGCTTTGTTGAAACGCCTGCTACAATGAGTAAGTACAGCAAAACAATAATAGGGAAGAAAAGGTGGCCGTATTCTTTCACAAGGACACCAAGCTTGGGAAGCTCCGCCTTAGGTACTTTCCTGAGTTCAAGCTTGTTTGCCTGGACCTGTATAAACGTAAAAACGGTAGTGTAGTAAAGAAGTCCCGGTATCACTGCTGCCTTCATGACGTCGAGATAGCTTCCCCCTACGATCTCGGGAATTATGAATGCCGCAGCACCCATAACAGGCGGCACCAACATACCGCCTGTTGAGGCAAGGGCTTCGAGCGCCCCTGCCATGATAGGCTTATAGCCGGAGCGTATCATTAGTGGTATGGTCAAGGTGCCGACTGCCGCCACATTGGCAGTTTGGCTTCCCGTCATCATACCAAAAAGACAACTGCCCAGGACCGCTGCCTTTGCAGCGCCGCCTTTAAATCTTCCGAACAGACCAAAACCAAGGTTCGTGAAGGCAGTACTGCCCCCTGTCTGCTCAAGGAAGGAGCCGAAGATAAGAAAAATAATGATCACAGTTGAAGAGACGCCAACAGCCACACCAAATATTCCCTCAGTGCCCAAAAACATCTGAGAAACTATTCTCTCGAAGCTATATCCACTATGGCCAAACATTGGCGGCAGATATGCGCCAAAAAAGGCGTAACCAAGGCTCAGCAGAACCAAAACGCACATGGTGAGCCCCATAATGCGCCTTGTCGCTTCTATGACGAGAATGGTACCGACTGTGGCCACAATGCAGTCAATCATATTAAATGAGCCTTGCCTGAGGGATATTTCCTCATACTGCGTAAGCACATAAGCCCCAATAAAAAGACAGAGGAACGGAAAGGTGTAATCTGCCGCTGAGCAAATTTTAGAATACCTATCTTTAAACGTCTTTTTGAGGGGAAGGAGAAGAAAAGTGAGGATCAGACCGAAGCAAAGATGGATCGTTCTCTGCTGAACTGCCGGCAACTGTTGTACCCCTGCAGTGTATATCTGGTAAAAAGACATCGTTATTGCAGTAACGGTCACTATTTTATTGGTTGTCAGCCATTTCAAGTTTTACCCCCGTAATTGTTTTGTTGTTGTCCTACTTTTTCGGGACCCCCACCTCTTTGAAGTATTTTTCTGCACCCGGGTGAAACGGAAATGTTATCGTTTTTTCTACTGTCCGAAGATCAATGTCTTTCGCAACCGGATGGATCTCTATCAACTCATCTCTATGCTCAAATATTGCTTTGGTGATCTTATAGACCAGATTTGCATCCACCCCGCTATGAGTTACAAGTATTGAGCCAAAGACTAAGATAGGAGTATCTTTTTCAATTCCCTTGTAAGACCCTGGCTTTAAGACATCGCTATAAAAATAGGGGTTTTCTGCCAACACCTTTTTCAATACCTGGCCGTCTACAGGTATGACCCGTATCTCTCTCTTCACGTTCAATTCTTTCATGGCAGGTATCGGAAATACGCCTGAAATGAAGCCTGCGTTAATGCTTCCATCCTGTATGCCTTCAACAACTTCTTTATAGCCAAGCCACACAGGTTTAAACATATCTTTAGTGATACCGTGAGCCTCTATGAGGCTCATACCAATCACTGCCGTCCCACTTCCCGGAGCGCCCAATGCAACTTTTTTGCCCTTCAGATCAAAATAAGATTGTATCGGTGACTTTTTATCCACGACGAGATTGAGGCCGGTGCCGTGCAGAAAGGTTATTGCCCTCAATGATTTATATTCTTTCGTGAACGGCGGTTTCCCTGTATATGCCATATAGTTTGTTTTTGAATCGCTTGTCGCGAATACACTCTGTTTTTTTTCATATTTTTCCTCAATCAATTTTACGGAAGCAGCGGTCCCTCCTGTCGGCTCAACCATCATCTGCACTTCCGGAACATATTTGTTTATGACCTTTCCCATGGCGCTGCCAAGAAAATAGAGCGTGCCTCCTGCACCCGGTGTATAGATGGGAACGATCTCTTTTGCAGCAGAGAGATTTGCAAAACAGAAAACAAAGATAATAACGGAAACTCCCAGAATAATTTTTAAACTTCTCATAAGACCCTCCTTATGTTTGTTATTCTCACATCCTGAACCTTTTTTCCCGTAACAACTAATCCCAAAGATAACTGAACTTTTGTTTCACCTTTTCCCTTACTTCTGGCGGGTAGGTGATAACCTCCGCAAATTCCTTTCTCCAGTGATAGGGTCTGCAGGCATTAATTATGACTCTTGCCATCGAGTAGTCTTGCCTTGCCCTCTTTTCCGGCGGGACCGCAGGATCCAATGGAGTATTAAGGTGCCCGCGCAGTATCTCTATCTGAGTTTCAGGATCTACCCTTGAAGAGATGGCCCAGGCTACCTCATCCCAGTTCGATGGGTCAATATCATCGTCCACCACGATGGTATACTTGCCTGCCATAGCAGCACCCCTTGGCACTGTAGCAGCTATATTTGCTACTGCCTGTGCGTGTCCAACATAGCTTTGTTTGACCGATATTACCGCTATTGTCCGCCCCCCGCGTCCATAACTCCATACCCCCTGTACCCCCGGCATCCCCATTGCCAACAACCTCTCCCAAATATTGGGGGCATAGTGTATCGGGATCTCATACCATGCGGGCTCGAACTTATTCAGCGGCGCGCCGGTCATTATCGGGTTGTTTCTGTGGTAGAGCTTCTTAACGTGGATGAGCGGACGTTTAAAGGGCTCGGAGGCATAATAGCCGGTCCACTCTCCAAAAGGGCCTTCCAGCCTGCTTTCTTTATCAGGCGGCGGAGCAAAACCGGATATAGCGATTTCAGCTGCTGCTGGTATCGGCAGACCCGTCACATCATCTATGATAACCTCGAAAGGCCTGCCCTTAATGTAGCCTGCGAAATCAAACTCGCTGACGCCCCAAGGTATTTGCATCGTTGACGCGGCAAACAGCATCGGGTCCTGGCCGAAGCACAACACAACAGGGCAATCTTTCCCCTTCTGCCAGTATTTCTCCCGTATTATGTCGCCATGAGCGCTGGGTGACATAAAATAAGAAAGCATGTCTTTCTCATGAATCATAACCCGGTATGTCCCCATGTTGACATACCCGGTATCCGGATCACGGTTGATATTTAAATCACCGGTACCTATATATCGTCCCCCGTCATGTATATGCCAAAAGGGCGCCGGAAATTTAAACATGTCTATATCGCTGCCGGTAAGGACATTCTCTTTTATGGGGCCTGCCTCTACCTCTACAGGGGGTAAGGGTTTATAGTTGGCCAATTTATCTCTCCACTCCAGGATAACCTCGTTATCGGATACGTTATCCGGTATTCCGAAGGCTAACCTTTGCACCTTCTTGGGCTGAAAAATAAAATTAGTGAGAAGCCTGTATCCTTCAGGATAATCCTTTATCTTATCAAAGAGCAGCGCGGTTCCTTTTTTCTCGCTATTCACCTCGCATATAGCGCCAATTTCCACATTCCAGTCGGCATTTTCGATCTTTTTAAGGCAATTGGCCTTCTCCAGGATCTTGATATAGCCTCTCAGGTCATCATACTCAATGGACATATTGAATACCTCCTATTATTATTTATGAACATATGCAAACTCGCTTGTAAAATCTGCTTCTTCTTTCATTTACAGAATCTGCTCGTCGCCGCCAGTACACGCCGAGACACCCGTATTGGCTTGAAACCTCCTTTCGCTTAATTTGTTTGACACTGATTATGCATGCATACTTCTTTAAAGGGAAAAAATACACCAGAGAAGCATACGTCAATAAGCATCGGACTCTTCCCTTGTTGCATTTGAACGTTCTGAAAAACCTTTTAAGCTTTCCTCTACCTCCAGGAGATGTTTTTCGAGGAGTGTAAAGGCTTCAGAATCATTTTTCTTCACAATTGCCTTGAAGATATCTTCATGCATTTTGACTACCCTGCTGCTGAAACGCAGGTTGGATTGACGTCGGCTCAAAAAATCGGCCATCAATGTCATAATGGTTTCCTCCAATACGACAAAAATATAGTTCTTGGATGCCTTCGCTAATAATTTGTGAAATTCCACATTTTCATGAAAGGCCAATTGCCTATTCTCTATTTTCTTTCTCGCCAACGAGGTATTGTTCCGCAGCAGTTTTATATTTTCATCGTCAATATGAATTAAAACCTGCTTTAATATTGCTTTTTCAATTTCCAGCCTGGCCACGATAAAATCATGCACTGTCGCTTTCTTCATCTGAAAGGCGTCCAGCAACAGGTTGCTTATGGAATCCAATACTGTATCTGTAATTACAGCTCCACCTTTAGCTCCTTTTTTGGTAGTAATAAAACCGGATAATTCCAGATATCGTATGGCCTCACGCATCGTTTGTCGGCCCACCCCCAAACGACTCGCCAGTTCATTTTCTGAAGGTAGTTGATCGCCTGGTCGCAATAGACCTTTAAAGATAAGCCTCTTGACTTCAGCAGAGACCTCTTCAAAAGCCCTTTTCCTTCTGACAGTGTTAAAAATGTCTACTTTTGATGTTGGAATATCTGACGCCCGGGACCTCTCTGGATCTTTTTTTGTCGAGCTATTCGAACGTGTCACAATCTTACCTCGCATCACAAATATTTTTATAAATATCTTACTTTATTAAACAGGTCATATATTATATTTGTCATACATTTAATCGTACATGCCGGTTTGTACATTGTCAAGAAAATTTTTTATAATTAATTCATCGTTGAGGATAAAACCGTTTTTTCCTTGAAAATATCGCTGCATAGCGAGAAAATGGGGGGGAAGGAGGCGCCGATGAAGGTATGCGATATCCTGAAGAAGCAGGGCTGCGTTGAAGAAGAGCACATAGAAAAGGCGCTGAGGATCCAGGCTGGCAGCAAAAAACCCATAGGGGAGATCCTGCTGGAGATGGGAGCGGTCCACGAGCCTGACCTGAGGGGCGCCCTTGACCTGCAGACCGGCCTCGAGGCCGAGCGCTACTCCGCCAAGACGTCCTTTCTGGAAGGCATCGAGCCTTTCAGCGGGCTCGACGCCACCAGCCTTGAGGAGATCTGCGAGACCATGGAATGGAAACAATTCGTCCCCGGCGAAACGATCCAGAAGGAAGGCCTCCGCGCTGAGTTCTTCTATGTTCTGAAGAACGGCCTGGCAAAGATATTCATGGAAAAGGGCGGCGAAGAGCAGGTCGTCGGCTTCCTCGGCGAAGGGGACTTCTGCGGAGCCACGGCGTTCTTGTCCGACGGCATACAACCCTCTACCGTCGTCGCCATCGAGCAGACCCTCTGCCTTGCCCAGGACGAGGACTCCTTCAAAGCGATGGTGGCGCTCTATCCGAAGATCGCGGGCTATTTCAATGAGCTCATCATCCGCCAGTCCAAAAGGATATTCAGCAAGCTCCTTGCCACGGGGACAGGCGCGATCGCGCAGGTGGAGCCGTTCCTTTACACCAAAAGGGTGAAGGACCTCATATCCCCGAAGCAGGTATTCTGCGCACGCGGGGACACCCTCGAAGAGGCGGCCCGAAAGCTTGTCGGAGGGAACGTCGGCACCGCTGTCGTCGTCGATGAGGACGGAAGGCTCGCGGGTACCATCGGCCTCAGGGAGCTCGTTGAGGCCGCACTCCTCAAGGGAGAAAGCGCCGGGCAGGCGATCGGGCCTGTCATCCAAAAGGACTGCTACGTCATCGACGCGGAGGGCTACTTCTTCGACGCCCTCCACGAGATGATGAAAAGGGGAAGGGAAGCGCTGATCGTCGTAAGCGGCGAGAGGATCGAGGGGATCCTCACCAGCTCCGACCTGCTCAAGTTCCGCGGAAGGGAGGTACTCTCCCTCATACGGAACATAGAGGAGGCGAAGAGCTTCGACGTTCTCCACATCCTGCGGCAGGATGTGGAGAACGTGCTCAGGACCCTCATAACGGACGGGGCGGTCGCATCTCACGCCTGCAAGATCGTAAGCGAACTGAACGATAAGATCGTAAAAAGGGTCATCAGGCTCTCGGAAGGGTCCCTCGGAGCCCCGCCCGTACCCTATGTCTGGCTTGGGCTGGGAAGCGAGGGAAGGAAGGAGCAGACGCTCGTCACCGACCAGGACAACGCCATCCTCTTCGATGCCTCATCGCGCAACGTGAACAGGGGACCGACAGAAGACTATTTCAGGGCCCTCGCCGACAGGGTCGTGCACGGATTGGACCGGTGCGGCTTCCCTCTCTGCAAGGGGAATATCATGGCGACGAATCCCCGGTATTTCGGCGATCTCCCGTCGTGGAAGGGCAAGGCGTCCCGCTGGATCAACTTAAGCGCGGAAAAAGGAGAGGACCTTATCGATATCTACACGTTCCTCGATTTCAGGGCCGTTCACGGGGGCGAGGCCCTCGAAGAAGATCTCAGGTCACATGTGATCGCCGAGTTCCGGGACAATAACGCCTCCCTGAGGGCGCTCGCCGGGCCTATTATCACCATTCCCGTTCCGCTGGGTTTTTTCAAGAACTTTCTGGTGGAGAAGAACGGCAAATACAAGAACACGGTGAACATAAAGGTCAACGGCCTTCTCCCGCTGACCACCTGCGTGAAGCTTCTCGCCTATTACGGCGGGGTCACGGAGGTCAACACGCTGGAGCGGATAAAAAAGCTCTCGGAGAAGGGCATCATGCCCGCAGATCGCACAGACCTCATCGAGCAGGCCTTCGAGACCTTTCTGGCGCTTAAGATCCACAACAATTTGAACAGCCTTGACCAGGGCAGGGACTTCAGCAACAGCATCAACCCGGCGCATCTCAACACAAAACAAAAGCAATTGTTGAAGGATGCCTTTCTAGCCGTCTCCGAGGTCCAGAAGATCACGAAGGACGTCCTGAAGGTGATCGTCAACGACTGAAAGGGAAGATCGCCTTTGATCCGCCCCCTTGTGCTTCATTCTTCACTTTTCTGCTGCCATGGTCCGTTGCAGAGAATGATTTGACATAACACAAATTATGTGTATAATATGTACATACCACAAGGAGGCGTATGCAGATAAGGCATAACATCACCCTCAACGAGGACATCTCGCGCGAATTGGAGACGATCGCCGGCGAACTCGGAGAGAAGAAAAGCTCCGTTATAGAAAAGGCGCTTGCCTTTTATTTCGATCTTCTTGACCTCAAGCTCGTGCAGAAAAGAATGAAAGACCTCAGGGAAGGACGGGATATCATAATAGATGCCGGGAAAGCCTGGAAAGAGCTCGGGATATAGGGCTGTGTATACCCTCAAATTCCTCGGCAGGGCCGTCCAGGACCTGAAAAAGATCGATCTTCCCTTTCAGAAGATCATAAAAGAGAAGCTGCTCATCCTCGCCAAAGATCCCAATATCCTGAAGAACAACATCGTCAGGCTGGCCGGCACAAAGGAAGAGTATTACAGGCTCCGCGTCGGGAACTATAGGGTGATCTACGAGAAAAGAGAGAAAGAGCTTATTATGCTCGTGATCAGGATCGGCCACCGGGGAGAGATATACCGGTAATGCGTTATGGGCTGGTCATTATTGCCATAAGATTCGAGAGGAATGAAAGGATATGATGAACGAAAAGTTGAGACAGCTTTTTTCTCCCCGCTCCGTGGCGGTCATAGGCGCATCGGACAGCTTCGATAAGCTCGGCTATCACGTGATGAAAAGCCTTGTCAAGGGCGGCTACGGGGGCGCGATATACCCGGTGAACCCGAAGGCCGAAAGGCTCTGGGGCATCAGGGCGTTCCCCTCTCTGAAAGATATCCCCGGTGAGGTCGACCTCGCGGTCATCGTCGTGCCGGCAGCTTCGGTACCGGGGACGCTTCAGGAATGCGGGCGAAAATTGGTCAAGGGCGTTGTGCTCATCACCGCCGGCTACAAGGAGATCGAGGACTCTCAGGGCGAGGCGCTCGAGAGAGAGATAAAGGAGATTGCGAAGCGATATGAGATACCGATCATCGGCCCGAACACCTTCGGCTTCGTGAACATGACCGACGGGGTCAACGCGTCATTTACGTACGAATTTTCACTGATAAAGAAAGGCGGCGTGACGCTCATCAGCCAGAGCGGCGGCTTCTGTCATCTCTGCGGTTTTCTCGCCATGGAAGAGCGGATGGGGATGGCCAAGCTCATGAGCCTTGGGAACCGCGTGAATGTCGATTTCCCCGAGGCGCTGCGCCATTTTGCCGAGAAGGATGACGCCACAAAGGTGATAGCCCTCTATATCGAAGGTCTCGATGAGCCGAGAGGGCTCCTCGAGACCATAAGGTCCGTAGGTGGGAAGAAGCCCATCATCGCATACAAGGCAGGAAAAAGCGAGAAAGGAGACAGCGCGAGCCGCTTTCACACGGGCTCTCTCGCCGGGAATTACCAGATATGGAAGGGCGCCCTCCGCCAGGCGCGCATCCTCCAGGTCACCTCTGCGGAAGAGCTCATCGACACGGCAAAAATCCTCGACGTATGCGCACCCTTGAAGGGGAATCGCATCGCCGTCCTTTCCGGCCAGGCAGGGCCGGGCATGATCGCAGCGGACGCGCTCGAGGATGCGGGGCTTAATCTCGCCAGCTTTACGGCAGAAACGCAGGAGAGGATCAACGGCCTTCTTCCCCCCGTTGCCATCCGGACGAACCCGGTGGACATGGGCCCGGCCTGGTACAGCCCGCAGACGATGCTTGACATCCTGAAGGTGACGCTCGAGGATGAGGGGATAGACGGGGTCATCTTCATCGCCATGTTCGCCTCGGCAAACCTTGAGGTAACAAAGACCATGGAAGGGCTTATGAAAGATATCGAGCCTTTTAAAAAGCCCGTCGTTGCCTGCTTCACCGCCCCCGCAGGGATATGGGACGAGGAGATCGAAAGGATGGACGGGCAAAAAGGGGTCGCCATTATTCATACCCCTGAGCGGGCCGCATGGGCCATGGGGAACCTGTGGAAGATGCAACTCATCATGAGGTAGGGAGAGGAAAAGACAATGGAAAGATTACTGCTCGGTACTGATGCGCTCGATTTTCTTGAAAAGGACGGGTTCCCGGTGCTCGGGAACGCACTGGCAAGGGACGAAAAAGAAGCTGTAACCAAAGCCTCTCAGATCGGCTTCCCCGTGGCGCTCAAGGTCTCCTCTCCCGATGTGGTTCACAAGACGGAAACGGGCGGGATAATGGTCGCCCTCAAAGATGGCGGTGAAGTAAAAGAGGCTTTTAAGAAGATCACGGGCGCCTTTCTCTCGAATCATCCCGGGAAAAGGCTCGAAGGGGTCATCGTGCAAAAGATGGGCGGCGGTCTGGAGCTGATCGTTGGGGTGGCGAAGGACCAGCAGTTCGGCCCCGTATTGATGTTCGGACTGGGGGGGATCTTCGTGGAGGCTATGAAGGACGTCTCTTTCAGGTGCATCCCCATAGCGGCAAGGGATGCGAAGGAAATGATAGAGGAGCTTAAGTCATACAGCGTCCTTACGAACCGGAGAAAGGAGACGATCGACCTCTCTCTCATCGAGGACCTTCTTTTACAGATATCGAGGCTCGTGGAAAAGCATCCCGGCATTCGCGAAATGGACCTGAACCCCGTCTTTGTCTCCTCCGGGGGCATCTCGGTCTGCGACGTGCGGATCAAGATGGGTCAGTAGGACAGCGCTTGATGCAGGATGCGAGCACAACTAAGAACAACCTGGCGGGGAAAGCAGAGGGCATCGCAATCTTAAAAACAATGTCCCTGTAGTCCGCAGGACTCATCCTGTTTTTTTCAGGATCTTGTATGTTTCATCGTATATTCTCTTTCGCGGGCCGACAGCGACAAGCTCAACGTTCTTTCCGGATACTACTCTGTATATTATTCTGAATGTACCGACACGATAGCTCTGAAGCCACGCAAGCTCATTTCTGAGGGCCTTGCCCGAAGACGGGTCTGTCAATATTGCCTTAAGGGCTGCCCGCACTCTCTTTTTCAGGCTGGGATGCATGTTCCGGATCAGGGCTGTCACCTGATCAGGCACCATGAGCATGTGCGTGTATCGCCTACTCAAAAAGCTCCTCAAGGGTGAACACCCTGGCGTTCTTTCTTTTCAACTGTGCAAGGCCTTTTTTGATCTCCTCCATCAGTTCCCGGTCAGACCGGATTGCAATGGTCTCCTTCAGGCTCTCGAACTCATCTGGGCTTACGAGCACCGCGGCGGGAGAACCGTTCTTGGTGATCAGCACCTCTTCGTCGGTGGCATTTATCATATCAACGAGGGCGCTGAGCTTCATCTTTGCCTCAGACACCGATAAGGTTTTCATCTCATAACACCTCCATATTATGGTTGACCATAATTATGACCATATTATCACGCCCCCAGCAAAATGTAAATGGTAAAAGCGGGCCGGCCCTATCGCTCCAAGGCAGGCCTGGCGTTGATCGTAAAGATATCGTTCGCAACGCCCGCGCATTCGATATAGCTGCCCTTTGCCGCGTAGGCATCGCCCGTGTCGACGGCGCTGTCATAGGTCGTCATATCGTCGGGGGTAAATATGATGACCCTCCCTTTTTCGGGCTTCGTGAAGCTCACCACCGCGTCCTCACCCGCGACAAGCCACCGGCTATACCCGTCGTTGCCTATCTTCACGGAGCTTTCCCCGGCCTTCAAAGCGGCGGCGGTCTCTGCCGGGCCGTAGAGCAGGTCCGAAACCCATGCCCACGTGTTGCCGTCCTTCTCAAAAAGGGTGAGCTCCGCCTGGTCGCGGATGGCATCAAAAGGCATGCCCGCGAACTCCGGGGAATCGACCCTGTGTATTCCCTGGAAGAACACGTATCCCGGCAGGTCCTTGTAGAGGAACGACCTCGCAAAATGGGATTCCACGATCATGGCCCCCTCAAAAGGACCGACGTTGCGGCGCAGCCATGCCTTGTTGTCCACATTGGAATTGAGGCTTTTCGGCTTTTCCCGGGGCTTCACCTTTTGCATTGCGATCATGTCGATCCCGACGTCCGGCGGGCTGCTCACAAAATATACCTCATTGCCCACTTTGGTAAAATAGTAACGGTTGCCTTCGTTGTCGTGGTAGTAGCCGTTATTGTAGATGAACGTGCCTGCCGGCACTTTCTCCTGCCCCTTGAACGCATAGAGGGTGGCGGCGTCCTTCTCCGCATCGAATACCACCTGGCCCAACACCGCTCCATTTGCGTAATAGCCGCTCCAAGAGGCATGATCCTGGGGAAGCTTTTGCGCTTTCGGCGGCACCGGAACGAGCCTCTCTTCCTTCGCAAGGAGCTTCTTCCCGACCAGCACGGCATCCAGCACATCGAGCGCTATCTTCATCGCGCCGCTTTCCTTCCCGGCAGCGATGACGGCAACGGATATTCGCTCGTCGGGGACCGTGAAGACCATGGAAGAGTAATTCCCTGTGCCCCCGCTCTTGCCCAGCACCTGGATCCCAGCCTTATCGTACCTCGGAAGGCCCGTCATGTCCCAGCCCAGCCCGAAGGAGAACGTCGGGTTCCTCAATTTTCCCCGGAACGCGGAAGGTTGCTCCTTTCTCATCTCCGCAAAGGACCCCTTCTTCAGGAGCTTGCCTTTCGCAGAGAAGGCATCCATAAAACGGCACAGATCTACGGCGGTCGATGAAAGCCCGCCTGCGCCGATGATCGAGAGCACTTCCGGAGGATGTCTCTTCCCGGTCTTCGGGTCATAATAGAACGCTATGGGCTTGCCCTTGATCTCGCCCACACCAATGCCGGTATTTTTCAGACCCAGCGGTCTGAACATCCTCTCGTAAAGGAAATCCATATATCTCTTGCCACTCACCCGCTCCACGATCATCTCCGCCAGGGTGAACCCGTCATTGCAATAGACGGCCATCGCCCCTGGGTCATGTTTGAGATGCGCGCGGGCCAGCGTCTCGAGCGTCTCCCTCTTCACATTGTCGTCATATCTGAACCCGAAGGAATTCTTGCCCTCGGTACCGTGCATGCCCGATACATGGTTCAATGTCATCCTCACGGTGATCTTCCCGTACCGGTCGTCGGCCATTTTGAATTCCGGGAGGTAGTCCGTGACCGGCCTATTGAGAGAGATTTTGCCTTCATCGACGAGGAGCATGATCGCCGTTGCCACGTGCACCTTGCTGATGGAGCCGATGTTAAAGAGCGTGTTCGTTCTGACGGGGATCCCCTTCTCCCTGTCGGCCATGCCGAAGCCCTCGGCGTAGACGACCTTTCCGTCGACCATGATGGCCGCGGTGGCGCTCCCGCATTTGCCGCTGTTGATCGCCTTCCAGATCTCGCTGCGGGCCGTGATAATTGCGCTTTCATAGGGATTTTGCCTGCCTGCTGCCTCTACTGATGAAAGCGCAACAACCAAGATGAAGCATAGACAAAAGACGCCGATGAGCCTTACCTTTGACATTGACTTCCCCCTTTGCTTATTTGATACGAATTTGCCTTATTGACGTGAGTATAAGAAGACAGGACCGGTATGTCAATGAAACATTACTGATGCAGCCATCCTCTTACCTTGTGCCTCGTTCTCCGTATCTTACAATATGCTTCCACCTTACAACTTGTGGATGCCTTTTTATTCTTGACAACAAACCGAGGTGTGAGGAAAATGATAGGGGAAAATAATCGGGGAAGGGGGAAGGCATGGCGGTGAGAACAAAAAAGCACACGCACAGGAAGAACGGCGGCGCAGGCCGCATCAGCCTGACCATCAACGGGCAGCCCTACGAGATGGAAGTTGGAACCTCTCCCCATCAGATCGACCCGGCCCATACGCTCGCGCACACGCTGCGGGAAACGCTCGGCCTTACCGGCACCAAGGTCTCCTGCGATCACGGCGCCTGCGGGTCCTGTACCGTCCTCATGGATGGAAAGGCCATTCTCTCCTGTATGACCCTCACCGTCGAGTGCGACGGAAAGAGCATTGCCACCGTCGAAGGTCTGGGCGATCCGGAGACCGGGGAGCTGGACCCCCTCCAGCAGGCCTTTGTGGACCGCACCGCATTTCAATGCGGCTTCTGCACTCCCGGCATGATCATGAGCGCAAAGGCGCTCCTCAGTGAGAACCCCTCCCCTACGGAGGAAGAGGTCAAGCAAGGACTCTCTGGCAACTTCTGCCGGTGCATCAGCAACTACCACGTGGTGAAGGCTGTACTGGCGGCCTCCGGCAAAAAAAGGTGACGGGAATGACAGGTCCATACAGGTTCATCGGAAAGAAGACGCCGCGAAGGGACGCAAAGGAGATCGTCACGGGCGCGGCAAAATTCCTCGACGATCGGAAGTTCCCCGACATGCTCCACGGGAAGGTGCTGCGAAGTCCACATCCCCATGCCCTTATCAAAGGCATCTCCAGGGACGAAGCCCTCAAGCTGCCGGGCGTAAAGGCTATACTTACATGGGAGGATGTGCCTGACTGGAGAGGAGGCACGCCCCGCTCCACCAGGATCCTTGACCGCAAGGTCAGATACGTGGGGGATGCGGTAGCGATCGTTGCCGCAGATACTGAGGAGCACGCAAAGGAGGCGCTCAGGCACATCAAGGTAGAATACGATGTGCTGCCCGCTGTCTTTGATATGGAGGAGGCATTGAAACCGGGAGCTCCTCAGTTGTATGAGGACTTTCCCGGAAACGTGGTAACACCGGGCGTCCCCTTCTTCGGGCCCAAGAACCTTAAGGAGGTGGTAATTGGAGATGTGGAGAAGGGGTTTGCAGAGGCCGACGTTGTCACAGAAGGGGCTTTCGGCTATGAGAATATGCCGAACCCGATCCCTCCTGAACCGCCTGGGGTTGTAGCCCTGTGGGAGGCGCCGGACAGCTTGACTCTGTGGGTTTCGAACCAGGCTTCATATATGGATACGGTCATCCTCTCCCATATCATGGAGAGAAAGGTCCGAGTAAGAACGATCGGAGGACCCTGCGGAGGCAGCTTCGGGTCAAAGTACATGTCCTGGCCGATCCAGTGCTACGCAGCGCTTCTAAGCAAGGCAACGGGCAAGCCCGTCAAGCTCGTCCTTACCAAGGAAGAGCACCTCGCCGCCTTTACCCTCAGGCCGGGTTCGCGCATGAGCGCGAAGGTGGGTATGAAAAAGGACGGCACCGTGACTGCCGTGCAAGGTTCCTGGCTCATCGATACAGGCTATTACTCCATGACGACCCAGTCCCAGGTTGCGGTCGGCTGTGGAGAGGTGCAGATCATGGTAAGCTGCCCGAACTGGGACCTGAAGCCGGTCATCGTCTGCACAAACCGGAACGCCTCGGGCATCGTGAGGGGTTTCGGCGGCCAGGAATTGAAGTGCTGCCTCATACCGCTTCTGAGCTTGGCCATGGAAAAGGCCGGCATGGACCCCCTGGAATTCATGAAAAAGAATTTCGTCAAGCCCGGGAAAGGCTATTTCTGGAGGGACGGCATCTGGTATATATACAGGGGCGTCGATTACACGAAGGCGATGGAGAAAGGCGCCGATGCCTTTGGCTGGAAGGAGAAATGGAAGGGCTGGCTTAAGCCCACGGCAGTGAACGGCACAAAACGGCGGGGGATCGGCGTGGGCGTCCACGGCAACGCGGACATCGGCGAGGACTCTTCCGAGGCCTATGTGCGCCTCCATCCCGACGGCACCGCCATGCTCTTTTCCTGCGTCACCGAGCACGGGACAGGCCAGGTCACAAATTACATCCGCATGGTTGCGGAGGTGCTCCAGCTCCCCATGGAGAGGATCTCCATTACGCCGTCGGACTCATTGATCAATCCTTACGAATTCGGGCCTGCCGGCTCAAGAGGGACCTACGCCATCGGATCTGCCGTCATTGCAGCCGCGGAAGATGCCCGGCGGAGGCTCCTGGAGCTTGTCGCCCCCAGACTCAAGGCAAGGTCCGAAGACCTTGACACCTCTGACGGCGTCATCTACCGCAAGGATGACCCCGCCGCGAAGATCCCCTGGAAGGCAATGGCCGTCGACCGCACCGTTACGGGCTACGGGCGGTTCGATCCCGATTATTCGTTGACCAACTGCATGATGACCTTCGTCGAGGTCGAGGTGGATACGGAAACAGGGAAAGTGGACTTGCCGCTGGTGGTCAACGCAACCGACGTGGGGCAGGTCATCGACCCTCCGGGACTGGAGAACCAGCTCAACGGGTGCCTCGGCTCAGCGGGCATCGACAGCGCGATCTTTGAAGAGACAATCATTGACCGGTCTTCAGGCCATATCCTCAACGCCAACATGATCGATTATAAGTGGCGGACCTTCCCCGAACTGCCGGTCATAAAGAATGTGGTCTCTGAAACGCCCTTCCCCAGCCACAGGTTCCATGCCGTAGGGGTCGGGGAGGTCGCTACCTCGCCCGGACCTTCGGCGGTATTGATGGCCGTTTCAAATGCCATCGGCTCCTGGCTTCATGAATACCCGGTGACACCCGATAAAGTGCTCAGGGCGCTCGGCAGGATCCCCCCGGAGAACCGGAAGAAAGCAGGTACGCCATGAGGTCCTTTACCCATATCAACGCACGCACCTTAGAGGAAGCTTGTCTGCTTCTTGAGAAGTATAAAGGCAAGGCGGTCGTCAATGCGGGCGGAACGGACCTGCTCGGCGTTCTAAAAGACGAGATACTTCCCGACTACCCCAAGGTTGTCATCAATATCAAGAATATCCCCGGCCTCGATTCTATCATCGAAGCTGAGAGAGGCTTGACGATCGGCTCCCTCACGAAGCTTTCCGACATCGCCGGCTCGCTTTTGATCAAAACACGCTATCCGGCCCTTGCAGAGGCGGCATACTCTGTTGCAACGCCCCAGATCAGGAATGCGGCCACGATCGGCGGGAACCTCTGTCAGGATGTCCGCTGCTGGTATTACCGGTACCCGAGTCACATGGGGGAGGCTATCCATTGCGCGCGTAAAGGAAGCGGACCATGCCTTGCCGTAAGGGGAGACAACAGGTATCATGCCGTCATGGGCGGAAAACGCTGCTTCGCCGTGTGTCCCTCCGACACCGCTGTGGCGCTGGCGGCGCTGGATGGATACGTTCATGTTTCGGGCCCGGAAGGCGACCGCACAATAGCGGTTGCCGATTTTTTCGGCCCCCTGGCGAACGCCCTCGGACCGAATGAGATAGTAAAGGCGGTCGAAGTGCCTGCGCTTGCGGGGGCTACCCACCAGAGATACATAAAGTTTGCCCTGAGGGTGCCGGTGGATTTCGCGATCGTAAGCGTAGCGGCCGTTCTGTCCGTCGAGAACCGGATATGCACCGATGCCCGTATCGCCCTCGGCGCCGTTGCTGCCGGCCCGGTGAGGGCGCGATCCGCCGAAGAGATGCTGAAGGGGAAGGAAATAACCAAGGAAAATGCTGCGGAGGCGGCGGAGGCGGCGATGTCATCCGCCAGGCCCCTGAGCATGAACAGCTACAAGATAGAAATATCAAAAGTGCTTATCAAAAGAGCTCTCCTGGGAGGTGGATAATGCCGGTCAAAGGATTTCAGCCGTACAAGCCTGAAGACGTCGAGAGATACGTCAAGTACCGGTGGTGGCTGGGCCTCACCTGGGGAGACATGTTCGACAAGGCGACGGACCTCTACCCCCGGAAGGAGGCCCTCGTGGATGATACCGCCCGTTTTACCTATCGCGAGCTCCGCGAAAAGGTGGACCGCCTCGCCATCGGCCTCATGGGGTTGGGGATCAAAGAGCGAGATTTTGTCCTGCTCCAGATCCCGAACTGGCATGAATTCATCTTCGCCTTCTTCGCGCTCCAAAAGATCGGGGCCATCGTCGTTCTTCTCGTGGCCCGCCACAGCCTTTCCGAGGTCAGCTACCTGAGCGATCTTACGAACCCCGTGGCCTGGATCGGCCCCGACCATTACAAGAAGACCGACTACCTGCCAATGCTGCAGCAGGTGATGGAGGGGCCTAAGGGGTTAAGGCACATCATATCCGTCAGATCACCTGAGAACAGGGCCTTCACCCCTCTGGAAAGGCTGATCGAAGAAAACGAGCTGACCGGGCCAAACATCGAAGCCCTTGCCGCAAGGAGGCCCGATCCCATGGAGGTCTCCATCATCCTCCCCACGGGCGGCACCACGGGCGCGCCCAAGGCGGTCCCGAGGACCCACAACGATTACATCGCCAACGTCGAATACCACACCAGGTCATGGGAGGTCACCTGCAACGACGTGATGCTTACCGCCGCGCCTGTGAGCCATGCACAGGCGATACACAACTGCGTAGGCGGCGCCTTTTTCCACTGTGCCAGGTACGTGATCACCGACAGCACTGATGCCGCCGATATCTGTCGCGTCATAGAGCGCGAGAAGGTAACGGCCTTTCCCACGGTGCCGGCCCTCATCCAGAGGATCGTAAGTCTCGAGAACCTGAAGGACTACGATCTCAGCTCGCTGACGAGGATCTATGCCGGAGGGGCGCCCAGCACCCCTGAGCTGGTACGAAGCGTGTATGAGAAGATCGGCTGCAAATTCGTCAACGCCCTCGGCTCCTCCGAAGGGCCCGCGGCGATGAGCCGCCTCGACGCCGATATTGAGACGATCTGCTATACCGTCGGCGAAAAGGACTGTCCCTACACTGAGGTCAGGATCGTTGACCAGTACCTGCGTGAGCTTCCGCCCAACAAGGAAGGGGAGCTAATCACGAAAGGACCCACCATCTTCAGCGGCTACTTCAGGTCCGAGGAAGAGAACAGGAATGTCTTCACGGAGGACGGGTTCTTCAGGACCGGCGACCTGGCAAAGATCGACGAGAAGGGGATCATGACGATAACAGGCAGGATCAAAGAGACGATCCTCAGGGGAGGAGAGACGCTCAGCGCCATCGGGATCGAGCGGCTGATCAGCTCCCACCCGGCCGTTGCCGAGGTGGCGGTCATCGGCATGCCCGACAGGGAGCTCGGGGAGAGGATCTGCGCCTACGTCAAGCTTAAAGAGGGAGCGAGCCTCTCGTTTGAAGAACTGGTGTCCTACCTGAAGGGCATCGGCGCCTCGGTCCTCCAGCTGCCGGAGCGCATGGAGATCATCGATGCCATGCCTCTCACCAAGGTCGGCAAAACGGATAAAAAGATCCTTAAGGAGGATATCGCGAAAAAGCTGGGCGCGGCCTGAGGCAGAAGGATTGGCCCGCCCAATAATTGTCCAAAACTATGATCAGGAGGTTTGTCATGTTCAAGAAGATCGCCTGCGTTTTTCTCATGGCGTCGTTTATCGTCATCCCCGCGGCCGCATCCCTTTACGCGGAGACCACGATCATAACCTGTCCAAAGGTTTTTACCTCCAACCCTTTTCAACTGGTACGTATCGAAAATGGCGACGGCTGGGAGAAGTCGGAGGCATCGGGCTACAAGATGTACTGCAGGCACTATGTCAATCCCCAGGGATACCTGACGTGCTTTTACGGGCCTGCCGCCCATGGCGCCTCCGACGTGATGACATTAAAGCGTCTTCCTCCTGATGGCGCAGCGTGCAAGGCATTGGAAGTGGCAAGCGCTGAGTGCAGCTTCGAGTGCACTACGCAGACAAAGGCGCCCTCAGCTGAAAAACCGATCAGGCTGCCAAGGACAATTCCACCGAGACGGTGATGGCCGCCGTTGGTTAAAGTTACTCAGGTTGGCGATTCCGTTTCTTCTTCTAAGAATTCATGGGGGTTGACTATGCGGGTCTTGATCCCCGCCTTTTTGAGCTTGTCCTGCGGAATATCCAATAGGTCGTTATCTCCGGTTATGAGAAAGGCAGCCCCTATTTCTTTGCATAAAGAAAGGTAGTGATCGTCCTTGGCATCCCTCGACAGGACAATGTGCGTCGATACGTCAACAAGTGTTGCCGCCTTGATAAGCTCGTTTGCCTTTTCCCGGACAGATGCCAATTGCTCTTTGGTAAGCTTTTTCGACAATTTGGAAAAGACCATTATTAACTCTTGCTTGATCTCCTGCGATACGTAGACCTTGTGTTTACCTATAGCCCTGACGGCAGCATCAAGCGGTTTTCCGCCGAATGCGGCCGAAATGATGACATTGGCATCGATCACGATCTTAGCCATATATCTCCTTTCTGGCCATGTCAAGGGCTTTCAGCGCCTCTTTCTTTGATATCCCGGCTTCGTTGAATACCCTTCCTATCTCGAGGAATACCATCTCGGCCGTCTTCTCACGAACAGGGACGAGGCGAGCGATTGGCTTCTTCCGCTTCATCACCACGATCTCATCCCCTTCGTTCAGATATTTCACCGCATCCTGCTTAAACTCCCTGACGCCTACGAACTTCATGGTATCACCTCCTGATCAAAGTTACCACAAATGTAGGAATAATACAACACACTTTCAGCTCTATCGGCTCAGCGTTCGCTGTTACTCGTTGCTTGATACTCGTCGCTCGATGCTGGATGAGAGAGACGGCTCATGGCAATGCAAAAAAACTAAACACTAAAAGCTTTTGACGTCTACTGCTTACTGCCAACTATGTCCTTGTAGTTGCTATCAGCTATCAGTGTCGATACTCGATTATCGATAATCGAGTATCGAATATCTGTTTTTAAACCTTGAACCTTGAACGTTGAACAGTTTTTTGTCCCCTAACGCAAAGTCAGGAACCCATCCGGGGCAAGGCTCGTCGCCAGCATGACCATGTTGATATCGCGGTGCTCTTTCCATGCGGGTGATCCCTGGTGTTGACCGTCGAGCCAGAAGGCCTCTATTTTTTCCCCTATCGACATATATTTCCAGTGGGTCTTCAAAAATACGGCAATATCGCGATCGTCCCTGAAGAAATTCTGGTTCCCTCCGATCAGCGCATCCAGTTTCTTCAGGGCATGCAGTCCGATCGATAATCCGAGCTCGCGAAAGGCAAGCCGGTACCGGGCCGGAGCATGGAAAATGTTTTCCCTTCCGGGATACTTAAGACCGGACAGGGACGCGTCGAGAATGACCCTGAGCAAGCCGGGCCCTTCAACGATACCCATCACGAAAAGCTGTGCAACCCTGAAGGCATCGGACAGGAGGCCTCCGAGACCGAGGAGGTCGTCCGTCTGCCAGTCCCTCCCCTCGCATATTGTGGCGATATCCCCGATCTCTTCGGTGAGATCAGCGGATCGCGGTCTTTCAGGATCTTTTTCTGCGGTCCCCTGAAGCTGAATGTAGGTAACAAGGCCGTCAAGGGGATCGTGGTGCCCCATTGAGGGCACAAGCGGATAGGAAAGGTCCGTGCTCATCTTCCAGTACATCTGCCTCAGGTCTGTTCCGGGAACCCTATAGACGAACCGGGCATGGGCAGCCTTCACCAGCTCCATCGCCCACCTGTTGTAAGCGAAATCTCCCGTGACAGCGGTCGCGCGGTTGAGGGCGTGCATCCATTTCGTGAGGTAATGGTAATACTGTCCGTCCCTGCTCCATTCCTGGCATTCGTCCATGGGCTCATCGGGGCCGCGCTCATTCATCGTCTTGCCGATCCTCAGGCCTCCGGCAGTGGGGTGCTCCTTCCCCTCCCGGTCGGACAACCCGCTGATCCAGCCGGTTCGCGTATCGCCTTCACGGTACCTGCCGAGCTTGTTGTGGACCTGGTCTATCAGTTGCAGCGCCAGGTCTTTGTACTTGACGTCCTTCGTCTCGAGATAAAGACCGAGGAAATTGCAGACCGCGTATGCATCGGTCCAAAGGTAGCGCCTCGGAGGCTGTTCCGCAGGCAAAAGCCCCGTCAGCAAGGCAAACCTCGTCATGATCTTCTGCGCGGCATATGTCGGTTCTTCTTTCTTCATAGGGATACTCTAACCTATTTCGAAACCGAAATGCCACCCTCCACGATCTTGACGTTATTTCAGTTGCTGGATGCTTGATACTTGTTGCTGGACGCTCGATACTCGATGCTGGATAGCTGGTTGCTTGATACTGGCGAGGTTCGACGAGTAACATGAATCCGGCGATCTGGACTGGCTCCGAATATCGATCATCGTGTTTTTTTCCTTACGACTTACGGTATTTTTATCTTGACAACATATATAATTGCCGATTTGCGATTGCCTAATGCCGATGTGAACAAAACAAGGCGCCCTTCAGGTATAAATCACTTGCATTTTCGATAGGTTTGGAGGAGAATGGAAAAAGGGTGGGAGTTACGGAAGCAAAACTGTTCAACGTTCTATGTTCAATGTTAACAAATCTATCACCGTAATGCCTGACCCCCGATTTGCCCGTTGAAATAAGTTCTTCATGAAAGCATATATCGCAGTAACAGACGGTAATTGGTTTAGATACCTATCGGCATTGCCCGGAACCGATGAGGTCAACTTCTGGCAACCAGGCGGCGGGCATATGTTCAGGGCGCTTGGTCCCGGCGAACCATTCTTGTTTAAACTGCACAGCCCGGACAATTATATAGTTGGCGGAGGATTTTTTGCATATAACACAATCCTGCCATGCAGCCTTGCCTGGAACACCTTCGGCAGTAAAAACGGCGCTCCCTCGATGACAGAAATGAGGGCGAGGATAGAGCAATATAGGCGCGCCGCGCCTGCAAAACAAGATTACCGTATAGGGTGTATCCTCCTAGAGCAACCATTTTTCTTCTCACGAAACAACTGGATACCGGTACCAGCGGGTTGGAACAGAAACATTCAGCAAGGAAGGCTCTATGATCTCTCAAGCGGTCTTGGCAAACAGCTCTGGGAACAGGTGCAGCAAAGGCTATTCACCATGCCTGGCTTGATTACAGAGAAAGCTGTGGTGAGTGAGCCAGCTACACGCTATGGAGAACCCCAGA
Organism: Deltaproteobacteria bacterium UBA5758; assembly: GCA_002418945.1. Lineage (GTDB taxonomy): Bacteria > Desulfobacterota > Syntrophorhabdia > Syntrophorhabdales > Syntrophorhabdaceae > UBA5609. Next base: position 2,679 of record DIFC01000047.1, on the reverse strand, counting down.
TCATTCACCAGCGCCTTGGCCAAGGGAGTTTCCGTATAATCGTTACAGATGTATATAATAGACGATGCGCTGTTACTCTGGAAAGGACTCTGCCGGCATTAGAAGCAGGCCATATAAAACCATTTGCCCAGGATGGCCCTCATGATATACGGAATGGCATTCTTTTAAGATCAGACCTGCATCGTCTCTTCGATCAAGGTTATGTTACAATTACCAACGATTTTCATTTTGAAGTAAGCAGAAGAATTCGTGAAGAATTTGATAATGGCAGGGATTACTATGCCTTGAATGGAAAGAAACTTAACATTCCTATAAAACCTGAATATCAACCTGCAACCGAATTCGTCACCTGGCATAATGAAAATATTTATTTAGGGTAAGGAAAAAGGAGGAAATGCACACTTTGGGGTCAGGTCTTTCAATTTAGCATTTTATGATTTATGGCCGGAAAAACTTTTCAGTGGCAGGGACGTTGTTGGTAACTTCTGTAACTTCCCTTAACGATCTCCATGCACTTCCGGCCGGAGGGATCTTTAGCTGTACCGCCTAAGCGTCTCGAAGGACAGAATGAAAAAGAGGGACGGTCTTTTTATTCCTTATTCGCTGACGTCGCCTGCCGCTTTAAGGCTTACGGCCTGCATGGGTGCCATCACAGAAAATTTCATTGCATTTTTATGACCCTTGGAGGAAGATAGAAAAAAAGACGGGTTCACCGGGGATCAATCAATTGACAAGAGATTCTTTGGTTGCAAGGGAGTTATTGAATTATTTAAGAACGTCCCCAAACACTGAGGCAATTCGCTGGTCTTTAAACATGTTGACAAAGTGCCTCTGTAACCGTTAATATAAACCATCGTAAATTGCATTATATTATCTGTACTGAATTCAACATCCGGCTTAAAATACGATGGACAAACACTCATCTAAAAAAAGCCACCCTGTGATGCGGTCTGCTCCATCGTTTTAATACCCTATTCCAATCAAGGAGGTTTTTCCATGAAGTCAGATTTCTGGTTAACTGCAAAAGAAGTATTAAAGGTAAATGCCTTTAAATGGCCTAACAAGATAGGCGCCAAAGACCTTTACAGGGAGTTCTCTTTCAAGGAGTGGAACGAACGCTCGTGCAGGCTCGCCAACGCACTTGCGGGTATGGGAATGAAAAAGGGAGATCGGTTTGCCGCTCTCGCATACAACTGCGTCGAGTGGTTGGACATCTACGCAGCCGCCGCAAAAGGAGGCTTTATTGTTGTTCCGATCATGTTCAGACTCTCCCAACCCGAGATGGAGTACAACATCAACCACAGCGAATGCAAGGCATTCATCGTTCAAGGTGGTTACGACAAGAAGGACGGGAAAGAGTTCCCGTGGATCGGGATGGTCAACAACATGAAAAAGAACCTTCCCACGGTAACGCATTACATCGCTTTCGGCTTTGACAGCCCGAAATACGAGGGGTTTGTCAACTATGACGAGGCGATGGCCGCTGCAAGCCCGGAAGAACCGGAGACTGTAGTGGATCCCGAAGATGTCTGGATCATCATGTATACGAGCGGCACCACCGGCAAACCCAAGGGGGTCATGAAGAGCCACAGGTCGATGTTTTCCCAATACTTCATCATGATCCACGATCATTTCTTCAGCCACGACGACTGCAATCTCCTGGTCATGCCTTGCTGTCACATCAATTCCCTCAACTACTCTTTCGTCAACACCTGGGTGGGCGCAACCGTTATGTGCTACAACATGATAAGCTTCAACCCGGAAGACCTGCTCAAGACAATATCCGACCACAAGGTCACCTTTACCTCCCTCGTGCCCACACACTACATCATGATGCTCGCCCTCCCCGATGAGGTAAAGAAAAAATATGACCTCACCACGATCAAAAAACTGCTCATCTCTTCCGCTCCGGCCCGGAGGGACACGAAGCTCGGCATCCTCGAGATGTTCCCCAACTCGAAGCTCGATGAGGCTTACGGCTCAACAGAGGCAGGCGTGGTCACCATATTAAAGCCGGAAGAACAGCTTCTGAAGCTCGGCTCCTGCGGGCGGGAGGTGATCGGCTCGGATCTGATTGAACTCTACGACGAAGATGGGAACCTCATCACCGAACCCAACAAGGTAGGCGAGGTCTATTCCAGAAGCCCCATGCTCCTTTCGGGATACTGGAAAGAACCGGAGAAGCTGACGGCAGCTATGAAGGGCGAGTACTTCAGCGCCGGCGACATGGGGTATAAAGATGAAGAGGGATACCTGTTCCTCGTGGACAGAAAGGCAAACATGATCATCTCCGGCGGCGAGAACATTTTCCCCTCCGAGGTAGAGAACTGCGTTGGCGGCAATCCCAAGGTGAAGGACGTTGCGGTCATCGGCATACCTCACGAAAAGTGGGGCGAAACGGTGATGGCCATCATAGTCCTTCATGAGGGGCAGACCGCTACGACAGAGGAGATCACCGCATACTGCAGGGGCAAAATAGCAGGCTATAAAGTCCCGAAGAACATTACTTTTATTAAGGAAGAAGAGATGCCGAAGACGCCGACCGGGAAGATCCTCCACCGGATACTGAGGGAAAGGTACGGCATGTGGAAGGACCACCAGTAGGCTATTCCGCAAAAAAAGCCTGGTCACTTTGTAATAAAGCGGCCCAATGGTCGGATGCTCAATCCTGCTATTGGG
>DIFC01000086.1:15072-20579 GCA_002418945.1 Deltaproteobacteria bacterium UBA5758 | reverse complement strand
TGCATTTAGAATCGTCGGTTTTCCTGCTGCCCTCGGGCTGACCTATGGCATTACACGGCGTCTGCAGCAGTTGTTTTGGGCGGGCATAGGTTTGCTGTTGTACGGCCTGCTAGTCTCAACACGTATTTATTCCTTTCCCCGGCCGTATCGCGACGAGTCGGGGGAGAGGCCCCAATAAAAGGCACGCCCCATGTGTTTCCCTGCGGGTCAACATGCCGGCGCAGCGGCCGGTCGATCTGGATGATTCCCCGCAGCAAGCTGTGCGGGGTGACGCTATTCCCTCTTTCCTCGCGGGAGAGGACGGGGTATGATATTTGCGCGCCAAATAGTAAAAGATCCCCCTCTCCCTTCGCGAGTGGTGGGGATTATATTGAGCAGATTGACAGGACCACGTTGTACCCTCTCGTTAGAGGGGAGGGTTATATTGAGAGACCGATAGGACCACCCCTCGCACGGGGGATTATATTGAGCAGATTGACAGGACCACGTTGTACCCTCTCCCCTGGCGGGAGAGGGCAGGGTGAGGGGGCATAATAATTCCGTTTCTATCCCCTGATACCCCGCAGCTTGTGGCGGGGCAGTTCATTGCTTGGAGGCGATTATGAAAACGTTTCCTTTTAATTTACGAGGCCTTGTTTGCGGCATAATCACGTTTCTGGTTTTTGCCGTCGCCGGCGACGCAGCAGGCAGAGAAAGGCTTGTCCTTGGCCTGCCGAAGTTGATCGATATGGCAATCGAAAAGAGCCCTGAGATCGCAGGGACGCAGAGTGAAATAGCAGGGGCGAAGAGCGAGCTTGCCCAGGCAGACGCCGCTTACTACCCTCAGCTTGATACAACCTTTTTCGCAGGTCCTGTAGAGAACACGAAGCGGCCGGCGATAGCAGGCACGCGCATTATCGATCCGTCACAGGGAACAAGCATCGGGGCCTTCGGCAGGGCGGACATGACCCTCACCCAGCCCATCTACACCTTTGGCAAGATCTCCAACCGGCGAGAGGCTGCCGCACGTGGTGTCGCGGTCAGAGAGGCGAGGTTGCTCCAGAAAAGAAGCGAGATCGTGTTAAGGGTCAAGGAGCTTTATTACGGACTTGTGCTTTCGCGGGCAGGCGTCGAAGCAATGCGCGATACAGCAGGGTACTTCGATGATGTCCGGAGCAGGATAGACCGCCTGCTCAAGCTCGGCGCGCAGAATGTGATGGAGAGCGATCTCTACAGGATCGATATCTACAGCGCCAATACCGTGCGGTCTCAGGCAGCGGCGGAAGAGGGGATGAAGACCGTGTACTTTGCCCTCAAATCCATGATCCGACTTCCCGCTGATGTTGATTTTGACCCCGCCGACAAGATGCTGACAGCCGCCGGCCGCCGGCTTGCCGGACTGCAGGACTATATCGATAAAGCGCTTGCCGGGCGCCCGGAGTTCAAGCAGCTTGAGCAGGCTATCCTTGCGCAAAAGGCCAGCGTGGAGGGCGCCATAAGCGACCGGTACCCCTCCTTTTTCGCGGCACTGGTCGGATCCGTTGCCGGCGCGCCCGGGCGTGAAAAGTTCGACAATCCCTATATAACGGACACATTCAATCATGTCAACGGAGGGATCGTCGGGGGTATGAAATGGCATTTCGACTTTGGGATATTGAAGGCGCGCGTCGAGAAAGAAAGGGCCGATTATGATAAGCTGCTCCATACGAAGGCCACGGCAGAGCTTGGAATCCCGATCGAGGTGGCAAGGCGGTATCATGAAGTGAGGGAGTGGCAGGCAGCCGTAAACGCCTACAAGCAGGTAGTGGCGTCGTCGCGAAAATGGATAGTTGCGGCGCTTGCCGATTTCGACATGGGGGTGGGTACCGCCGACGACCTGCTGCGAAGCATCGAACGGTATGGCCAGAATCAGGAAAAATATCTCGAGGCCCTTTTCAATTACAATATGTCCCTTGCCAGGCTCGAGCATGCGACGGGGGATGAAGAACGGTGAGCCGGCTCATCCTGCGCGCGCAGACTGCCCACCCCTTCCTGACCTTCGCGGGCGCCCTCGTGCTTGCCGGCCTCTCCGCGCTCTTCACCGTAACGCATCTGGAGTTCAAGACAAGCCAAAGAGCGCTTATCTCATCCGAGAACCGCTTGATGCAGATGCTGAATGTTGCAGAGCAGTTCTCGAAGCTCGATGCCTTCATCGTTGCCGTGGAGAACAAAGATGAGCGCCGGTCCCTGGAATTTGTCCGGACCCTTGCCTCGCGCCTCGAGGGAGACAGCGAGCACTTTGCCCAGATCTTCTACCGGGTAGACCCGGCGCATTTCAGGCCCTGGGCCCTTCTGTACCTGAAGCCGGAAGAGATCGCAGAGCTGCGCAACAATCTGGAGAAACATAAGTCCTTTATCCAAAGCCTCGCGCGTTCGCCTGGCCTTGTTACGTTCTTCGAGGCGGTCAACGATGAGATGGCGTCGAACATGGTGGGAGAGCTGTTTACGGGTTTTCTCCGGCAATCATCTGAAGGAGGGGCGGCTGAGCCGCATGACCTGGACTTTTTGCTCAGGGTGCTGCGGGAGATGAAAGCGAACATAGAAGGTTCGCAGGCATTCAGCTCCCCCTGGCGCCCGTTCTTCCTGAAAGGCGGTTGGAGCGATGTGGCCAATGAAGGCTATTTCTGGACGGAGGGCAAAAAATATCTGCTCGTTTTTGTTGCCCCGAACACAAAGGGCATTAGCGCATCCACAGCGGGGAAGGCGCTGACCGCGTTGCGGCAGGCCGTTGCGGCGGCCAGAGAGCAGTTTCCGGACGTGCATGCGGGAGTAACGGGCCAGAAGGCGCTGGACGAAGATGAAAAGAGCCTCGCCCTCAACGATATCAGCGTTGCCACGATCGTTTCGCTCATAGGCCTTACGATACTGCTCGTTGTCTTCTGGGGGACCATCCGGCGCCCCTTGCTCCAGATGACAACGCAGGTCATAGGCCTTTCGCTGACCTTCGGGCTTACCACGCTTTTTATCGGCCACCTCAACCTTTTGTCTGTTGCATTCGCGCCTATAGTCCTTGGCCTGGGCATAGATTACGACATCCATTGGTTCGCGCGCTATAACGAGGAGTACAGGCGCGCGAGGCGGTCAGCGAAACAGGCCCTTGCGGCGACGATGGAGAAGACCGGCCCCGCTGTCATGCTCGCCGCCCTGAGCACATGCCTCGCCTTTCTCCCGCTTACCTTTACGGGATTTAAAGGGCTTGCAGAGTTGGGTCTTATTTGCTGCATGGGGCTTTTTGTGTCTTCCATAACCACCGTATGCCTTCTCCCGGCGCTTATCGTGCTTTTTGACAGGCCCGCGAAGCGTACGTCGCTTAGCGATATGGAACAGGAGGTCAGGCCTTTGATATCACTCACGAGGAGGCGAGCCCTTGTGATCTTAGCCCTCACAGCTGCGGGCACCGGCCTCTCATTATGGGGGGCAGGAAAGATAAGGTTCGACCTGAATATGCTCAACCTCCAGTCAAAGAGCGCGGAGTCGGTAGAATGGGAGATGAGGCTTATCAAAGGATCAAAGCACCCCAGCATTTACGGCGTACTTTTTGCCCGCTCACTTGCCGACGCGACAGAGAAGACAGAGGCTTTGAAGAAGCTGCAGAGCGTATCGAAGGTGCAGAGCGTAAAGGATTTCCTCCCTTCTGACCAGGACCGCAAGGTCCCCCTCGTGCGCGGGATGCAGCCCATTTTTGCAGACATCCCTTCAAGCCTTCACCCGCCCAACAGGATGGACATAACGGGCCTGAAAAATATCCTGTCCCGTATCCGCTTTAAAATGGAAGGGGAGAGCGCGGGCGCATGGGGTGCGGGCAAGCCCCTTGAAGCACAGATGCGGGATGCCCGCTCACTTATAAACGAGATCGAAAGAGGCCTGCGCACCATCGAGCAAAAGGCCCTTGTGCATCGCCTCAGGGGATTCGAGGCCGATATGATAGCAGACCTGAACGACAAACTTTCCCTTCTCCGCGAAAGCATAAATACCAGGCCCATGAAGGTCTCGGATCTGCCGAGGCCCGTCCGTGACCGTTTTGTGGGTCCTGACGACCTTTATCTTGTCAGGGTTTTCCCTGCCTTTGATATATGGGACCCACAGTTCCTCGGCGCCTTTGTCGGGGACCTGAGGTCGATAGACCCTGATGCCACAGGCGATCCGGTTACCCTTTACGTCTTTACGAGGGAGTTCCGCGACGCCTCGTTCAAGGCGGCAATCTACGCCCTTGCACTTATCTTCATCTTTCTCATCATTACATTGAGGAGCGTGGCCTTGACGCTTGTCGCCGTTGCCCCTCTCGTCGCCGGCGCCCTTTTGACCTTCGGCCTCATGTATCTCTTCGGGGTTGATCTTAATCTTGCCAATGCGATCTTCCTGCCTCTTGTTATCGGCGCCGGGGTTGAGTACGGCGTTATCATCGTCCAGCGATGGCGGCAGGGAAAGAACGGGGAAGGGCGGGTGGAGCTTCCGTTCAGTACGGGCATGGGGATATTGCTCGCCGGCCTCACGACCACCGTAGGCTTTGGGAGCCTTATGATATCACGACACCAGGGCATATACAGCCTCGGCCTTATGACGACCGTAGGCAGCCTGACTGTGCTTGCCGTAGCGCTCCTTTTCATCCCGGCGCTTTTGTTCTTCCTTCACGGTAATAAACAGAAAGAAAAGGGGAGAACAGAGAATCTCGGGAGCGGTAACAATTAATGATGGAGAATCTGAAATCAATCCAGGAGGAATAATGAAGAAAATAACGACCTGCCTCGCCCTATTGCTTTTCGGGTTGAGTCTGTTTGCTGGTCATGCCATAGGTCAGACCAAGACCGCGACCGGTTTCGTCAGTACCATGCTGAACGAGGTGGCCGCGATCAAGGATGATCCAAAGCTACAGGGCAGAGAAATGAGAGATACAAGGAAGGGGCGTATCCGGGATGTCATTCTGAAGAACTTTGATCTGGAGGACATGGCGAAGAACGCACTCGGGCAGAAACAGTGGGATTCAATGACCAGAGAACAGCATTCCGAATTCAGGGACGTCTTTCAGGACCTTTTTCTCGAATCCTACTCGCGCCTTGTTATTGATTTTATGAGGAAGGAGCAGATCGGGTATGGTACAGAAGAAACCGTTGAGGGCAAAACAGTGGTAAAGACCACCATCCGCCGGCTCGAAGATGAGATCCCTGTGCATTACATGCTCTCAGGGCTTCGCAGCGGCTGGTCGGTCAAAGATGTAACGATCGACGGGGTGAGCATTGTAGAGAACTACCGCAGGTCTTTTTTGCGGGTTATCAGGCAGGAATCCTACAACAGCCTTCTCAGAAAGATGAAACTTCAACAGAAGGCCGCGCAGGATGTGAGGGGGAAATAGCGTGATAAAAAGCGCGTTGATATTCGCAGATGACGCAAAGGGCCTGCAACAGGTTTACGGAGTACCGGCGATCAGAAGGCTTGTCCTTCTTGTGCAACTGCTCAGATTCAACAGGATTCACATAATCAGCAGGGACAAG
>DIFC01000086.1:14183-15050 GCA_002418945.1 Deltaproteobacteria bacterium UBA5758 | reverse complement strand
CGAGGGAGAACCCGATCTTTACTTTACAGTTGGGAAGCCCGGCTTCGGTGAGGAGGAATATGTCCTGGTGCTTAAAGCGGGCCACGTCATAGACCGCTGGTCCCTTGAACGGCTGCTCAAGGCACAGAAGGGCCAGGATGCTTTATTCCTGGAAAGAGACGGGGAGACTGGCGATGAAAGGATATTTTTTGTTAAAGCGCCGCGCCTCCCGGGCTTTCTCGACTCTCTGCGATCGTCGAAAAGGCTGGAGGCAGGCCAGGAGGCCGCTGCGGTCCCTATCAAGGCATGTTCCGGGCTGCCGGTACTCCTTGACGGGGGGCATGAAAAGGTGGGGGTTGCTGAGGCTGGCTTAAGCGCCGCAGTCGGTCAGGCGACATGGGAGCGGGACAGCATCCTCTACCGGCACGTAAGCCGCCGCGTCTCCCGGCTTATGAGCCCCTGGATCGCCCGGACCAGGATGACCGCCAATACGGTGACCGTATTGAACGCTTTGATAGGATTGACAGGCGCATTCCTGCTTTCCGTGGGCGGCCACCTGTTTCAGATAACAGGCTCGCTCGTCTTCGTCTTCTCTACCATCGTGGACCTTGTGGACGGCGAGGTTGCTCGCCTCAAGATGCAGGAGACGAAATTCGGCCATTACCTCGACATCATCTGCGACAATATCGTACATCTCGCTGTTTTTATCGGAACGGCGGTGGGCCTGTACCGCGAAACAGCCAACAGTGTTTTCATTTACCTGCTGTGGTTTTTCCTCGGCGGGCTAGGCCTGTGCGGACTTATCCTCAACCGGATACTTGCAGATCGTCATGCGGGCATGCAGAGATCCCGGCTGGCGATCACGTGCGAGGCGCTCTTCAACAACCG
>DIFC01000086.1:0-14142 GCA_002418945.1 Deltaproteobacteria bacterium UBA5758 | reverse complement strand
GCTGCCTTCGGCTCCTATCTCCTGGCGGGAACGCTGTGGGTGGCAGAGCTTGTCGCACGGCGTAACCGGAATAGGGGACGTAGGTAACTTCTGTAACCTGCGGCAGCAAGGCAAAGGCGCGGGAAAAGATAAAGTGAACATAGCGACGATCCGTAAGCCGTAAGGTGTGAGGATATCGCTACGTCTCCTATTTTCCCTTATTTTTATTCCCTCTTCATCCTACCGCCCGGGAATACGCGGTACCTGTTTCCTCTCCAGGTCACCGTCGAGCCGGCGAAGCTCCACACCCATACAAGAAAGCTGAGGACATCTTTTACGGGGAGGAGGAAGAGGGTCTTGAGCCACCCTTTTGTTTTGATCACCTTTTTGTATATGACCAGGGCAAGGGCATATCTGAGGGCAAGGACTATGGCTGCCGTGACTGCAGAGGCAACGGATGGCTTGGTGCAAAAGAACAGTAGCGAGAAGGTGAAGACGTGGGTGATCCCATAACCGAAGAAGCCCCAGGGCCTGGACGCCCGGTATGTCCTCGCCCACCGTAATTGATGGTTCAGATGGCCTGCCACGCTCATCGGCCCGACACGGTTCTCCATCACGTAGCGGCTGATGATATTTGTGTAGCCCTTTTTCCAGAGCCTGAACCCCAGTTGATAATCATCAGCGAGGTAGTCTGCTATCACCTCGAAACCCCCGATATCTCTGAGCGCCTCTTTGGATATGAGGATTGAGGCGCCGAGGCCGAAGGTGACGCCTTCCAAACGCCGCGCAACAAGCACCGAAGGCAGGAAGTCGAGGGCAATGTCCAGGGATTCGAGAGAGCTCCCGATCGAGGAAGGGTCCGATATCTTATAGAGCGAGGTAACGATCCCCGTTTTTTCGCCATCCTGGAATTCAGCGACTACCTGCCGCAGATAATGCCTGTCGGCAAACATATCGCTGTCGCTCAGCGCAAGCATCGGATAGCGCGCCTCATCCACCAGGGCCTGGAGGTTAAGCGCCTTTTGGTTCGTTCCTTCGCCTCCATGTCGTACCACCACGCGGACATCGCATGAGGCCGAGGCCGCGACCGCCTCGGCGATCGGGATTGCCGGATCATCAGGGTCCCCGAAACCAAAGAGCACTTCATAGCGTGGATAGTCCTGAACGCAGAAGCTTGACAGGTTCTCAGCGCAGGAAGGATCGAGGTCTTTGATGGCCTTCAGGACGGAGACCTCGGGAAACTCCTGGCCTGCCGGGGAAGAGCCTTTAAAAAAACCGAGAACGCAAACGAGCGAAAAAAGGGCGTAAAGACCGCCTGTAATAATGACTATGAGGAACAAAACGGAAAGGGTTGTCATGGGCGTGAAAAATGTGGCAACGGGCTGCGGGACATTGTAGAATGTGAATGCATGAAGCTACTCATTCTTTTCGCTCTCCGTAGCGAGGTGAAGCAGACGGTAGGCATACTGGGCCGCAGTGAAAGAATCCACGGCCTCCCGTTCAAGGCGTTTCGCGTGGACCACCCATCGCACGAGATCACAATGGCAGAGACCGGCATGGGCGTGGAGAACGCAGCGCGCGTTTTTCTTCGCCTCCTTCAAACAGATAAGCCTGATGTGGTGTTGTCCATCGGATATTGCGGGGCACTGTCTCCTGACACCTCCGTAGGAGATGTGGTCTGGGCTTCGAGCATCTGCCTTATTGATAAACAAAAGATTGAAATGCTTTCTTTGCCTGGTAGCAGGGAACTGTTTGATAATCTCTCCGCGCGGTCTCCTGTCCGGGCCGGTACGTTCATCACGATGAAGGAGTGGATGAAGAAGCGGGACATCGTACCTTTCGTGGCCTCCAACATGATGTTTCCGGTATGCGATATGGAGACATCCGGTGTGGCGCAGATCTGCTGTTCCCGAGCACTGCCCTTTTTTGCCCTGAGGGCTGTGAGTGACGGCGCAGATACAGAGATCTTTTTTGACCCCTGGGACGTATGCGACAAAAGTGGTAAGTACAGCGCCCCGCGGGCAATGAGGTTCTTTCTCCTCCGGCCGCACCTTATCTCCCATGCGATAAAGCTCCAGCGGAACGCAAAGATCGCATCGTCCAACCTGGCTCAGGCCGTGGCCGCCTTGCTTCAATCGTTGTAGCCATGAAGCATGAAAATGATGTATCCCAAACCTTCCTCCATGAGGATGAGCATGGTTTCGGGACATCCCCCATAAACACGCTTGATCGATAGATCCTCCGAAGCAGCACTTCGGGGCGACTATGTCCCTTCTCCTCTTTGCGGGAGAGGGTCAGGGCGAGGGGGGGTAGCCCGGCACCGGTGCTCTGCGAGACCTATCCAGGTTTCTGTGCAAATCCGTATGCTCAACATTCATCATGACGGGGAATCCGGTCTATGGCCCTTGTTTTACCCGGTATCACGGCCTCCGGAAAGTCCCGCAGGTGCGCTTCGATATCTTTATCAGAAACTGCCCTGTCGAGCCTGATCCTCTGGATCAGCACAAACAGTGCCAGGGGCAGAAGCACGACGAGGATGCCTGTCCAGAACAGAACATATTCTCCGATGACGAACGTGACGGAGAGGTTAAAGACGACGACGCTGAGATAAAGGGCGGGCCCCACAAGATACCTCCAGGCGCATACTGCGTGAAAGTAGTCTCTCGCCCTTTTTGCGGTCAGGAACCGATCGATAAGCTGTAAGGCGTAAATGAGAAAGAACCCGACGACGAACCAGCCGATAAAATTCGAAATGGGGATGCCGAAGTAAAATCCCTTTTCCGCATACCCGTATATCTGGCCAAGAAACCACTTGCTGCCCTGGAGGGCCACCGGATCAATGATGACGTCTAAGCACATGCAGAAAAGCGCGCCGAGAAGCCGTACCTTTATGGAATGCCTGATCGCGTTGTTTTCCAGAAGATAGATGCCTCCTACCCTTATAGCGCGGCTCAGGGCAAAAAGGGCCAGCGAGTACGAAGCATAGGAGAGGAAGACAAAACTCATGGAATCCATGAAAGGGATGCCAAGCACCCAGAGCTCTCTGCCCTGGGTCCTAGGGATGTAATAGTAGAGGCCGTAAGGGATGCCGTTATGTATGGAAGAGTATTCCGCTGCCCAGGCGATGCAGTACCCCGCTATGGCGAAAAGAAACGCCCGCTTTAGACCGAGGTGGAGCGTACAGGCAAAGAAATAGGCAAGAAAAAAGGCGACAAAATAAGGCCGCAATAGTATGGTGCCGGCAATCTGATGAAAGAGATCCATCTATCCTGAACTATATTGAGTGAACGTTATCGTATGTTCCACCACATCATCCTCAGCATCTTCCGGGGGTCGGAAAAGCACTCGCCCATGGCGGCAGGCTCAAAACCGCTGTGAACCATGCAATCCCTGCACCGCGCGTCTATGCCCGGTCCGTACGCCTCCCATTGCGTCTTTTCCATAAGCTCGGAGAACGATCCATAGTATCTGTCGGTGATGAGGTAGCATGGAGACTTCCAGCCGAATGGATTGCGGGTAGGACTTCCCCAGGGCATGCAGTTCATCTCTCCTTTTCCTTCCAGAAAATCAAAGTAAAGAGGTGTGCCGGTCATGGGAAAGCCGCGGAGCCTGCGGCGGATCTGCCCGAACACTTTCGCCACCTCCTCCTTTCTGAGGAAGATATCATCGGATACGCTCTCGTAGCCGAACGCAGGGGAAACCAGGATGCCGTCCACGCCAAGCCCTCCGAGGAGAGAAAAGAGGTTTATCAGTTCATCCCTATCGGTCCATTTGTAGATGGAGGTATTCGTCCATACGCGGAATCCCTTCTGTTTCGCAGCCTTCAGGCCCTCTATGACCTTTCCGAACGATCCAGGCCTTCCGGTGATCCGGTCGTGCGTCCCCTCCATACCGTCAACATGGAAGCTGAAGGTCAATCGCCGGTGAGGTTCATAGGTGCTTACAAAGGATTCGGCGAGGAGCCCGTTCGAGCAGAGGTAGATGTATCGTTTCATGCGAATCAATTCCGAAATCAATTCTTTCAGGTCTTTGTAAAGGAGCGGTTCCCCGCCTGTTACCGTTACCACCGGCGCGTTTGATTCAACGGCAGCATCAAGGCATTCGCGGAGGGTAAGGTCCGGCAACCGTTCTTTGGCATCGAGCCTTATCCTGTCACAGCCTGCGCACGCGAGATTGCAGCGGTGCGTCGGCTCAAGCATCAGCACGAAAGGGAATCGCTTGCGCCCCTTGAAAAGGTTCTTAAAAAAATATCCAGTAAGCTCGGCAGAAAGTCCGGGTGAGAAACGCATGGCACGCAGATCAAGGCTCCACAGCCTTGATCCCCTTTTCAGCGATAAAATGCAAAGCGTCATCAAAGGCATCCAAAGACAGGTGGGTATTTTTGCACGGCCCTTCCGGCCTCTGATTCGGAATAGCAAGAACGTGCACCTTCTCTGCTACGTCCCTGATGCCGCTGATAAGGTCCCTCTCGCAGGCAACGGCAAGGATGAGAGAAGGCTTGTATTGCCTGATCGCCTTTCTCGCTTCTTCGCCGCCCGCGGCGGTTACGATCTTCACATCTTTGCCGTTCATCCTCTCGGCTATCTGCTGCCTTGCCTCCCTTTGCAGGCATCTGGGGAGGAGGATCAGAAGGGTGTTGGTGCTTATTTCGCGCGCATGGCTTTTTACTGCCAGGTTGTGGGCCTTGATGAATGAATTGCCCACCCTGTCCTTGCTTATGCCCAGCTTTGGTCCGAGCCACATGCTTTTCGAAAGAAGGGAAAGGAGAATCCTTTCGGTCAGAACATAAGGAAAGATTGACGTGCAGAATTTCAGCATCAATATCGTCTCCAATGCGGCGAACATAAAGATGCCTGCAGCCAGCGCAAGGGCCAGCCACTCTATAATATCTGAAGAGAGAGGGCTGAACTGCTCGATTCTGGGTTTTGCAAGATACCAACCGACCAGTATGCATGCTATAACGACGAGAACCGATCCTGCGGCCAGGGCAAAGAATGTGCCCGGCTTTTCGTCGATCTCGCTCTCTCCGGGCCTTGTCGTCCCGTCCCAGTCGAGCCACTCGTCGCCTAGTTTTCTGTCCTTCTTTTCGGTCTTTGTATCTGCGTTATCCTCATTCATGAGCATCTCCGGAGGAGCGGGACGATGCGTAGCCTTTCCCTCTGAACCAGTCTACTGCCATTTGGGCGGCTCTTTCAACGGAATTCTGCGGCATCCCAAGCTTCTCCACGGCCTTGGAGCAGTCAAAGAACATATAGCGCCGGGCCATGCGCACTCCGTCAAGGGGGATTGTCGGCGCCTTTCTCCCGCAGAGTGTTGAGAAGGCCTGATCAATGTAGGCGATACAGAGCACAGGCGTGTAGGGCAATTTCCATCGGGGAGGTCTCCTTCCTGTCAGACGGGCCAGAAGATGGAGGAATTGCTTTAAAGTCATGTTCTCGTTTCCCAGTATGTAGCTTTCCCCGACGGCACCTGCCCCCGACGCGAGGACGTGGGCCTCTGCCACGTCTTCGACATCAACAAAGTTGAGCCCCGTATCAAGGTATGCCGGCATCTTGCCGTTAAGAAAGTCGACTACGATCTTTCCGGTGGGTGTGGGCTTCCTGTCCATTGAGCCTATGGGGGCGGTAGGCTTTACGATTACTACAGGTAGGCCCCTGGCGATAAATTTCAGCACCTCCTGTTCGGCAAGGAATTTCGATCTCTTATAGTGTCCAACCAGATCATGGAATTTAGCGGGGATTTCCTCGCTGCCTTGCCTGCTTCCTGCTGCAGGCGCCAGTATCCCTACCGTGCTTGTGTAGACTACCTTCGCGACGCCGCTCTCCATTGCTGCCTGCATGATATTGACCGTGCCCTGAACGTTTATTGCATACATTGTATCCGGATCAGGCACCCACAGCCTGTAATCGGCGGCCACATGATATACCTGATCGCAGCCTTTCATCGCCTTCAGCACCGCGCCGTAATCCCTGATATCACCCCGCACCGGTTCCGCGTCGAGGGCGGCAAGGAAGGCATCGTCCGAGCCTTTTCTGACAAGGGCTCGCACGTCGTACCCCTTTTTTCTGAGCGCCTTCGCAACGTGGTACCCGATGAACCCGGCAGCCCCTGTCACCAGCGCCCTCTCCATTATTCTGCCTCTGCGGTATAGACGAAGGCGCCCTTCTCCTTCGGCTGCCAGAGGAATTTTCCGAGCGCCATCAATGGAAAGCAGTTCCGGTAGTTGTGGTACTTGATCATGAAGTGCTTGGGGAAGCCGGTTGCGGTGAACTCCTCCTCGTCCCAGGTGCCGTCCGGCAGCTGCCTGGCGAGAAGAAACCGTATTCCCTCAATAGCCTCTTTTGATGTGCCTTCTCCTGCTGCAATGAGGGCCATTACCGCCCATGCGGTTTGAGAGGCAGTGCTGTTCCCGCGCATCCGTAAGTGGGAGTTCGCATAAGATTCGCAGCTTTCTCCCCATCCGCCGTCAGGGTTCCGGAATTGCCTCAGTCCATCAACTGCCTTTCGTATATAAGGTTTTGTCATGTCCTCACCTATGGAACGCAAACCTGCAAGTACGGACCATGTGCCATAGATGTAGTTGACCCCCCACCTTCCCCACCAGAGGCCATCCTTTTCCTGGGTGTTTTTAAGGAACTTTAGTGCTTTTTTTATTACCTTGCCCGACAGGGGGTAGTGGACGCAGCCAAGCAGCTCGAGCGCCCTTCCCGTGATATCAGGAGTGCTCGGATCGATCATTGCCTCCAGGTCGCCGAAGGGGGTTCGATTCAGCAGGTTCAGGTTGTTGTCCGTGTCAAAGGCAGCCCACCCTCCGTCTTTTCCCTGCATGCCGATCACCCACTCAACCGCCCTTTTGAAGTTCCCGATCGAGAGGGAGGTTTGGTCGTTGCACCTGTTGAGGAACATGAGCACCACAGCAGTATCGTCTATGTCCGGGTACCAGTTGTTGACGAACTCGAAGGCCCATCCCCCCGGCTCAACAAAGGGTTTCTTTACGCTCCAGTCACCCTTCCTGAATATCTGTTTGTCCGCCAGCCATTGACAGGCATTTGTCATAACAGGGTGGGTTTCTCTTAAACCCGCCCAGGAAAGGGCAAGGGTGGTGAGGGCGGTGTCCCAAACCGGTGAGATGCACGATTGAAGGCACAGCTCATCATCCCGCTCGATGGTGAATCTTTCCAGTGCCTTAAGGCCCTTGTGGACAGGTATGCTCGAAACATCATAGCCCTGAACGAGCAAGGCAAGGGTAGAGTTGACCATGGCGGGCTGTATCCCTCCCCAGTCACCTGTCTCTTCCTGGTGCTCAAGGATCCAGCGAAGGGCCTTTGCCAGCGCCTTTTTTCTGAAAAGCCGCACAGGGCTGTCCTCGATTGTTTTGATAAATTTGTCGATTTGTACAAAGAACCGCTTCCATGAAAAGAGATGATCGCCATGATCGCGGGGCTCAACGGCCTGGTCAGAGGCAAAAAGCTCCCGCACCCCTTGATGTTTTGTAATGGCCTTCACGGGTTTCACATCGAGCACAACCGAGAGCGGAACAAAGGTGGCCCTAGCCCAGCTTGAAAAGCTATAGATGCTGAAAGGAAGCCGGTGAGAAAGAAGCATGATCTCCACAGGAACGGAAGGGATGGCCTTCCAATCGTACTGGCCGAAAAGTGCAAGGAATATCTTCGTGAAGACCCTCGTCTTTGCAAGGCCGCCATTTGCAAGGATAAAGCGTCTGGCCTCGGCGAGGCGGAAATGGTCTTCCCGGTAGCCTGCCAGCTTGAGCGCGAAATAGGCCTCCACGGTTGCGCTGATGTCCCCCTTGCCTCCTTTGTATATCGCCCATGTCCCATCAGGCCTCTGGTGTTTCAGTATGTATTTGGCTATCTTCGCGTTTCTTGCCTTGTCCTCTATGCCCGCAAAGGTGAGGAGCATGAGATATTCAGCGGTAATCGTTACGTTCGATTCCAGTTCGAACCACCAGTAGCCATCCTGATGCTGGTTCTGTATGAAGTAATGGCAGCTCTTTTTAACGGCTTCCGATACGTTGTCGGCTAAATCCGGGCCGCACTCAAGCTCCATTTCTTCTATAAGCCTTCTGTGTATGAGGTGTAAGTTATCCATGGTTGTATTTAACTGGATCAGCAGCAGATCCTGTATGCGGCGACAGCAGCGCCGTAAGCTCTCTGAAACCAACAAGCCGAATGCCGAAGGCCTTCAGTCGATCAATCACCCGCTCTGAGGTGGCGGCCTTCATTTCTTCCCGGCCCGGGGATGAATCCAGGTCAGGATGGAGATATATCTCGCTCACCATACCCTTTACATAAGGCAGGAGCGCGAGGAGGTATTCCTCATTCATCCTCCCTGTACCGGAGAGCCCATAAACATTGTTCATGACCCGCAGCCCGCATTCGCCGGCCATTCGCAGGTTCCGGATCGCGATAAGCCCGAAGAGCAGGCGCATGAAAACGGCCTTCATGTCCAGGGTCTGCAAATGAAGGCCGAACACGAAAGACCATGGCTCGAGCGGGATCCTTATCCAGGCGACATTTCTTCGGACCGCCTCCCTGGCGATGACGGCAAACAGCAGGGGGTGCATATGGAGATGATGATGACAATCGACATGGGTAGGTTGTATGCCCATGCCTTCAAGCTTGTCAAACTGCGCTTTCACCTCGGCCTCGATCTGGGATGCAATCTTGTCTTTTGACCTCCAGTAGGTAATGCCGGCCCGCATTGGGTTTTTATCAAACAGGCCATTATCGTTGACCAGGTCCGGAATGTCGGCGGGAGGAAGGACCGGGCATTCACCGGAGAGCGTGACGTGAAGGCCTACCGAAAGCCCGGGATATTTTCCGGCGAGCCCGACGGCCTCTTCAAAGGCGCTTCCACCGGCCATAAGGCTCGCGGCGGTCAGGAGGCCTGCGTCGCAGGCCATTGCAACGGCCCTGTTGACAGAAGCGGAGCGGCCGAAATCATCGGCTACGACCACCAGGTATCTATCCTGCCCTGCAGATTGAAACGCTTCGTTTATCATGCCGTTGTTGCCTTTCTCTTTGCCATAAAGGAAAAAAACTCCCTCCCCTCTCTGATCCGCCGGGAAAATTCATCCCTGTCTCTGAGCATCTCCTTCAAGATCCTCAGGATCGGAGCCGGCCTAAAATAAAAGCGGCGGTAAAAGACCTCAACGGCGGCGAATATCTCATCCTTTGAAAGCCACGGGTACGCAAGGACCGAGCTCTGGATGCCTTCCCTTGTGAGCCCGCCCCCTTCCCCGACAAGCCACCCTTCACGCTTTGCCTCGTTATACAGCGCCGTTCCCGGATAAGGGGCGGCAAGAGAGACCTGCAGGCTGTAAGGGTCGATCTCACGGGCAAACCCCATGGTCTCTTCCATGGTCTCCCTTGTTTCTCCCGGCAGGCCGAGTATGAAGGTGCCATGAACAAGGATGCCTGCTTCTCTGGCTGCCTGTGAGAACCTGCGCGCCCCTTCAAGGCTGATCCCCTTCCTGATATTGTTCAGTATGGTCTGGTTGCCCGATTCAAACCCAACCACGAGCAGCCGCAACCCGCTTCTTTTCAGCATTTCCAGGGTGTCTTTCGGCACGTTCGCCCTGGCGTTGCATGACCACGTGATGCCAAGGGTGCCGATTCCTTCCGCGATCTCTTTCAATCCCGGATGGTCGGTAAAGGTGTCGTCGTCGAAGAAAAATTCCTTTGCCTGGGGAAAGAGCGTCCGTGCGCGGGAGAGCTCCTCGATAATGTTCTTTGGACTGCGGACCCGATACGTGCCGCTGCCTATGGTTTGTGGCCACAGACAATAGGTGCAGCGGCCCCGACATCCGCGGCCGCCGTAAAAAGACACATAGGGGTGCTTCAGGTAGCCGATAAAATAATTTTCCACGCGCAGGTCCCTGGCATAGACATCTGTCACAAATGGAAGGCGGTCGAGGTCCTCGATGAACGGTCTCGCCGGCGTGCTATGGATGGTCCCGTTGGAACGGAAAACGATCCCCCTTACCGTATCGAGGGGTCGCCCCTCAGCGATCTCAACCACCGTGTCGTCAAACTCGCCGATGGCAACAAAATCGAGGGCCGGCGAAGATCTCAGGCTCTCTTCGGGGCTGACGGTCACGTGGGGGCCAACCATGCCTATCGTGAGGTGCGGGTGCGCCTCTTTGAGTACGCCTGCCAGCGCTGCATCGTGTTCAAAGGTAGGCGTGCCCGTATGGATTATGACAAGCTGATAGCCGCTTGCCTCGTTAATTACCTCTTCCTGCGTCATCTCCTCAGCCGAGGCATCGAGCAGCCTCGCTTCCTTGATCATGCCTGCCGGATAGGCAAGCCAGGTCGGATACCAGAACGACCGGATCTCCCGGCACGCCTGATAACGCGAGCCTGCACTACCGTCGAAGCCCTTGAACGAAGGTGGGTTTAGGAATAGCGTTCTCATATCGAATTAAGTGAAAAGAGGGCTTTGCCGCTGCCCTCCAATCTTTACGGTGCTGACTCTATTGTAAACAATTTTACGCCTGATTGCATGTAAAAACTCTTCTATACCGCATTGGCCTATGTAATTCAATCCGGATGATTCCCCGCAGAGTGCCGCGGGGCGACGCTGTCCCCTCTCCCCTACCGGATAAGGGTCATAGCAACAGCGTCCCCTCTCCCCTACCGGATAAGGGTCATAGCAACAGCGTCCCCTCTCCCCCCGCGGGAGAGGGTCAGGGTGAGGGGGCATAATTATGCTGCTTCTATCCCCTGACACCTCGCAGCTTGCTGCGGGGTAGTCTATTTACTTGACAACAGGCCTTACCAAACCTATTATATAAATAAAAATTTATACGATAGGTAATGGCCAGTGCTATGCTCCGCCGTAAAGATATTGCTATTAATCATATGTACTAAGCCTATTATTTCATTTGTCCGGTATTGCCGTCATTGCAATATAGTGGAAAAAGTGTTATTAAATAAAAAAGAGTTTATTGGTAATGAATTGAATCTATTTAGCTTCATACATTTTACAAAGATGAGCATCAGTACATAGGCAGAATTAATGCAACAAGAAGGAGATGAGATATATGGAAAAAGAGAAGATCAAGAGAACGGTCCGCGAGGCATACGGGGCGATCGCCGAGGGCAGGGCTAAAGGGAGGTCCTGCTGCGGCAGCTGCTCATGCGATAACGGGGCATTCGCACAGTCTATCGGATATTCCGACGATGAATTGAGAATGATCCCGGAAGGGGCGAACCTGGGACTGAGCTGCGGGAACCCGACAGCCTTTGCGAACCTGAGAGAAGGGGAGACGGTCCTTGATCTTGGCTCCGGGGCGGGGTTTGACTGCTTTATCGCTGCAAGGAAGGTCGGCATGTCAGGCAAGGTCATAGGGGTCGATATGGCCCCTGCGATGATTGAGAAGGCACGGGAGAACGCGAAGAAAGGCTCTTTTGTAAATGTCGAGTTTCGCCTCGGCGAGATAGAGAACCTGCCGGTGGCAGATAGCTCTGTCGATACGGTAATAAGCAACTGCGTGATCAACCTTTCAGTGGACAAGGCGAGGGTCTTCCAAGAGATATACCGGGTATTGAAGCCGGGCGGAAGGATAGCCGTCTCAGATATGGCCCTTTTGAAAGAGCTGCCGGCGCGTATTCGTCAGAGCGTGGACGCATATGTGGGGTGTGTTGCCGGCGCGGTACTTGTCGATGAATACAAGAGGATTGTCGAAGATGCCGGTTTTAAGAAAGTGAATAATGCTGTTACGGGCAGCTCGGCGTGCATCAGGCCGGATACGGAGGACCCGATGGGAAAGGCGCTGGTGGAGGGAGCGGGGAATGGCACGTCGCTTGGGGACTATGTGGTAAGCGTCTACTTGGAGGGATACAAATAGCACCATCAATGAATAGACCCCCCTCACCCCGACCCTCTCCCGCGAGGGGAGAGGGAGTATTGTTGCCGAGTGCCACCTATGCCCTAACCCTCTCCCGCAAAGGGGAGAGGGGATCATGTGGTAAAAACTGGTACCACCTGTGTCCTAACGATGATCCGCCAGAGGAGAGGGAATATTGCTATCCTGAAGCAGGACGTCGAGGAATCTATTCATTGAAAGGGGTTTGGTTATGAAGGATCTGGCGACAATTTTTAAGGCGCTTTCTGACGAGACGAGGCTCAGGATCATCAAGCTTCTCGAGCATGGTGAACTCTGCGTCTGCGATCTTGTGGCGGCGCTTGACATGGTACAGCCCAAGGTGTCCTTCCATCTCCGTGCGTTGAAAAAGGCAAGGCTGTTGCAAGACCGGAAAGAAGGCAAATGGATGCACTACCGGATAGACGATACGGATATGTTCAAGCGGTTTCTCGTCCTCTCCGTTCATGAGAAGATCAACGATGAGGTCTTAAAGGATGACAAAAAAAGGCTTGAAGAGTTCATGAAAAACAAGACGGAATGCCTTCCGGGTGAAGGAGCGACCTGCAAAAGTTGTGTGAAGGGATAGAAAGGACGTTATGAAGGAATGGCATAAATTTCTTATTGTCCTCGGGGTCTTCGGGGCGGCATATTTTACCCCCTTTGAGGATATGGCGATACAGAAGGCGATACTCGAGTCATTTTTAATGCTCCAGGACTACGCGCAAAAACATGTGCTCCTCTGCCTTGTGCCGGCATTTTTTATTGCCGGTGCCATTTCTGTCTTTGTCTCACAGGTGTCGGTAATGAAATATCTCGGTCCGCTGGCAAATAAATTCCTTTCCTATTCGGTGGCTTCGGTGTCGGGAACGATCCTTGCCGTCTGTTCCTGTACCGTGCTTCCCCTCTTTGCCGGGATCTACCGGATGGGCGCCGGCATAGGGCCCGCGACCGCCTTCCTCTATTCAGGGCCTGCGATCAACATCCTTGCCATCGTTTTAACTGCCAAGGTCCTCGGCTGGCAGATCGGCCTTGCCAGGGCGCTGGGCTCTGTCGGCTTTGCTTACGTGATAGGGCTACTCATGGCCCTTATCTTCCGGGAGGACGAGGCGGAGAAAAAGAAGATGCAGATGGCAATGCCCGCAGAAGAGCCGCCGCTTCCTCTCTGGCAGGAAACAATCTACATGGCGTCCATGATCGGGGTCCTTGTTTTTGCCAACTGGGCGAAGCCCCAGGCAGATGAGGGGCTCTGGTACGCCGTGTATTCGATGAAATGGTATATCACGGGCGCCTTCGGTCTTCTCTTCACCTATACCTATGTCAGGTGGCTGAAGGCAAAGCCGGTTCTGTCCATCGCGGGCGTGATCGTTGTTGCGATCCTTGCCTTTGCGTTCCCCGGCTACCCCATTCTTTCTTTTTCTGCCGGCATCCTCTTTCTCATCTATACCGGCAAGACCTCGTCAGAGATGACCAGGGGATGGGTTGACGCTACGTGGTCTTTCACGATGCTGATCCTGCCGCTTCTTTTCGGCGGCGTCCTGATCGCAGGGTTTCTCCTCGGTATGCCGGGTACGGATAACGGAATTATCCCGAACCAGTGGATCGCAAAGCTTGTGGGGGGCAATTCATGGCATGCCAATTTCCTCGCGTCGATCGTGGGGGCGCTTATGTATTTTGCGACGTTGACAGAGGTGCCGATCGTTCAGGGGCTCCTCGGCTCCGGGATGGGGAAGGGCCCTGCGCTGGCGCTGCTTTTGGCCGGTCCTGCCCTGTCGCTGCCGAACATGATCGTTATACGCAGTGTGTTGGGAACGAAGAAGTCGTTTGTGTTCTTTGCGCTGGTAGTTGTTCTGTCGACCATCGTGGGGATGGTGTTCGGAGGGATAACAGGACAATAGATGCGGTTCAATGTTCAAAGTTCAAGGTTCAATGTTATAAAAAAATAATTATGTTGTGAAAGCTTTGCATCAACTTTGAACGTTGAACATAGAACGTTGAACAGATTTACAGGAGGTATGGGCTATGAAGATCCAGATACTCGGTACAGGGTGTGCGAAGTGTATGAAGCTCACAGAGAACGCTGAAAAGGCTGCGAAAGAAAAAGGAGTGGATTTCCAGATCGAAAAGGTGACGGACATAAACAAGATCATGGACTTTGGCGTTATGATAACACCTTCGCTTGCCATAGACGGGGTAGTAAAGAGCGTGGGCAAGGTCCTCTCCGCGGAGGAGATAAAGAAGCTGCTGTAATGAGCAAAGAGCTAAGAGCAAAGAGC
>DIFC01000059.1 GCA_002418945.1 Deltaproteobacteria bacterium UBA5758 | reverse complement strand
AGATTTAATATGAGGCAATTCGCCCTGATTGGTCGCTGCATGACACTTTTTCCTTTTTTGATATCCTCTCCGCGCACAATTATTGACAATAACCGCTTGTTCGTTGCTATAATTCGTAAATGAAAATTTTTCGCGCGGCTGCATTCTGCCTAGTTTTCTTTTTCGCTTCATTTATCCCACTCCTTTCCCTCGCCGCCGAAGGGCAGATACAGGTGGTCATCGATGGGATCGAAGGCGATGAGTTCGCAAATGTCCGCACAGCCCTTGCCATTCCACCGGGACTGGTTAGTAGGGATGGTGTCGTTGATACAAGGTGGCTGAAAAATTTTGAACGACAAGCGCCGCGGAAGGCCCGTGAGGCATTGCAACCATTCGGTTTCTACGACCCTCTCGTGACCGTCTCCTCTGAAAAGTCGCAGGATGGTCTGCACAAGATCCGCATCAGCATCGATCCGCGGGAACCCGTCCGCGTAACCGGTCTTTCCGTGCGGGTGGAAGGCCCCGGCAGTGACGAAAGGCGGATCGCCGAGATAATTCGCGCCTTTCCCTTGAATGTCGGCGACGTGCTGCGCCAGGACAAATACGAGAATGCGAAAAAGGAGATCAGATCAAAAGCTGTGGAGCTTGGCTATCTCAATGCCGATTTTTCCACCCATGTGATCCGCCTCTCACCTCCGGAACTCAGAGCTGAGATCGACCTCGTCCTTGAGACAGGACCACTGTATTATTTCGGGCAGGTTAACTTCTCCGGCGCTTCCCTCTACCCTTCGTCCTTCTTCGGACGGTACCTCGCGTTCAAGGCCGGAGATGTCTTTTCACATCTTAAAATCGGCCAGACACAGCGCAATCTCATCAATGCGGACCGCTTCTCCGAGGTCGTTATTCATGCGGACCAGGAAGCCGCGAGCGATCACCGTGTGCCCGTAGGTATCAAGCTTACCCCCTCCAAACCAAAGCGCCTCAGGATGGGCATCGGCTTCGAGACGGATATCGGCGTCAAAGGGACAGTCAAGTACCGCGACGTCAATTTTTTAAGGACCAGCCATGAGTTCGAATCAGCAATGGACATCAGCGAGAACCTCAAGGTGCTGGGACTGCGTTATGTCATGCCCGACCACAAGGACATCGGAGGCTTCACGTCCCTTGGTTTCAGCGCCAGGAGAGAGGATCATAGGGCGTTCTTCACGGAAACGATGACCGCCGAATGGGAGCGGACCAGGACCATCGGGAGAAACATGACGGGCTCTGCCTTCCTCCAGCTCATGCACGAGCGCTCCGACGCCGGCGACGAGGAAACAAACACATTTTCGCTGCTTCCTGGCTTCCGCCTCTCGGCTATCTCTTACGACAACATGGTGCGGCCGACCAGGGGTTACCGGTATTCGATGGAATTCAAAGGCACCCATCAGACCCTCGGCTCCCACATAGGCCTCGCCCAGGTCGTCGCCGATGGAGGTCTTGTCATACCCCTTCCGGCCCGATTCACCCTGCTCACGCGGGCGCGTATCGGGTCGACCACTCTTAATGATGCCACCGTAGAATTGCCGATCGCCCTGCGCTTCTTCGCGGGAGGGGATCAAAGCGTCCGCGGCTACCGATACAAATCTCTCGGGCCACAGGATGCAAATGGCGACGTCGTTGGAGGCAAAAATCTCTTAGTCGGGAGCATCGAGCTGGAACGCGCTATCGGCGAAAACTGGGGGTTGGCCCTATTTTACGACACTGGGAACGCCTTTAATAATTTCTCTGATATAAGCCTTGCCCAAGGCGCCGGTGCGGGCATCCGCTACTACAGCCCGATTGGCCCCTTCAAGCTCGATGTAGCCCGCCAGATGGACGAGAAGAACTCCGATTTCAGGATCCACCTCTCTGTGGGGTTCAACCTATGAGAAAAACCTCCCTTTCCCTCTGTTTCCTGTTGTCCCTATTCCTTGTCTTCGCATCCGCCCTCGCGTGGACCGCTTATACTACTCAAGGCACAAGATTTCTCCTCGCAGCGGTCATTCGGACCCTTCCACCGGGCACAGTCGAGGTCCGGGAGGTATGGGGGCGCCTGGGAAGCACGCTCCGCCTGAAAGGCCTTAGACTGTCCCTTCCCGATCAGGAGATCGCTGTCGACACCGTGGTGCTGAAATGGCAACCCCTTAACCTCCCCTTTGGCAAGGTGTCGGTATCGGCCCTGAAACTCACCGGTGTATCTGTTCTGTACAAACTGCCGGATAATGATACCCCTTATGACCTTACCCTGCCGGAAGTTTCCCGGTGGCTTACACTGGTACAATGCTGGATAAAAGACCTCACTGTCGATAGCTTTACTTACAGAGAACCAGGCAGCGAGCCGGTAACGGTTGATGCCGTATCGATGGGCATTATCTGGCACAGCGGTGTCCTGAGGCTCCAAGGGATCAATGCTGCGATAACGGGATACGGAACGCTACGGGGGTCTGCTGCCGTCAACCTCTCCCGGCCGGCCCTGTCGTTGCACCTGAACATGGCCCTCAAGAAGCCCCAGGCCGGCATCGACAGATTATCGCTTGATGCAACGCTCCGGTCACCCAGGAAAATCGGGCAGATCGAAGGCCCCTTAACGATTAGGACTTTCACGGGCAACCGAGAGGGTTTCACTGCAGATTCTCACCTCACGGTAGAGCGCCAGGCCATTACGCTTGGCCCGGCAAGGGTTACGGAAAAGGGCAGAAAGGGCACTGTCGAGGGCGCCGGGAGGCTTGACCTCTCCGGGCTGCAGCCATCCTTCACCATCACTGTTAAGGCAAACGGGCTTGACCTCTCGCCTGAGATAAGGACAGCAATAAACTTATCGGGAACCGTCGATATTGCCGGGGATACAGAGCATTTCAGTGGAATCCTGGCCCTTCGAAGCTCAGGAGGATCATGGAAAGATGCGAATATTAAAGGAACTATCGAAGGAAACTCTGGCGGTGTAGCGCTAAGGGATATGGCTGCGTCGTTTCTTGGCGGCACAATACGGGGGGCAGCCACAGCGTCCTGGGCCCAGGACATGACGCTCTCGGCCCTCTTAACCGGCAAGGGACTTGACCCGGCAAAGATACATGAAGGACTCGAAGGAAACCTCAATTTCGAGATGAAAGGCCATCTTATCTCCCCTGAACAACGTCCTGCGGAAGGTTCTTTCTCTTTCACGCTTCTCGACAGCCATTTCCATAAGAGGGCTCTTACGGGAGAACTCGATGCCTCGTGGCGCGGGGAGATGCTGCGGGTCAAAATCCTCAAGGCTCGGGGAAAGGGGTTTTCCCTGACAGCGGATGGCGTTGTGCAGGAAAGATTATCCTATGAGATACGCGTCGATGACGCGTCACAACTCCTGCCCGGTTCAAAGGGTGCGCTATCCGCCGCAGGGTGGGCAAGGTGGCGAAGAGACGAACCTGCCGGCACCATCAGGGCCACAGGGAGGAACATCTCCTACGGCGGCTCTTCAGTCTCCTCGTTAAACGTAGCCATAGATGTCCCCGACGGCTATGAAGGAACCGTCACAGCGGACATCGCGGCGCGGGAAATCTCCTACGGCGTCTTTAGCGCCGACCTTTTCACCTTCAAGGCAGACGGCAGCGCAAAAGACCACCAGCTAAACCTCTCGGCAAGAAAAACCAAGGGCAGGATCGATGCTGCCGCCCGGGGGAAGTACGCCGACTCCTCCTGGCAGGGAACGATCCAGAACCTGTCCGTCGATGAGGCACGCTTCGGCAAACTGGTTCTCGAAAGGCCTTCTACGGTGGAGGTGTCGAAAAGGCGGATCCTTCTTTCGCCTTTCTCCCTCGCAGGCGCCGGTGGTGAAAACCTCTCCATCAGCGGCGATATAAACCCCGATCCGGCGGCAGGCTTCTTTACCGTGAAGTGGCAGCACGTGAACCTCTCTCGTGCGGAGGGCATCCTTCCCGAAGCATCACAGCTTACGGGACGCACATCGGGAAATCTCAAAGCAGCCTTACGGGGCGGTGCCCTCATGTCCATGTCAGGAGGGCTCAGCGCAACGGGTTCATTCTCTCACGGGCCCGTGAACCTCAAGGCCGTTAGTGTGACGGGCAACCTCGACTGGGGAGCCCGTGGGCTTTCGGCGACATTCCTGACGGACCTCTCGGGATCGGGGACGATCAACGCCACTGCCTCATCGCGGGACCCTGCCCGATTTGCCCTGCCCGGTCAGGGCGCCTTCCGAATAATATGGAAAGATATCGACCTCGGGCTGCTGCAGGCGGTTATCCCTGAAACAGTGCACTGCAAGGGGAAGCTCTCCGGGGAGACGGGCGGTAATTTCCTGCCCGGAGACCGCTTCGACCTCTCAGGGAGAACAGCCGTAGCGGGGGGCTCCTTCTCCTGGCGCAGCGAGGAGGGCGAGATCTCGATGCTCACGAAAGAGGCTGATATGGAGTGGTCCTGGCGTGACGATTCCCTTCAGGGAAAGATGGATTTGAGGCTTACCGAGGGCCGTGTGAAAAGCTCCTTCCGGATACCGCTCACCGCCCGTTTACCCTTAAAGGCCGATCCGGCCGGGCCGCTCCGGGCCTCCATGGACGGCGAGCTCAGGGAAAGAGGGCTCATCTCGGCTCTTCTCCCCCACATTGTTCAGGAAACCCGCGGACAGGTTCAGTTCTACGTTACGGCACAAGGCACATGGAATGACCCCGTAATCGACGGCAGGGTAAGGCTCGGCAACGCAGGGGCGTACCTACCCTCCATCGGGATAAGCCTTAAGGACATAAGCGCCGAGGCGGTAATCAACAAGGACCGACTGGAGGTAACGTCCTTTCTTGTGCGCTCCGGGTCCGGCCACATGGACGGCACCCTGACGGCAGACCTGAGGGGGGATACTGCCGGTTACCGCGGGGTCCTCAAGGGCGACCGATTCCAGGCCATCTATCTCCCCGAATTACAGGTGTCCATCAGCCCTGACCTCGTCTTCGAGGGAACAACAAAGGGGGTATCGGTTAAGGGTTCGATCGCCGTGCCGGATGTATTGGTACGCCGGCAGCAGACAGACGCTGTCGTCAAGGCAAGTCCCGATGTGGTGATTCAGGACGGCCGGGAAAAGGGAAAAGGCAGCCCGCCCTTTACCGTCGATGCAGCCGTAGAGGTGCGGCTCGGCGACCGCGTCCTCGTCAGGGCCTATGGACTGGACACGCGTCTTTCAGGCAGCGCTGTTGTCACCATAAGGGAAACCGGCAATATAAGGGTGTCGGGCGCTATTTCCACAGTGAACGGCTCATTCGATGCATACGGGGTAAGGCTCGATATTGCTAGGGGGCGTATCCTCTTCGGCGGCGGCCCTGCCGAGCTTGCAAACCTCGATATCCTGGCCATCAGGAAGACGGGTGATGTGACAGCAGGGGTTATGGTCGCGGGAACACCCGCTTCTCCCCTCGTGAACCTTTATTCCGTCCCGGCCATGTCTGACGCGGACATCCTGAGCTATATCGTCCTCGGTAAACCGACCAGTAAGGCGGGTAAAGGCGATGCCTCCCTTCTCATTCGTGCAGCAGGTTCCTTGCTTGCATCAAGCGATTCAGTCCCGCTTCAAACCCGCCTTGCGGACCAGTTGGGGCTTGATACGATCGAAGTGGAATCAAACGGTGAAGGATTATCACAGTCGATAGTGACCTTTGGGAAATACCTCTCGCCAAAGCTATACATCAGCTACGGCCGATCCATCTACACCGGTGAGAACATTGTCGGTATGAGATACAACCTTTCAAAACGATTCGATGTGGAGTCAAAGATGGGCACCGAAAGCAGCGTGGGGCTCTATTACAAGATCGAGTTCGATTGAAACTCCTTTCTCAAGGCAACAGGGACGTTGGTAACTTTCGTAACTAACTTGCTGCCACCAAAGGGTATGCAGCCAGTTCACGAAATGGCCCTTCAAACAGACATTTCACACTTTGAGGCATGAGAGATGGGAGCGGATCACGAGTAAGTTACAGAAGTTACCAACGTCCCTGATTGGGGTTGATTCTCTTCTTGAATATCTTTGCGACCTCGGCGGCGGTGCGTGTATTAAGAATGTCTTTCTTCTCCTGCCAGCCTTTGCGCGCGATGCCGACCCCGTACACTACCTCGGTGAGGCCTCCTGTCGAATGGGCATCGGGGTTGATGGATATCATGACCCCTTTCTCTTTCGCATACCTGAGATGGCGCCAGTCGATATCGAGTCTGTATGGGCTTGAGTTCAGTTCAATGATGACGCCGTGCTCCGCGGCTGCATCAATGATCGACTTCATGTCAACTTCGTACCCTTCCCTGGAAAGAAGCAGCCTTCCTGTCGGATGGCCAAGCATTGTCGTGTAAGGGTTCTTCATCGCCCTCATGATGCGCCTCATCTGGTCATCCTTCTTCATGGTAAAGTTCGAATGGACCGAGGCAATGACAAAATCAAATTTCTCTAAGATGTCGTCGGGATAATCAAGGCTGCCGTCAGGCAGGATGTCGCTCTCTATGCCCTTGAATATACAAAAATCCGGATGCTCTCGATTATATGAATCGATTATATCCCATTGCCTTCTTAGTTCCTCCGCGGACAGGCCGCTGGCATAATAGGCGCTTTTGCTGTGGTCTGAAATGCCGATGTATGAATATCCCATGCGCCTTGCCCCATCCGCCGTTTTCGCCACGCTGTCTACGCCGTCGCTGAACTCAGTGTGCACATGGAATGCTCCCAGGATATCGCCCATTCCCACAAGCTTAGGGAGCGTTCCCTCTTCCGAGGCCTCTACCTCTCCCAAATCTTCCCGTAACTCAGGTGGGATAAAGGCAAGTCCCAGAGCGTTGTATATCTCCTCTTCCGATCTGCACCGGAGAAGCCTCTCATCCTTGAAAAGTCCATATTCGTTGAGCTTCAGGCCCTGTCGCTTCGCTATCCCCCGCAGCCTGACGTTATGTTCCTTGCTGCCCGTAAAATACATGAGCGCATAGGGAAAGGCCTCTTCGCCGACAACCCGCAGATCCGCTTCTATCCCCGACCTTAGCCGGCATGATGTCTTTGTGTCACCTGCAAGGAGCACTTCCGCCACTGCAGGTAAGCTGGAAAAAACTGATGAGACCTTTTCGGCCTCCCTGCTTCCCACAAGAATATCAATATCCTTCACCACCTCTTTCCGGCGCCTTATGCTTCCGCAGACCTCAACAAGACCTTCTGCAACGGCCTGCTGCAACCTTTCTTTAATGCGCTCTGCTTCGAGATAGACGTCCCCAAAAAGAAACTCTCCCTTGTGCTGCTTGATAAATTCAATGCCTTTGAGGATCTTCTCCTGGGTCTTCTTCCCGAAACCGGGAAGGTTGATAAGCCTGTTCTCCTTGCAGGCATACTCGAGCTCACCCACATTTGCCACATTAAGCCGATCGTAGAGGATCTTGATCTTCTTCGGACCAAGGCCTGGCACCTGTAATAGTTCAAGAAGGGTTGGAGGCACCTCTTTTTTCAGCTCATCATAATATGCGATTGTGCCCGTATTTATATATTCATCGATCTTTGCCGCGATCGCATCCCCTATGCCTCTGATCTCCTTCAATCGTTTTGCGCGCACCAGTTCTTCGAGATCTTCAATGCCGGAAAGGATCTTTGCGGCGTTATAGTAAGCCCTTGTCTTAAACGGGTTGTCGCCCTTGATATCCAAGAGCGTGGCAATCTCTTCAAGGACCTGCGGAATAGATCTACCGGCCATGTTTTCATTATCCTACAGGGAGAAAAAAAAAGTCAACAAGCTCGCAACGGCACATCCGTGAGGCGAGAACAACCGTGAATCGTAATTCGTGAGGCGTAAATGGAAAGGCACAAGTAGGGTTCATTCAATTACGAATTACGATTCACGAATTACAAGGGCCTTTCACCTTTCCTATTAAATATTCCTTGCAATCGATAATGCTATCCGCTATCCTTCCTTGCAGGAGAAATATGGCAGGCACAAGACAAACGAGATATTTCCAGGAGCCGCTCTTCGAAGAGCTGAAAAAGGATTACTGCTATGTGTGCGGTAAAAGGATCAAAGACAATGACAGTGTTTACATCGGCAACAACACATGGCGCCACAAGAAATGCAGGCCCGGCAGCATCCAGTGGCTGAAAAGCCCATTAGGCCGCGAGGCTGCAGCATCAGACGCCCTCAAACCATAACCAGTAACGCGCACTGCCTTCAAGAATATAACTCACAAGCGGATTCCCGGTTCTGCCTTTTCCTTCGCATCGCCTTGTGCTCCCTCAGGAAAGGTCCTGCCGTCGTGAGGCAAGAAAACTCTTTCGTATCATTTCCCTCTCACCCTGACCCTCTCCCGCAAAGGGGAGAGGGGACTGCCCTGTTCTTCCTCTTGGGGAGAGGGGATATTGTTGCTATGGAACTTTCCCGCTGGGTCAGATCTCCCCCTCACCCTGACCCTCTCCCGCGAGGGGAGAGGGGACTATGATGCTGCCTGCTGTCTGTGCCTTTACCTTCTTACTCAAAGGGGAGAGGGAATATAAAAAAAGGGCGCCTCGTTGGAGGCGCCTTTTTGCTACTGTCTTTATTCACTAATCAAGTTTCTCTTCACCTACTCTCATTCCGTAGAAGGAACGGTACACAAAAACGAGGGCAACTATCATGAAGATAACGCCGAGCGTGGTTTTTAATCCCTGCGATTGCATGGTCACAGCGATCTCTGTTGCGAGAAGCCCGAAGAGGGTAGTGAACTTGATAACGGGGTTCATGGAGACCGATGATGTATCCTTGAAGGGGTCGCCGACCGTGTCGCCAATGACCGTTGCTGCGTGAAGCTCGGTACCCTTTTCTTTCAGGTCAACCTCGACGATCTTCTTCGCATTGTCCCATGCGCCGCCGGCATTCGCCATGAAGATCGCCTGGAAGAGCCCGAAGAACGCAATTGCAATGAGGTAGCCGATGAAGAAGTAGGGGTTGAAGAAGGAAAATGCCAGGGCGAAGAAGAAGATGGCGATGAAGATATTGATCATACCCTTCTGGGCATACTGGGTACAGATCTTCACGACTTCCTTGCTATCCTCTATAGAGGCCTCTTCCTTGTCAAGGTTGATATTTTTCTTGATGAAGACGACTGCCCTGTATGCGCCGGTAGCAACTGCCTGTGTAGCAGCGCCGCTAAACCAGTATATTACGGCTCCGCCCATGAGAAGCCCCAGGATTATCTTTGGATTCACAAGGCTTAACTGTGCGATGACGTTTCCATACATGTTTTCCAGGAGAATGATGATGCCGAAGACCATGGTGGTCGCACCGACAACAGCGGTACCGATAAGCACGGGTTTTGCCGTTGCCTTGAAGGTGTTTCCGGCGCCGTCTGCCTCTTCAAGGTAATCCTTGGCAGTATCAAAATTCGGCTCAAAACCAAACTGCCCTTTAATCTCTGTCGCAACATTGGGAACGCTTTCTATCCTGGAAAGTTCATACACGGACTGTGCGTTATCGGAAACAGGGCCATAGCTGTCGACAGCGATCGTCACAGGACCCATGCCAAGGAAACCAAAGGCCACAAGACCAAAGGCAAAGACAGGGGCTGCAAAGACGAACGCTTTGGGCATAATGGCGACGATTGATGCGTGTTGGGAAACAACAGAGGCAATGAACATAAGGACAAGGATCACGAGCCCTTCCCAGAATGCGGAAAAATTACCGGCAACAAAACCGGAGAGGATGTCCAGCGATGCGCCGCCATGGCGTGCAGCGCCGACAACTTCCTGTACGTGGCGGGATTTTGTGCTTGTAAAGATCTTGGTGAATTCAGGGATCAGCGCGCCTGCAACGGTACCGCAGGAGATGATAATCGCGAGCGCCCACCAGAGGCCGGGATACTGGGCATTCAGGCTGCCAAGGAGCATATAGCTTGCCCAGAATGTGACGATGATTGAGACTGCCGAGGTGATCCACACGAGGTTTGTAAGCGGCTGCTCAAAATCGAACTTTTTCTTTGAGCCGTAGACAGAGCTGGTGATCCCCCTGTTTATGAAGTAAGAAACAAGAGAGGTAAGGATCATGAGGATACGCATTGCGAATATCCAGATGATCAGCGTTGCCGACATCATGGGATTTGTTGCCAGGGCAAGTGCGAGAAAGGCGATAAGGGCAACACCTGTGACGCCGTAAGTTTCAAAACCGTCTGCCGTGGGGCCGACGCTGTCGCCGGCATTGTCGCCGGTGCAGTCAGCGATGACGCCGGGATTCTTCGGGTCGTCTTCCGGAAGCTTGAAGACGATCTTCATGAGGTCGGAGCCGATGTCGGCGATCTTCGTGAAGATACCGCCGGCGATCCTGAGTGCGCTTGCGCCGAGGGACTCACCTATTGCAAAACCTATGAAACTCGGACCAATAAGTTCTTTAGGGAGAAACACAAGGATGCAGATCATGAAGAAGAGCTCGACGCTGACAAGAAGAAGCCCCACGCTCATTCCGGAGGTCAGGGGAATGTTTACAACATTAACAGGTACGCCGCGAAGCGAAGCGAAGGCCGTCCTGGCGTTTGCCCAGGTGTTGATCCTCATGCCGAACCATGCCACGCCGTATGAACCGAGTATACCGAGGACAGAGGCCAAAAGGATGATGATCATATTGCCGAATGGTGCATGACTTAAGCCCATGAAGTAGTAAACCATACAAATGGCGATGAGGACCCAGAGGATGATCAGGAACTTGCCCTGCTGTGTAAGATATGACTTACAGGTTTGCCAGATAATCTCCGATACGTCCAACATAGACTTGTGGGCAGGAAGGTTCTTTGTCTGGTTTGCCTGGATGATTGCAAAAACAAGGCCCACAAAACAGATAATTATACCAAAATACATAATTGACAACCCGCTTATTGAACCACCGAACATGCTAAAAGATACCTGGCTCAGGTCAGGCAGTACGATGTCTGCCTCACCGGCAAAGGCGAGCGGCGCCATGAACAGGAACATCACGAAGAAAGCCAACAGGCTGCGTTTAGTTATGCAACTCATTTACAACCTCCTTGCAGAATTTTTGTTACATTTATGTTTTTCTTTCTCTTTATAGATCGCAGATAAACTTATTCTAAAACTTTTTTTCCGCTATTGTCAATGAACTTATGAAAAAATTCACAATAGAAAAATATATTTATAATATCCCGAAAAGTTATGCATTGCGGGAAAAAAGTCGCAATGTTTCCTTCATCTCTGTCCTATAAGCCTATACCATCGATTGGGGCGCTGCAGTATTCACAGACGCCATCTTTAATGTGATACCCGGTGATGGCAAACCCAACGCGCTCTATTACCGCCTTTTTGCACTGATAGCAATAGGTATGCTCTCCGTCAGAACCGGGGATGTTCCCCTCATAGACATACCGCAGTCCTTCGTCGAGGCCGATCTCTCGGGCCCGCACGAGGGTCTTCGGCTTTGTCCTTGAGGGTTCCAGGAGTTTGTAGGTGGGGTAAAAGGCGCTTACATGCCACGGCGTTTCCGGACCGAGCTCATTCCTGATGAACCTCGCGATGGACCGGAAATCTTCGTCGCTGTCGTTGTAGCCGGGTATGACAAGCGTCGTGAGCTCGATCCATATGCCCAGCTTCTTATATGACCGTATCGTATCGAGCACCCCGGACAGCTCTGCCTTGCAGATCTTCCTGTAAAAGGATGCGTCGAAGCCTTTGAGGTCGATATTTGCCGCGTCGAGGTAGGGCCTGGTCGTCCTGAGCGGCTCTTCTTCGATGTATCCGTTGGTGACAAAATTGTTTGCGATCCCTTTCTCTTTCGCAAGCCTCGCTATATCCATGGCGTATTCATAGAATATCGTGGGCTCTGTGTAGGTGTAGGAGATGCTCCGGCAATGCGATCGCTCTGCCAATTCGACGACTTCAGAGGGCTCCATTTTCTCCCCGTAGATCCGCTGCGTTTCCCTCGGCATCTGTGATATATCGTGGTTCTGGCAGTGGAGGCACTGGAAGTTGCAGCCTACCGTTGCGATGGAAAATGCCCTCGAGCCGGGATAGAAATGGAAAAGGGGCTTTTTTTCAATAGGGTCTACATGGTATGAGCAGGGAAACCCGTAAACAAGGGAGTATAGCGTGCCGTCCCTGTTCTCCCGTACGCCGCAGATCCCTCGTTTTCCGGCGCCGATGATGCAGCGATGCCGGCAGAGCATACATTGGACGGTCTTTTCTTCGCGCTTCTCGTAAAACAGGGCCTCTTTCATAATCAAGCTACCAGCTTTCAGCGGTTACCTATCTACCAAAGAACCCGGTCCGCTTGGTCTATCTGGTCTGTTTTGTCTCAACATTGAACATATGTTGCTCACGCCTTACCGTCTTTCCCCGGGCTCTTATTGAATATGATCGCTAACACCTCATCCATGTTCTTCACTAAGTGGAATTTCATCTTTTTCTTCACATACCCCGGGGTCTCTGTGAGCTCATGGCCGTTCTCCTCGGGGATGATCACTTCTCTCATCCGGTTCCTCAATGCCGCAAGGGTCTTTTCCTTGAGGCCGCCTATTGGAAGCACGCGGCCCGTCAGGCTTATCTCTCCTGTCATAGCAATCTTGCGGTCAATAGGAGTTTTGGTAATGGCGCTTATCATGGCCACACCCATGGTGATCCCGGCCGAAGGGCCGTCCTTCGGAATAGCTCCTTGAGGCACGTGGACGTGCATCTCAAGGTCGTCGAAGGTATCTTTTGGAATGCCCAGTGTATCAGCCTTTGATTTTATGTAGGTCAGCGCCGCCTGGACAGACTCCTTCATCACATCGCCCATGCTGCCCGTGAGGGTCAGCTCCTTTTTGCCCTTCCTGCAGGAGGCCTCGACATAGAGCACATCGCCTCCGAATTCCGTCCACGCAAGGCCGCTCGCCACGCCGCTGACATCTTCCTCGTGCATGGTCTCCGGCAGGTACCTGGAGGGCCCGAGATATGACTGGAGGTTCCTCGCGGTCACCGTTACCCTCTCCCTGTTGCCTTCAGCGATCCTTCTCGCGATCTTTCTCCCTATAGCAGCGATCTCCCTCTCGAGACTCCTCAAGCCCGCTTCTCTGGTATATTCCTGTATTATCTTCAGGAGGGCGTGGTCTGCAAATCCCAGCATCTTTCCGTTAAGGCCGTTCTCTTTCAACTGCTTGGGGATAAGATATTGCTTTGCTATCTTGAGCTTTTCCCGGTCAGTGTAGCCCGATATATAGATGGTCTCCATCCTGTCCTTCAATGCCGCGGGTATCGTGTCCACCCGGTTCGCCGTTGTGATGAACATGACCCGCGACAGGTCGAAAGGCACATTGAGGTAGTGGTCGCTGAAGGAATTGTTCTGCTCCGGGTCGAGAACTTCGAGAAGCGCGCTTGCCGGATCGCCCCGGAAATCGTTGCCTATCTTGTCTATCTCGTCCATCATGAAGACAGGATTGTTCGTCCCTGCCTGCTTCATGCTTTGTATGATCCTGCCGGGCATGGAGCCCACATAGGTCCTCCTGTGCCCCCTGATCTCGGCCTCGTCCTTCATGCCGCCGAGGGAGATCCTGGAGAACTTCCTCCCCAGGGCGCGCGCTATCGATTTCCCCAGCGACGTCTTGCCCACACCGGGCGGACCGACAAAACAGAGGATGGGGCCCTTCATCTCCCCCTTTTTGAGCTTCATAACGCTCAGGAACTCAAGGATCCTCTCTTTCACCTTGTCCAGGTCATAATGGTCTTCATCGAGTATCCTCTTCGCCCGCTTTATGTCGATGCTGTCTTTTGTCGTTTTGCTCCATGGCAGCTCCACAAGCCATTCAAGGTATGTCCTGACCATGGTAGATTCGATGGCGTCGGGGTGCATCATGTCAAGCCGTTCAAGCTGCTTCTTTGCCTCCTTTTCGACATCTTTGGGCATCTTTGCCTTTTTGATCCGTTTTTTCAGGTCCTCAACATCCTCCGTCTTTTCATCTCCTTCGCCCAGCTCAGTCCGGATTGCCTTCATCTGCTCCCTGAGAAAATATTCCCTCTGGGATTTTGTCATCTCCTCCTTTGCCTGTGAAAGGATCTTTGCCTGCATGTTGAGGAGCTCTATCTCTTTTCCGAGGATCTCCGAGAGCTTCTTGAGGCGCTTAACGGGATCGACGATCTCTAGGACCTCCTGCGCCTTGTCCACCGCCAGCCCAAGGTTGGCGGCAGCGACATCGGCGAGCTTTCCCGGTTCGTCGATCGTATCGAGGACCATCAGTATGTCGGGAGGTACCATCCTTCCCATGGAAACCACCTTCTCCATCTCCTCCTTGACATAGCGCATAAGCGCCTCAATCTCGAGGGTGATCTCCGTTATCAACGGCTCGTTGATCGTCTCTATCTTCACTAAAAACGTGGGCGTCTCCTGGGCGTATTCCTTGATCCGAGCCTTTTTGAGCCCCTGGATCAGCACCTTCACCCTGCCGTCGGGCAGCCGGAGCATCCTCATGATCTGGGACACGACGCCTACGGAGTATATCCTGTCGGGAAGAGGGTCTTCGTCTGTCAGATCCTTTTGGGCGGCGACAAGGATAAGTCTGTCCTTGGAAAGCGATTTTTCTACCGCATTGATCGACATATCCCGCCCGACAAAGATCGGGAGGATAACCGACGGGTACATAA
This sequence comes from Deltaproteobacteria bacterium UBA5758, assembly GCA_002418945.1. Lineage (GTDB taxonomy): Bacteria > Desulfobacterota > Syntrophorhabdia > Syntrophorhabdales > Syntrophorhabdaceae > UBA5609. Next base: position 16,195 of record DIFC01000059.1, on the reverse strand, counting down.
CCATGTCCCGTACAGGAAGAAGCGGGATCAGGTGGGGGATATCAATTGTTTCAACTTCCGTCATATATTCTTAAGCCTCCATTTATTTACGATCTGAAAAAGATCTGAAAAGCGCGGCACGCCTCATAGATATCTACCTTGCTCGATATCTCGTACGGCGAGTGCATGGTAAGGAGCGGGACTCCGCAGTCGATTATGTCCATGCCGTAAGCGGCGAGAAATTTTGCCACCGTTCCGCCTCCTCCTTCATCGACCCTTCCCATCTCACCGGTCTGCCAGATAACGCCTCCACGATCAAAAAGCCGGCGTATCTCACCTACATACTCAGCGTTCGCGTCGCTTGCCCCGGACTTGCCGAGATGGCCGGTAAATTTCGAGATGCAAACGCCCCGTCCGAGAAAACAGGCGTTCTGTTTCTCATGTACGTCCTGGAATGTTGGGTTTACCGCACCGTTCACGTCTGCGGACAGCGCCTTTGAGCTATAAAGCATTCTGCGGATAAAGGCCTCATCGGTTTTGATCCCCATGCCCGAAAGAACATCATAGAGGAAGATTTGTAAAAAATTGGACCGTACGCTCGTATTCCCTTCGGACCCGACCTCCTCCTTGTCGGTAAATATGGCAAGGCAAGATTGCCGGGGCGCTGCTCCTTCGCAAATTGCCTTCAGGAGGCCGAATGCAGATGCCCGGTCATCCTGGCCGTAGGCCCCGACCATGCTCCTGTCGATGCCGACATCCCGCGCCTTGAAGGCCGGCACAATCTCAAGCTCTGCACTGATAAAATCCTCTTCGGTGATTCCGTACCGGTCTTTCAATATGCCCAGAACCGCCTCTTTTATGGCGTCCTTTTCAGCACCGGCGAGGGGAATGCTTCCGAAGAGAACGATAAGCTTCTCCCCTTCTATCGCCTCTGACAATTTCTTCTCATCCTGGGCCTTCCGCGACAGGTGGGGCAGGAGGTCATCGATAAGAAAGACCGGGTCGTCGTCGGACTCGCCGAGGGCGATCTCCACTGTCGTTCCGTCTGCCCTTATAACGACACCGTGGAGGGCAAGCGGTATAGCAACCCACTGATACTTCTTGATGCCCCCGTAATAATGCGTCCGGAGAAGCGCAAGATCGACATCCTCGTAGACAGGGTTCTGCTTGAGGTCAAGCCTCGGCGCATCAACGTGCGCCACGATTATCCTGAGGCCGTCAGCCGGGTCTTTCTCTCCCCTCCGGAATGCGATTACCTCTTTTCCCCTGTTCACTCGAAATACCCTTTCGCCGGAATGATCCTCCGAAAAACCGTTCTTTGCAAGGTAATCACCTATATACCTTGCCGACTCCCTTTCCGTCTTGGCCCTGTCAAGAAAGGACTTGTATCCCTCACAGAACCGGAAGATCTCCCTGATATCTTCTTTAGATTTTTGTTTCCAGCCGGATTGTTTCTGCATGTAGACCTATAATAGACCTATAAGGTTATCAGAATTAAGGGGGGTAGTCAACCCGCGGAACTGACTTAATGCTCACTCCGCAATAGAGACGGCGGTAGCGGCGTCCCGTATTGCCTTCCAGGCTCCGATTGCATGACCCGTTTTATCCTTTACCGTTCCCTCCATGACGTTGCCGGAGACGCTGCCCTCGAAGAGACGGATCTTCTTTGCCCCCTGGCGCGGACTCTCTATTGTGAAACGGATGGATCTGCCCTTAAGGTGGCCGTTCATCACAGGGTACGTTTCGGAACCGGTGGACAGTGAGCCCTGGACTACCTGGAACCTTTGTGTAAGTTTGAGAGACGCGGTGTTCAGGTCAGGGCCGGTCAGCCTCCACGTGCCTGTGCTGTTGGCAGGGACGATGAAAAAGTAGAGGTAGTGGCCCTCCACCTTTATTTCCGATTCGGGCTTCCAATCGCCCATCGTATGGGTGTGAGATACGATGCGGGTGCCCGGCTTCAGTTCCTTGAGAAGTTTTGGCCGGGCTTTCAGGTTCACCTCAGGCCATAGATAGAGCATAACAACGGTAGCATTGCTGATATCCGTATCAAAAAGGTTCTGTTCGATGAATCTTACAAGGTGGGTGACCCCGGCGGCCCTTGCATTCTCGTTGCTCTCCCTGATGCGCGTCGGGTCCAGGTCAACACCCACTCCTCTTGTCTTTCTCTCCTTTGCCGCCATGATCACGATCCGGCCGTCTCCGCAGCCGAGATCGTAGACCACATCCGAGGGTGCCACGTTCGCAATATTGAGCATCTCCCTTGCAATCTTATAGCTCGTGGGCTCGTAGGGGACATCAAGGGCAGGCTTCCCCTTTGCCTGCTCTCCAAAAGCCTGGCACCCCCAGGGCAATAACGCCGCCAGAAGTACAAAGAGGGCGATTGACACCTGTATGGCTGCTCTCAACATTTTCATTTTTCGCTACCTCATCACACTATTTTGTGGAGTTGCCCCCTCACCCTGCCCTCTCCCGCGAGGGGAGAGGGTGGTCATAACGGTTGCTCCCCCATTCGTAAACATCCTGCCCCCTGAGGGGGGATCATAACGGTTGCTTCCCCATTACAGCCTGACCCTCTCCCGCGAGGGGAGAGGGAACAGCGTTACTCCGAAGCAAGCTGCAGGGAGTCATTCCAATTGAATTTATTGCTACCTTACCTCTTCCAGGCTCCAGAGCGTTTCCCCGTACGGCGGGAAGCCCTCGGCAAACTGCAGCTCCATACGAACCTTTCCGTCCAGCCTGCGGGGGATACCGAACCTGATCGTGCCCTGAGGCCTCTTCCACTCCATTATCCGTATAAATGTCCCTGTCCGTATGTCGTCAAGCATCCTCGGGGTAACCGTTCCTCTCTCGAAAAAGTCGGACGGCCTTCCGTATGTGTCCATGAGCGTGGAGCGTATCTTTTCATAGGACTGCATAATCTCCTGCGGCCTGCTTGTCGCGTCTGTGTCGATGATGACCGCGCTGGTTCTCACCAGGCCGTTCTTATAGACAAGGGCGATCCTCTGCCTCAGGTCGAACTCTTCAAATACCCTTGTCTCATAGACCATAAGCCCCGGTTCCTCGACGGGACCCGTGATATTTCTCTTTTTCAATAGCTCAATGGCCGCGTCAAGCTTCGACCCTGGAGGGATCGCCGCAATATCGAAGTTCAGAGGAGACGGCCCGGCCGCTTGTACAGACGCCGGTTCGGCAGCCCCCGCCTCGGCGACTATCGTCTTTTCAAAATAATATGTCCAGAACGCGCCGATCTTGTAACTGTCGGTAGAACGTCCGGGGTCAGGGGTTCGGTACCCCGAGACGTATTCAACGCCAAAGAGGTGTTTCTTCGTCGTGTACCGGTAGCTTAAGTTATTCGTCAGTGTGCCCACATCTACCCCGCCGGTTACGAGCCTTGTCTGATCAAGCCATGCGAGGCTGTAATCGATGCTGTGGAAGCCGCTCTTTGCGGTGAGCGACAACGTAGGGTTTATATCCAATGCCTTGCTCACAGGGCCGTCGATCCTCCGCAGGACAAAGCCGGGGGTGATCGTGCCGTTCCATCCCCACGCCGCTATGGCGTGGCTTGCGCTTATATTGACCTGCTTCGTTTCTGTATCGGGGGTGTCGGGGACCCTGTTGTGCAGTTTCTGGTAAAGGATGCCGACGCTTCCGTTCCAGTCTGCATACCGGGGCAGATTTATGTTGAGGTTGAGCGTGCTGTTCTCGCTGTAGGTGGTCCTGTCATTGCTCCGTATGTCCTGCGTGAAGGCGTCGAAGGTGCCCAGGGGGCCGGTAAGGTTCAGCCCGTAGGTGAGCGTATCAACGGGGTTGATCGTGCCCATGTTGTTGCGGAAGTCCTGTACGCGCCCCCTGACCTGATATCCCTTTGGGAACGTCCATCCCATGTGGTATTCTGTTGCCCGCAATCCGGGTGTTATGGATGCCCCTGTCGGGCGGTACTCTGCCCCGTATTCCTCGTAACGGAAGCGGTATGTGAGGGGAAGCTTGCCTTTTCCGCTTGCCTGGAAAAAATACCCCTTCTCGCTTCTCGCCTGCCCGCTCTCTGCGCCCGCGGTTCCGTCATGGTCGCCGTGGTATTGACTGATCTCTCCCTCCATCAGGATCTTCTGGTCCCCTATGGGGATGGTGTTCGAGCCTGCGATGCTGTAAACGCTCTGGCTTCTCCAGAGGGTCCCCATTGAGTCATCGCCCTGCCTGGTGTTGTAGACGTAGTTCAGGCTGTATTTTCCATACTTGGGATCGTCGATCAGGTAGGAGGCCCCGTTGAAATAGCTGTCGGAGGGATAGAAATGCCTCCACGACGATTGCTGCGCGCCTGAGACGAGCATGATCGAGTGGCGCCTCTTTGCGCTCTGGAAGGGCTGGAGGTCCACCTGGAACCCCTTCAGCGAGGACTGAAGGGTCCGGTAGGTAAAATAGGAGTAAACATCGCCCATCTCCACGCGATAGGGCACGGCCACGTCGCCTTTCTCCCTTGTCAGGTTCAGTTTTTCCGGCACGAGCCCGTAATCGGAGCTCCTGTAAGGCGAGCCGTTCACAACGCCGAATATCTCTCCCCTCCACAGATCGTAAGGGTTTGCCCGTCTGCTGAAGTTCAGGTTGATCTCGTTGTAGCTATACACGCCCTCATAGTTGTAAGGGGCCTGCGTGTCATCGCCCTTGACGTCGTAGTAGTCCGATCGCATCGTATTGCTTCCCGAGATCTGCCATTCTTCTCCGGCTGCCGCATAGGGAAAAAACAATATAAAAAGCATGATAAAGAGAAGAACCAGCCTCTCTTGCGTCGGTCTATCTAGGATGGGCGCGCGCTTCACTGTATCCTCCCTTGTCTATTAAGATCGCAATCCCTTTTAGTCCCCCAACGCCCTGTCGCGATAAACAGTCTGTCAACTGAGGGGCGTTATACTCTTTATTGTAAGCGTCCATACGTTGACAATAGTGGGAACTCCGCATGTCATCATGCTCGACCCTGTCTTTTTAACCTCCATTGAAATTCTCCAGCTTTTCGTACCCTTTTTGAGGGTAAAAGTATACGACCCCTCTGACAGCAACGATGCTATCCCGGATATCTGATAACCACTGCCGGGATATATGTTTATAGTACTGCCTGAAGGATCCGGCATCATACAATAAGTGGGGTATACATAGAAGCCCTCTTCCTGCAATGCCGGCGCTGAATGACCGGCTGCGCAGGCTGACGTATTGGGATTGATATAAAGTGCCGCCGATGCAGGGCCGTACACGGGGTGCAGAGTAGTCGTCGACGAAGGGGAGCACTGTCTCGTGCCTTGCGTGCCACCTCCTCCCGGCTTGCAGACGCCTCCCCGTATGCATTCGAGCAGGTCTTCAACATTGGCCACTACCACCCCTCCGAAGTTCAGCACAGGTTGGGTGGGATGGAGCGGGTTGTTTCCCTCTATATTCTTCACGCTGATAATGCGGAAACCTGTTGCGCCGGGCTCTCCGGGGGCCTTTCCACCCGTGTCCGCAGCGCCGAGCAGTATGTTCTGTATGCCCGGTATAAGGGGGGCAGTATCGGAATCGAGCACGACCGGGGCCGCGCCCGGATCTCCCTGTGCCGTCGCTGTCGTGACGCATATTATGCTGCCCAGGACCAATGCTACGACAGCCGCGCACAATGACCATTTTGAGATCAACGGAACCTTTGTCATCCCCTTACCCCTTTCGCTTTGCTCTTCGCTACCATGTGTTCTGAACAACCCTTCCCCCTGTTGACACCTGCGGCAATCCTGTTTTTTGCATATATACCACGCTGACCTTGATGCTGGCGCTTGGGTTAAGGCCGCTTTTGAGGCCTGATACCTGGTTAAAGCAGCCGCCTTCCATGCCCGACAACCGTTCTATCGTTGTTATCTCGCTTGCCAGCTTCAGCCCGCCGCCGTTAATAAGCGACCAGACACAAAAGGCACTGTCCCCGAGGCCGGCAAGATCCCCTTTGATCGCAGCGCCCACCTGCATCGTGTCCCCCAGGATCACAAGCTCCTGTCCCTGGCGTTTCAGCTCCCGCACGAGGTGGTTGAGCTCTTTTTGTTCCTGCCTTTGCGCCTTGATGGCATCTTTCTCGCGCTCACGGGAGGATTTGCAGTATTCCTCAACGGGGCCCTTGGGATCAAAGCCGAAAAGGTTGACCCATGACGTGACGTTCTTTTTGCACTCCGTGATCGTTTCGAGGCTGCCTGCGTCGGGAAGGGTGGACTCCTTGACCTGCATGACCGGCGGCTTCGGCGGCAAGAGCTTTATGCTGGCGCCGCGTATCGCCGTACCCACATCCAGCTCGGCAACCGGCTGCCCTCCTTTGATTATCTGAACCCTTTCCATCTTGAGGGTGGTGGAAAGGGTTGACATAAACCCGTTCTCCGCCTTTTGGAATGATGTTGTCCTTCTCCCTTCGCCCATCCAGAGCGCCTGGTATCCAGTCATGTCGGTCGGCCCCGCGACGATCAGCTTGAACTCCGTTGTACCCCCCGATCTCTCTGCAAAGGAGAAGACCTGGTTTACATTTACCACAACCGGGTCGGATTCGACCTCCCTCTTATCCCCTGTCGATTGTGCGGTGTATCCGGGATCAATGTCGGCGCCCCCTATCCTTGCCGAGATCTTTGCGCTTCCTGAATTTTGAAGGGGGTATGCATAGATGGCCCCCGGCCCGGCGCTTGCGTCCATGGAGCCGCGCATAAGGCCTATGACAGAAGGATCCGAAGAGGTTGCCTCATAGGCTGTAGCGGTCCTTATCTCATGGAGGTGGTATACACTCCCGTCCCTTAATGTGACATGCGGGGCGAAAGACGCATAGGATAATGAGCCCGGCACGAAAAGGTCAACAGGGGCGCTTACCGGTTCAAACCCCTTCCCGTTCCATAAATAAAGGGCCAGTTTCGATGCTGCGGGGTGGCCCGACTTAAGCCTGCTGTTCTCAAAGGCATACACGCGGGCATTATCCGATGTCCGCACGATCTTTGCCTCGATCTTGAGTTTGTCCTTTTTCGTCTCGGAGAAATAATATTCGAGCGGTATGGCAAAGGTGTTCTCCGACCGCCACTCCCCGCCCACCTTCCTGAAAGGCGTCGACGGGCTTCCCCAGGTGCCCACGTCAGAGGCCCATACGGCCTGGAACATGCTCATGTCGGCGCCGCCTTTTACCCTGACTGCGACCTTATGGTCTTTGCCCGTCGCGACTATTCCATTGCCGCGAACGTCAGGGATCGTTTCCGAGGTGACGTCGACGGCATTTACCGTCACATCCCTTTCCACGGTCTGCTGCCCCCCCAACGCCGCCCTGAACCGTGTTGCCCCGAAACCGCCCGCATACCTGAGGTCCCCGTTGTTCACAAAGATCGGGCCCTGTGTGATGGTCGTCCACGTCACGGGCACATCCAGCTCATCGGCAGATACCGCCTTCAATCCCCCTGCATCGCCGAAGTCCAAAAGCACGGCGGGCTGTATCTTCCCGAGATGGCTCAAATAATAGCTCTGCCTGCCGATATTCTTCACGTCCTCAAAGAAATCAAGATCGACCACCTTGCCATATTGCGCGTCTATGTCATATCCGGGGAACCCGAACTTTTTGTAGGCTACGGCGCGGAATTTGTACCCTGTCTCTATGGACCCGGCAGGCTTGTATCCTATGACCGCCTCTTTAATCTTGTATGTTGACGAGTAATAATAGTAAGACGAGTAGGTGTAATAGGAGAGGTCGGGGATGCAGGAACGGTATATGGTATGTTCCCTTTCGGACCCGAACTTCCTATTGGACCGGAAGGCTATCTTCTTTAAGCCCGGCGCGCTGAAGCTGTATGTGCGGAACGGCTTGATGCTCCGCACCCCCGGGCTTATTGACTGCGACAGGGCGATCTTTGAGGAATAGTGGGCGAGGTCGGCATCATATGCATAACCTTCGTAGGGAAGCTTGGCATAGGAAGCGCAATACCGGTTCTTGTTTTCTGTTTTTGATCCAATGCAGCAATGCGTGTTGGTGTCGCTCCGGGTATCGGTGGTATAGTGGAGGCTGCCGCGGATCCGGGTATTGACCCTGTTCGGCTTGGCGATCAGCTCGGAGGTCACCTCGTCCGCGGAAACGATCGCCCCTTGCGATCCTTCTTCGTCCCGGTAGTCGCCGATAGAAAAGACAGGCTGGATCTCAAGCGATTGATAAATGTTGTTCACGAAATAGTCTCCCGGGGTGATCTCGGCTGTTTTCTCCTCTTTTTCTTCGGGAACGGGGTATTCGAAACGAAGCATGATGGTGGCCGGCTGGGGAAGCGTCTTCGCGATCTCCGCGGTATCTCCGGGGCTTAACGCGGCAAGTACCGATCCGCAGCAATCCTGGTATGAAGCCTTCAGCGCGGCAAGCCGTTTTTTGAACGCGTCAAGGTGGCGGTCCACAAATTCACGGGGCGACTCGATAGCTGTTGCCGCCGGCTTTTCCTCTGCACGGGCGTTCCCGGGAACCATCCACGACGTGCCCGCTGCGAGAAAGAAAAAGAGCGTTGCCATTATCCATGCGGTTCTTCTTTTCACCATAGCGGCCTCCTTCATCAAAAACCCTGCCGTTCGCATTCTTTTACCTTCGCCTTGATCTGTTCGCTCACAACGCCTCCAAGCAGGGCCTTACGATAGCCCGCACAGGTCTCTTTGTCGATCCCCTTTGCAACCTCCTGGGCTATGAGCAGCTCCTTTGCTGTTGTGTCGGGGTCAAGCCCTGTGGACTTACCTGTGCTCTGAGGAGCCTTAGGCCCATCCGCGAGTTGTTTTGCGGTCGTATCCATGTCCGATTTCAATTCCTCTGCCATATCCTTGAGCTTGTCCACACCGGCGTTTCGCTTTTCGATAAGGTTATTATATTCGGGCGTTCCCTTCAGTTGCATATCGTTATAAGAACTCGCCATTTCGGCAAGCTTTTTGTCGTCGCCAAGGACATTCACGATATCCGGATCGACGGCAGAAAGCCTGTCGCCCTTGGGTGTCCATGCGGGTGTCCAATTGTCACTGTCCGCAACTTTAAAGGCCGGGTCAAATTGCTTTAGCGCGTCTTTGTCGATGATATCAAAGGGGCCGCCGTCAAAATCAAGATTTTTGGCGGCCTTTATATTATCAAAGTTTTCACCGAGTTTATAGAGACCTGCAAAGGGATTTGCGGGATTTTGTTGGTCGGTTTTCAGCATTGCATCCTGCAGCGCCTTTGCCAGGTCCGAGTTCTTGCCTTTGACCGGGTATATGCCTGCAGGGTCGATCACAACAAGTCTATACCTGTCGTCGCCCCCGGGAAGCTTCTCAAAGAAAAAATTGTCCGGCTTGTTGTCCGTCCATACAAACCCCGCATTGTTGAGGTCACGATGTGCCTGCTCGAGGGCAAGTTGCTGTCCTTTTGTCATGCTCTGCCCCGCTTTAATCTGAATCCCCTCAGCCTTCTCAACACGTTCGACGTTTATATATCCACCGCTTTCCACCTGCTTAATAGCTACGCTCTCTCTTTTTGCCATACGTATGTTGGGGCTTTGAAACTCTTTTTCAAAGACATGCCTTGCGTAGTCGTCGTTTACATAGGACGCCTTCAACGCCTCCTCGGTGGGAAAGGATTTATTCGAGCTTCTTATGACAAACCCATCGTTTGCTTTATCAAGGTAGACCGTGTTGTTTGCTCCGGAACCTATTTTCGTTCCCACTTCAAATTTTTCCGGCTTGACAACAGGCTTGAGAGGTTTGTCGCCCGTTACGAATGCTTCTACTTGTTTATTAATTGCCACCTGTTCATCGGCAGCCTTTTTCAGCTTGGCTATCTTGGCGTCGAGGTCGGGGGTCTCTACCACGCCGAGCAGCTTCTGCTCTTTCTTGAGCGCCTCCGCCTGCTTCAGCAGGGTCTTTGCCTTTGACTCGGCCTTCATACCCTTCATAATGTCGTCATATTTTCCCAGGCCCTTCGTGATGCCTTTATCGAGAAGCGCCTCGACCACGACCGCGGCGATGGAGGATTCTATGTCCGAGGCCGCCTTCAGTCTCTCTAAGGACTCGAGCTTGCCGTTCAGCCTGTCGATGCTTTGCTGCATCGTTTCGCCGGGCTTTTCGTCGAAGCGTCCCGGGGAAAACGTGTTCTTCAGCGTTTCCAGCGCGCCCAGCCCCAGCTTCTCCGTTGTCCCCCAGGTAAGCTCATTCAGCTTCCTGTCCAGGTCCTGAACGGTGACCTTCTTGAGCTTTTCAGGGATGGAGGCAATGCCGTTCGCAATGCCGCTGATGGTGTCCACGGGGTGCACCAAGGCCTGCTGTGCCAAATGGACAGGCGCCGCAAGGGATTCGCTGGTCTTGTACAGAGTGTCAAAGAAGAACTGCACCATCCTTCCCGTTGCCCCGCTGGTGCCGAATACATAGGTCTCCGCGGCGTCCGCCCTGATCTCCAGGAGCTCCTTTTCGAGCTTCAGGTAGTCGTTGCCGTTGAACTTGAACTGCAGCCCGAGAGGAAATCCCCCGATCTCCGGTTTTTTCAGGGGATCGTATTTCTTTGACGGGACAAGATTGTAGCCCATACCGGGCAGGCTGTTCACATCCCCTTCCCTGCCCTTATTGTAAAGGGCGCCGAGGATGCCTCCCTCTTCCGCTTTAACGATAGCGTACTGGTAGAGCTTTACTTCGCCGAGACAATGTTCGTAGTTCCCGCTCGATGCAAGGGTGGTCAGCTCGTCTTTATCGTTTTTGTATCTCTTTGAGAGATCTGCCAGTTCGGCAGCCTTCTTCTCAAAGAAGTCGTTGTATTGCTGAAAATCGCCCTTGTCGAAGGCCCCGAGGAACTCGTCCCTGGCCTTGTTCCACCTCTTGACAAGGGCCTCGTATTCTTCTTCCAGCTTATACCTGAGGTCCCTCTTGCCCTCCGCATCGGCCGATCCGACCTCGGCGAAGTAGAACCACCTGGAGGCATCCTTTTGCTGGGCCAGCTTTGTAAGCCCGACCTGCGGCCTCTCCTCTTCAAGCAGTATGCCCGCGTCTGCCGCCTTCTGCCTTATATCTATATATTCCTTGATGTATTTCCCGAGCGTTGTCTTTCCTTCTTCGTCTTTTATAACGACAAAATCTCTCAGCCTGTTGTTGTAAAGCTGCTGGGCCGTTTCATAATGGTCTGCCCTGTTTTTCTCGGTATCCAGATAGAGCGACCCGTTCTTTATCAGCTCTTCCATGAGCTTCTGCACCGGGTCGCAGGGCCTGAGGAGCATGGCCTCCATGCGGCTTATCGCGGCAAGAAGGTCCTCTCCCTGACCGGGCTTTTCTTCCGCGGCGGCCGGCTGTACCATGCAAAGCGCAAGAAAAAGTATGAAGGAGATCATGCCCGCCTTAAGATCGATCATATTTCTTCCTCGGTTCATCGTTCCACCTTCCTCATTGCCCTCAGCTTACTTCGGCACAAAGCTCAGCCGCCACTCCTGGGCCGCTTCTTTGAACTCCTTATAATTGTCCGCCTCTGTCTTCAGCCGTTTTGCGGCCTCTATCCAGGCATTTGCCATCGCGTCAAGGTCGTTCTTTTGATAACAGCTCTGGAGCACATAGACAGAAGAGTAGCCCTCGGCGTCCACTTTCCACAGCTTTATCCTTCTCTCCCAGGAGTCTGAGCCGTAATAGGATTTGAGTGTGCCGTCCGACTTATTGACGTGCGCGAAATAGGAAAGCAGGTCTTCCCGCTTCACCCCAATCGCCCTGTCCGCCTCGTAGTTGGCCGAATCCAACAGGTAGCGTTCTTCAGAGTAATTCAGGGCCGTCAGGGTATCCCTTATGCCCTTTTGTATGATGGTTCTTTTCAGCGCAAGTTCCAGCGGCTTCTGTTGTCCTTTTTCCATCTCCACAATCGTTTTCACGGAGGCGCTTATGGCATTCTGCAGCCTCACCATGGCCTGGGTCATCCTGTTGAGCGACTGTATTGCGGCAATGACCGTCTGGCCGATACCTTCATCACATACCCACCCGTCAAGGGAGAGGCTTACGTTGTACCGCAGGGACGAGCCGTACGTTCGGGAAAAGCTGTCGGGAAGCTTGGTGTATAATTCCTTTTGCGGCGCCTTTACTACGATCTGCACCTGGTTGTAGCCGCATACCGCTGTCGGAAACCAGCATAAGGAGCAGAAAAACGCCAGCGCAATAAAACCAAGACAGAACCTCCTGTCCATATGATACCCCCTGCTATTCTTTTTGTATCATCTCGAATATTAATTCGTTCGTGCCGGGGACCCTGACAAAACCCTGCTTCGGATCATTCATCTCGATCTGCGTTTTTACCGTCACCGAGCCTGTGGTGATCCTCATCCTGCCCCCTGCGGGGTCATCCACGACCACCTGCTGAAGGGTTTGAACGCTTCCCATCCCCTCAACCTTCAGCCGCGCATCCTTGGGAACATTCGACAGCATGGAGTCCTGAAAACGTGATTTTTCATAAAAATTATCTGAGATCACCCCGCCAAGGTCACCGGCGTTCCATTTGGAAGTAAATTCCTCCACGTTCGCCCTCACCGTCCCAACGTCAAGGGGCTTGGGGGCGGCCACCCTCTCTGCGCCGGGGGGAAGAGGCGCGGGCGCAGCAATGGGATTTACGGCCCTCATCTCCTGGGCGCCGGTTGCGCAGGGAAATAGTATTGCGATAGCTACCGCGATTCCCGCCATCAGCACAATATTTATCATCTTCCATACCTCCTCGTGCAAAGCGCAGGTTTTCCCTTCTATCTTTTTTCTTGTTGTATGAAAGATGATAACAAAAAAGTAGTAAAAAAATACAGAAAAAATTTGAAGGTCTTTCTATTTACTTTTATAGAAGGTTTTCAGCCGGTTCAACAGGCGTTGAACCGGGATTCCCGCCACCCAGGACGTCAGCCTCCAGTGTATACCGGCAGGATAACGACCTTATCCCCGTCTCTCAAGATCTTCCGATAGAACTCATCGTCGCCGGTAACCCGTTCACTGTATATCCCGACCAGCCCCTCGCGCAGCCTCTGCCCTTGAATATCGAAGACCTCTTGTTCGATCGCCTTAAAACGGTTTGCCAGCGAGCCCAGCAGGTCCCTCACGGTTGTTCCTTCCTCCACAACCTCTTCCCTCAGGCTGCGCATGGCCGATGGCGATTCGAAGTCCCCTTCAAGCCGCCTCCCAAGCCACAACCACAGTTCGATCGTAACCCTGTTCAATCCTTTATCAGGTTCTCCAGGCCCAGTTTTTTCAACGTCTCGGGAAAAGGGATGCCCGTCGCCTTGTCCCATCCCAGAAGACCATAGTAATTCTCCAGCATGCCGCCCCATTTCTCCATAATATTCCTTCCCTTCGTGGGGCCGTCTACAGGGATGCTGCCGTAGCGCTTCGAGGGCCTCTCGTTTTTGGTCTCCATCCCGTGGGCCAGGTTGAACATCCTCAACTGGTTTACCACCCTGAGCCCGACGGTAAAGGCATCTTCAAGGCTCATGTTCCACCCGGTCACGGCGTTCACGCATTGCACCACCAGTTTGGGATCGGGCGACGCATAGCGGCAGGTTCCAAGGCAGTCGTCGAACTGCCGTATTCCATTGAACTTTCCATTGAACGTGGACACCTCTTCGTGGGAGAAAGGATCGAAGGGTGGAAGGCCGACCAATTGAGGCGTAACAGGGCCCCAGTTTGATTCAAGGGTGCTCGTATTGCTGACACAGGTATCAAAGAGCTCCGGCCACCGTCCCCGATGATCGTGGCCCCTCGGCGTACAGCCCTTCATCGTATGGATAGCCCAATCAGCCGCCTCTCCCCCGACCTTTCGAGACGCACGCATAACCCCCTCCGCCAGGAGGTCGCCGATCCCCTCCCTCCGGGCGATCTTATTCAATAACGCCTTCGCAGCCTCCACGTTGCCCCACGTCAGGTCGAGCCCATCGAGGTCATCTCTGGAGAATACCCCCTTCTCGTAGCATTCCATGGTCCAGCCGATCACCCAGCCGGCCTCGTTGCAGTCGATGCCCAGACGGTCCACTTCATTGGACAGCATAACCACTCCGCCCAGCTCGGTATTGCCGATCTGCGGTCCGAATGCCGCAAGCAGCTCATATTCGGGCTCCTCGGCTGAAAGCCCCTTGTAAGGTCCTTCTGTGACGGTCACCTCTTTCACATGGGCCATGCGGCACCTGTAGCAAGGCTTTGGACGGATCTCGTAATGGGTGCGCATATACTGGCCGTTCATCCGTTCATGTTCAGGGTAGATGTTCGTGGTATAGTTTCTGACCGGAAGGGCGCCAATGCCGTAAACGGCAGAAAATCCCCCTCCGCTTCCCCATTGGTAGATAGGGCCGGACACCTTCGCGATCTCGAAAAGCTCGTCGTTCTTCTCTTTCAAAGTCTTCGGGTCCCTGATCTCAAAGCTGCGTTTGCCCCGGTACGCGACCACTGCCTTCAGGTTCTTCGATCCCATCACGGCACCCACCCCGTTTTTCGAGGCTACATGGCCCCGGTCCCCAATGATAGGCGCATATAAGACCTTATTCTCACCCGCCGGGCCTATAGCATAGACGCTCACATCTCTTTTGCCCACGTTCAGCTCCGAGCGGATGACATCTTCCGTCTCCCATACGTCTTTTCCTGCAAGCTTTTGGGCGCTGCGTATCTCGGCCTTGCCGTCCTTGATCACGACGTAGACAGGAGACGCTGCCTTTCCCTGAAAAACAATCCCGTCAAACCCTGAAAATTTCAGATAGGCCCCGAAATAACCGTTTGCCTGGGAGGATCCTGCAAAATTGGTCATAGGACCCTTGGTAACGACGCAGAAAGTGCCTGCCCCGTATACCCCGCTTCCCGCAAGGGGGCCCGTTGCCCATATATGGCGGTTTTCCGGATCGGACCATTCAACTCCTGGAGACACTTCATCGTAGAGATATTTTGCGCCGAAACCAACCCCGCCAACCCATTTCTCGATAAATGCCTGCTCCAATTCTTCGATGGAAACGGTGCCTTCTGAGAGGTCAACCCTCAAAATCTTACCGGTATATCCGCCAATGTTCATCTTTACCTCCTTGTTTCATCAAACTCGCTTTCAACGATTCTCTTAGTCAGTCCGGCCTTTTCTCTTTGCAGACTGATCGGTATCGGGCGGCGCTTCCTTTTCTGTCGCCCCCTCTTTACAGCAGGAATACACCCTTGCCTGTGGCCTGGGCATCGAACACCCGGTACGCCTCACCTGCATCGTCAAGGCTATAGTAGCGATGCGAGAACACGCGCTCCACAGGAATCTTCCTGTCAACAATGAACCGCGTGCATTCTGCCTGTCCGATGGTGCTGAATGTCCATGAGCCTATGATCGTTATCTGGCGCCGCAGCAGGTCAGGGCTCACGTCTAACGTAAGGGTATTGCCCTCCCCCACCAAGCACACCTTTCCCCATGTGCGGGTGCTACGGACGGCAGCGATGCGTGCGTCGGGGCTGCCGCTGCAGTCGAGCGCTAACTCTGCGCCTTCGCCGTGGGTCAGCTCCTCGATGCCTTTTATTGGATCCTCTTTCTTTGTGTTTATTATCTTGTCCGCACCCATCTCGCGGGCAAGGGCAAGCCGTTCGTCGTTCACATCGAGGGCAATCACATAGGCGCCCATGGCCTTCGCAAACTGCGTGGCGCTCAACCCTACAGGTCCCTGGCCAAAGATCGTGATCGTTTCACGTCCTGAAAGGCCGAGACGCACCAGCGCACCCCAGGCAGTGCCCGTTCCGCAGGAGATCGCTGCCCCTACTTCAAACGGGAGCTCTTCCGGAAGGGGTATCAACGTAGAGGCAGGCACCCTCATATACTCGGCGTGGCTTCCGTGGTCGGTCCGCCCGTATACCTCCATGCCGTTACGGCATAGCTGGGCCCATCCTGAACGGCAGTGGTTGCACACGCCGCATCCTTTATAATGGTGCACCATTACGCGCATTCCTACCTTGGCCAAAGCCGGGGGCACTGTCTCTCCGACTTCAGCAACAACTCCGCACGGCTCGTGCCCCACGATCAGGTTTGGGTTGGCGCTTTCTTTCGGTGCACGGTATAGGCCCAGGTCGCTCCCGCATATGCCCGACGCCTTGATCTTCAACACCACCTCGCCCGGACCCGGCACCGGGTCTGGAAAATTTCTAAGCTCTACTTTGCGCTCACCAAGAAACACAACGGCCTTCATACTTTCCTCCTCTTATTTACGGTCTTTCCTTAATATATATTTCCTATCTTTACGGCCTCCCCACCATCGTC
>DIFC01000013.1:80428-136348 GCA_002418945.1 Deltaproteobacteria bacterium UBA5758 | reverse complement strand
TTCACCGGCTACGGCCTCTACTCCTGGAACGGCACCACCTGGACGAAGATCAACGGGGTGATCCCTGCAAGTATGGCGACGGGGGACTGAAAGAGATGAAAAAATTTATGTATATATGGAGGAACTAGATATATGAATACATGGTCGAAATATGCAAAAAAAATCTTGCTGGTTATTCTCATTTCATGGATTGTCCCGTCTGTATACGCCGCCGACCATAAGATTACGTTCAAGAACAATTGCCCTCAGACCATCTGGGTAGGGCAGGACGGCACGATAAGGGATGGTTGGGAGATGCAGCCGAATACGACCGTTGTAAGAAGTCTTCCTGTCGCGTTTTCCGGCAGGGTGTGGCCAAGGACGGGCTGTAAATTCGGGCCGGAAGGCAAATGTCCCACAGAAGGCGTTGATTGCTGTGATTCAGGAGGATGCCTTAGTTCAGATCCAAAATACTTTGGCTTGGCATGCAACAGCGGCGGGAGCCCTCCCGTATCCGTCTTTGAGCTTACATTTGATGCAGGAAGCGGATACGGCCCGATCGACTACCTTGACTTAAGCGCTGTTGACGGGTTCTCGGTGCCGATGCAGATGGCGTCTGACGCCGGCACGCATAACCTTAATCCCGACCCCGGGATGAATCCGAATACCTGGTGTCAGGTCAAGGGATGGATGACCAATCCTGCATGCCCCCCGGATCTCTGGGATAACGAAAAGAAGATCTGCTGGGGGCCGTGCGCATATTTTGTGAATGTAAAAGGAGTAAAGGAAGGAGATAATAAGGCCAACATCTGCTGCGATAATACGAATGTTGACGATCCGCCGACCCCCACCAAGAAGTGTGAGAACGACGATTTTATCGGCGGCTTTGGCTGTTCGCCTTATGGTCCCGGTGCCGATGGAGAGAAATGTTATGCGAAAGACTTCGGCAAGCGCGGTTACTGGGGCGACATCGTAGACCCGGCATGGCCGGGGATCGCGACAAATTCATTGCAATATATAGCGAATATCAATTCAGGCATTCCGGGTGTCTATGCATGGCAATTCGACGACCTGACGAGCACCTTTTTCTGCAGGAAGGACGATGGGGTTGTGGACTACACGATCACCTTTTGCCCGACCTCCCTTGACGTCGCATTCACCGGCTACGGCCTCTACTCCTGGAACGGCACCACCTGGACGAAGATCAACGGGGTGATCCCTGCAAGCATGGCTGCCTCTGCCTCCTCCCTCTACGCCGCCTTCACCGGCTACGGCCTCTACTCCTGGAACGGCACCACCTGGACGAAGATCAACGGGGTCATCCCTGCAAGCATGCAGCCAGGTCAGAACAGGAACTAACATGATATAATGGACCATTCCATGCATACAAAGCGCATCGTATAAAATAAGAACAGGAAACGAAGTCTTCCATACCGGGGAGGGAGCGATCCCTCCCTAATTTTTTGCCCTCACAAAAAATTATTAATTTTATGCTATTGAGGTTCTAGATGACCTGTCCCCCGAATTTAGTACACCATGGGAATAGAGATTCTGTATACTACAAAATACTGGATCAAGGGGGACGGAGGCATGAAAGGGAAACGCTTCACTGAGGAACAGATCATAGCCGTGTTAAAGGAGGCAGAAGCAGGCACAAAGGTTATGGATGTCTGTAGAAAGTACGGCATCAGCGACGCCACCTACTACAACTGGAAGACGAAGTACTACGGCATGGAGGTCAACGAACTGAGAAGGCTGAGGCAGCTGGAGGACGAGAACAAAAAGCTCAAGCATATCGTTGCCGATCAGGCCCTCGATATCCAGGCATTAAAGCATGTGCTCTCAAAAAAATACTAACGCCCGGGGTGAAAAGAAGTATGGTCATTGATATACGTCAACACTTCGGGCACACAGAAAAGAAAGCATGTACACTGCTTGCCGTCAGCCGTTCAGTCTGCCGGTATATTCCGCAGGGGCATGACGATACAACCCTTTTGGAGCGCATGAGGATCCTGGCGCGAGAAAAACCGCGATACGGGGTACGGCGGCTCCATCTTCTTCTCAAGAAAGAGGGTCTTGTTATCAACCACAAAAGAACAGAACGTTTGTACCGACAGGAAGCCCTTGCGATCAGGACAAAACCGAGAAAGAAGCTCCCCCTTACCCTTCGGGTCCCCCTGCCGGTTCCTCAAAGCGTCAATGACCAGTGGGCCCTTGATTTTGTTCATGACAGAACCGCGGGGGGAAGGGCATTCCGGTGCCTCTCGGTCCTTGACATTGCTACACGGGAGTGCCCTGTCATCCATGTGGACACCTCGATCCCCGCAAAGGTCGTTACCGGGGTGCTCGACAGGCTCATAGAGACAAGGGGAAAACCGCAGAATATTATTACCGACAATGGTCCGGAGTTTACGGCAAACGCCTTCCTCTCGTGGACGGAAAAGCGCCAGATCCGTGTTATCCACATCAATCCGGGGAAACCCATGGAGAATGCCTTTATCGAAAGCTTCCAGGGAAAGCTCAGGGATGAGTGCCTGAACCTCCACTGGTTCACCGCTCTGGCTGATGCACGGGGCAAGATCGAAACATGGAGGCAGGAGTATAATACCGAGCGGCCACATAGGTCCCTTGGTAACTATACTCCCTGTGAATTTATAGAACGGATGGTATTGACAGGATGAATGCAGAACCTCTAAACTGGGGTTGTACTAAAGAAGGGGTACGGTCATAGACAGTAGTAAATTTTTTTAATGTATAACAATATAAAACGCTTGCATATGCTCATTTTTAGTATTATACTTTTTTATAATTTTAAACAAAAAAAACTTTCAAGAGGAGGTTAAATTACATGTCAAAGAAATGTATAGTATTTTTGCTAACAGGCCTTTTTCTTCTGATTACCACCGTGGTGTCTGCCGAACCAATCTGGGTATTCAAGACGGGGCATACGATAAAGTATACGAGGGTGAAAAACGACGGCACAAGCTGGCCTGTGACTATGACCATCGGCGCAGGCAACCAAAATGTATGCGGAAGGACTGATTATTTCAAGGTAGACGAATATAATTACGATAACGACGGCCAAACTAAATCGGATTATCTCAGGGTGACGGATACCGAGGGTTATAATTGTAACACCGATAGCGGCACAGAGATCAAGTTTATTGAAGTCGGGAGGCCGGAAGGGTACGGCTGGTCATATGGAACTGATACGGATGGTGTAAAATTCCAGATTGTTTCAGTAACGAGGTTTGGAGCTCAAATCGTTGTCCGCCGGTATGAAATAGAGGGCGGAGTTAACAAGCCGCCTGTTTTCACCACCTTCGTGAGGGGATATGGCCTGATGAAGGAGACTGATCAGTGGGTGAGTGACAACCAACCATGGACGCAGTCCCGCCATGGTTGGCGCGGCAGAACGCTGTACGCGAACTTCACCGGAGTAGGCCTCTATTCATTCGACTATGACGGCAACAGAACATGGACCAAGATCAACGGCGTTGTCGCCAGCAAGATGGTCAACTCGGGGCCAAACCTCTACGCCGCATTCACCGGCTACGGCCTCTACATATGGGACGGCACCGTCTGGACGAAGATCAACACAATTATCCCCGATACGATGATCTCCGTAGGGTGGTCCTTATACGCCATATTTCCCGGATACAGCGGCCTCTACAGATTTAATCAGAATGGCGCCTGGACAAAGATCAACACCGTCACCCCTGCAAGTATGGTCGCCTCAGGGGATAACCTCTACGCCACCTTTACCGGCTACGGCCTGTACAGATATGACGGCACCACCTGGACGAAGATCAACGGGGTCATCCCTGCAAGCATGCAGCAGGGCCTGAACTAACATGATATAATGGACCATTCCATGCATACAAAGCGCATCGTATAAAATAAGAACAGGAAACGAAGTCTTCCATACCGGGGAGGGAGCGATCCCTCCCCACTTTTTTCCACCCCCCTCACCCCCCCCACAACTTTTTACCCATTTCGTGCTATGCAAGAAATGGGTAAAATAGTATAATAGAGACATTATGGATCCTTTTCAGCTGATAGAAGAAGGTAAGATTAAACGTTTTTTCCGTTCAAGGAAAAAGCTCACCAAGGCGAACCTCATATCCCACATTACCCATCGTGCGGCAGGGAAAGAGACACTTTTTGTGGAGGATGACGATTATCTTTTCATGCTGAGTCTGATGAAAGAGCTATCGAATGAGTACGCTGTCACCATATTTGCATTTTGCCTCATGCCAAACCATGTACATCTCCTGCTCAAGCCTGATCATGATAACCTGTCGGAGTTTATGAGGGATATGTGCGGACAGTACGCAAGGCGATTCAACAAACGCTACGAAAGAAAAGGCCACCTCTTTGGAGGGCCTTTCCGGCAGTCTATCGTGAATGATGATTCATACTTGCTCGCCGCCTCTCTGTATATCCACCTGAACCCGGTCAATGCTGGGCTTGTAAGCGATCCTGGAAAATATCGCTATTCATCGTTAATGCTTTATACGAGAGATGAAGCGCCGCAATCCTTTGTTAAGCCTGATCTTGTTCTTTTGGTGCTTTCAGACAAAGCGAGAGAGAGAAAAATGCGGTATAAGGAACTCGTTGAGCGGGGAAAGGCCGTAGAAGCCGGGAATGTCCTCGAAGATGAACATGTTATTGTGCGCTTCATGGCATCACTGAAGGATAATTTTCCGTTCTTCACTCGAAAGCTTAGGACGACAGCAACGAATATGCCTCCGGAAGAGGGGGTCACTGATTTTGAGAACCTTCTAAGCTCGAGAAAGCCTGAAAGCAAAAAGGCCAGAAAGTACCTTGTTGAGCTGCTTCTCGCACGGGGATATACGAGAACACAGATTGCAGAAAAGCTGAACATTTCCCGGAAGACGGTCTTCAACATCCTTACATTCAGGGAGTAATTTTTACCCATTTCTTGCATAGCACGAAATGGGTAAAAATGGGATTGTTGAGTTTGAATGACTGTATTATGTAAAATATTGGAGTATATTTAATAAGTATAATAATTAAGTAATATCAGGGGGTAATAATATGGGTAAGGCCTTGAGAAAGCTAAATTTTATGATCGAAGAAGATATTTACAGAGACCTGGAGAAGCTTGTACCCACAGTGAAGCGGAGCAGGTTCGCGAATAATGCCCTGAGGAGAGAGCTTGAGCTGATCCGCAGGAATGATGCGGTGAGGAAGATATTGTCCGCAAGAACAAAAGGTAAAAAGCTGTCAAACAAAGAGATTATCGATGTCCTTGCAAGGGACAGGGGGTCACATTGAACAGGAAATATGTAGTTGATGCCTCCGTGATATTGAAATGGGTCCTCGGCGATGAGCGCGAGCCCGACCACGAAAAGGCGATACGGCTCCTGCACTCGTGGGTCCAGGGGAGCGTGACGATCGCCGCGCCGGTGCTCCGGCAGTTCGAGGTCGGCAACATACTGGGCAGGGCAATACCGGAAGAGGCGCCTGCGAAGATGGGCCTTATCATGGATCTGAACATACAGAACATTGCGCTGACCGATCGCGTATGCAGGCTGTGCTTTAGCTGGATGAGGACAAAAGGGGTTACTTTTTATGATGCCACATATCTGGCCGTTGCCTATGACACGAAGGCAATGCTTGTCACCGCTGATGAGAGATTCGTCAAGAAGATCGGCAAAAGCGATCACCTCAGCCTTTTAAAAAGTATTGATGTGTGATTAGTATTTGGCAATGCGTTGAAATTCGTGGTATAAACGAACTGAAAAGTGACGCGGGAAAGCAAGCCAGGATGATGAAAATCGATGGAACCTAAGGGCCTCATACAAAGCATTATTAAAACATCCCTGCTGAAGCGGACGCTCTTTTTTGTGCTCGCGGACATAATCCTCATCGTCCTTTCGCTCTTCATCGCCTTCACCGTCCACTTCGACCTGAGCCTGAACATCGATTACCCTGAAATCATGGATGAGGTGCTGCTCTATTTCATCGCGACAAAGCTGATCGCCTTTGCCATCTTCAGGATATACAAGATAACCTGGCGGTACGTGGGCATCACCGACCTCGTAAACATCATCTTTGCCCTGATCTTCGCGGAGCTTCTCCTCATAGCGCTGAGCCTTCCCAATTCCTTCATAGAGCCTTTTGCCCTCACGGGTTTTCCCAAGAGGGTTTTTATGGTCGACGGCATCGTCTCCCTTTTCCTGATCGCGGGCTTAAGGATATCGAAGAGGCTTTATCTTGAAGTGATCCGCGATAAGAAGTTTACCAAAAAAGGGAAGCGGGCGATCATAGTCGGCGCAGGGAACACAGGCGAGATGATCCTCAGGGACATGGCGCGGCAGGCCTATGGAGAATTTTACCCGATAGGATTTCTCGATGACGATAAGAGCGTGGTGGGCACCTATATACACGGGGTGAAGATCCTCGGCGGCACGGAAACGTTGGAGGACGTGATCACGAAAAATGGCGTGGAGGCCCTGATCATAGCGATACCGCGCCTGAACAGGAAAAAATTGAAGGAGATGTACGATACAGCGAAGAAGGCGGACGTAAAGACCATCAAGATCGTTCCGAGGATATTTGACTTCGACAAGCCTGACATCAACCTCAAGGCGCTCGAGGATATCAGCGTTGAAGACCTCATCGGCCGGCAGATCATACAGATCGACTACAAGCAGATCAGGGATTTCATCAAAGGCAAAACGGTCCTGGTCACCGGCGCCGGAGGATCGATCGGATCCGAGCTCGTCATGCAGGTCTGCGCATTTCAGCCGGGCAGGATCGTGCTTTTTGACATCGATGATACGGAGCTCCACAATATGAGCATAAGGATGAAGAAAAATCATCCCGAACTCATGGAAAACATGAAGCTGGTGATCGGAGATGTGAGGGACCGCGAAAGGGTTCACGAAGTGTTCGCCGCCTACCGACCGCAGATCATCTTTCACGCGGCGGCATACAAGCATGTGCCCATGATGGAATATAACCCCAAGGAGGCCGTCAAGGTCAACATATTCGGGACGCACGTCATCGCCGAAGCCGCGAGAGAGCACGACGTCGAAAAATTTGTCATGATCTCCACTGACAAGGCTGTGAGGCCGACGAGCGTAATGGGCGCGACGAAGAGGGTGGCGGAATACATATGCAGGGCGATGAACGGAAGCGGAGAGCGAGAAACAGATGCTCGATTATCCAGCATCCAGCGACCAGCGACCAGGTTCATCTCCGTTCGATTCGGGAACGTGCTGGGGAGCAGGGGGAGCGTGCTGCCGCTCTTTATGGAGCAGCTGAAATACGGCGGCCCGCTGACCGTTACACACAAGGACATGGTCAGATATTTCATGACCATCCCCGAAGCGGTATCGCTCATACTGCAGGCCTCGATGATGGGCGAGGGCGGCGAAGTATTCGTCCTCGATATGGGAGAGCTGGTGAGGATCGTCGAGCTCGCGGAGGAGCTAATCGGCCTCCATGGGCTGAAGCCTTACAGGGACGTGGATATCGATTTTACCGGCATGAGGCCAGGCGAAAAGCTCTTCGAGGAGATATTGACCGCCGAAGAGGGCACCGTGGCGAGCAGGCATGAAAAGGTCTTTATCGCCAGAAACAGCGAAAAATATTCTCTCGACGATATTGAAAACATCCTGAAGGAGTTCCGGGAATTGCTCTCAGCCTCTTCGCCGGAGGACAGCGCGGAGGTCAGGAGGCTTCTCAAGAAGTATGTGAAGCATTATGAGGAATAGGGGTTAATTTATGCGCTACTGGTACATGTTCCTGGCAGACGGCCTTTTGACGGTGGCCGCCATCGTTTTTGCGATGATGATACGGCTTGAGATATTCTACCCGGACTACTTTCTCTTCAGCCGCCACATCAGGACCGTATGGCCCTTTATCATCCTCGCAGCGGTGGTGCGGCCGGTGATGTTCTATCTTTTGGGGATCTACCAGCGCATGTGGCGGTACGCGACGACGCGCGATTTTTTCAGGCTCATCGTCGCCGTCGGCATTGGGTCGCTCATCCTTTCCCTCGTTACGCTCCTCCTCTTCAGGCCCTTCCTGATCACCGATTTTCCGCGCTCCCTGCTGATCCTTGAAGGCCTGCTGAGCGTATTCTTCCTCGGAGGATTGAGGGTGATCCTGAAGGTCTCCGAGAACTATGCCGACGAGATCGACTGGAAAAAGGTCGACGTAAAGCCCGCGCGGCGGGCGCTGATCGTCGGTGCAGGCGATACGGGAGTGCACCTCGCGAGGGAGTTCATCGACAACCCGCAGCTTGGCACGCAGCCCGTTGCCTTTGTCGACGACGATCAGAAGAAGATCGGAAGGAAGACCCATGGGCTGGATGTCTTCGGCCCGCTGGTGGCTCTGGCTGAAATCGTCCAGAGGATGAACGCCGACGAGGTGATCATCGCCATACCGAACGCGCCTGCCCAGACGATAGAGAATATCAAGAATATCTGCCGCGCCATATCCGTCCCCTTTTCGGTCGCATCGGCGCCAGGGAGCCTTGTGAGCCAGGAGGATGCGACGGCGGGCAGCGCGGGCGCTCTCCGCTTGCCCATGTCCCTGCCTGATATCACGACAAAAGAGATACAGAACGTTGTGCGCGTGATGCAGTCCCGCAACTTAAGCATAGGATCCCAGACGGTCATGCTCGAAGACCTCATCGCCGCTGAATGCGGCATGAACTACGGCATTGCGGTGGCAAACGGCACGGGCGCCCTCCACATGTGCATTGTCGCTGCGGGCATCGGGCAGGGAGACGAGGTGATCACGACGCCCTTCAGCTTTGTCTCTTCGGCGAACTGTATCCTCTACGAGCGCGCCACGCCGGTCTTCGTCGATATCGAAGAGGCGACCCTCGGCATCGATCCCGGCAGGATCGAGGCCGCAGTTACGGAGCGGACAAAGGCGATCGTCGTCGTCCACGTCTTCGGCCAGCCGTCTGACATGGACCCCATCATGGAGGTCGCCGCCAGGCACAACCTGGTGGTCATCGAGGACGCCTGCGAGGCGATCGGCGCCGAATACAAGGGCAAAAAGGCGGGCGCCATAGGCAAGGCAGGCACCTTCGCCTTCTATCCGAACAAGCAGATCACCACCGGCGAAGGGGCCGTCATCGTCACCAACGACGAGGAATGGGCGCACCTATTCCGGAGCCTGCGCAACCAGGGAAGGGACAAATTCGACGGGTGGCTCAACCACTCCCGCCTCGGGTACAACTACAGGATGTCGGAGCTGAACGCGGCGGTGGGCGTGGTCCAGGTAAAACGGCTCAGCGAGCTCCTGAACAAGCGCGCAGCCGTTGCCGACGAATACGGCAGGGCGATATCCCGCATCGAAGGCGTATCCCCGCTCACGATCGCCCCGACGACGACGCGGATGAGCTGGTTTGTCTATGTGGTGCGCTTCGCGCCGGGCATTGACCGCGACAAAATGGTGGACCTTCTTGCCGAAAAAGGCGTACCGAGCAGGCCCTATTTTTTCCCGATCCACCTCCAGCCCTTTTACCGCAGGATGTTCGGCTTCAAGCCGGGAGATTTTCCCGAATCGGAGGCAGCGGGCGCATTGATCCTGGCGCTGCCTTTTCACGCCAATATGAAAAAGGAAGAGATTGATGTTGTTTGCAGGGCCCTGGCAGAAACCATTCCCCGGGCAGTAAAGGAGGAGGGCAACCCATGATGATGAGAATCTTCACCGCTTTTGCAGTCGCCTGTTGTTGCTTCCTGGCTGTGCAGCCGGCGGCTTACGGCATAGATACGGAGCTGACGCGCCGAACGCTGAGCGGCCTTCAGGGTGTCAGCGTCATGGTGGAAGAGCTGCAGCCGAACACCCAGAGATACGCGCAGCGCTTCAATCTGACGAAGGAGCAGCTCCAGAAAGAGGTGGAGCAGAGGCTCACAAAGGCAGGCATAAAGGTAATTGCCGGGGACGCCTGGCTTCGGACCCCCGGCAGGCCGGTCCTCTACATCAACATCAACACGCACGAGTACGAAAAATACTGGTACGCCTTCAACATCGCCGTCTACCTCGGGCAGCTCGTCAGGCTGGAGGCCGACCCCGAGCTGAAGACGCTTGCCCCGACCTGGGAGATAAGCATGACGGGCGTCGCGAACATCGGCACGCTGAATACGATCCGCAGCAATATAGAGGCGCTCGTCGACCGCTTCATCCAGGCCTACCAATCGGCCAATCCAAAAAGATAGAAAGGATGTGATACGTTGAGCCTCCCCGTATTTACAAACGTTCCCTACAGGCTGGTGAAAGACAACATGCAGCGCATACTCTCCCTCGGGATCGGCATCGAGATATATTTCAACAACGACGCCCTCGATGAAGCGGAGCCGAAAGAGGTGAAAGAGCTCGGGAAGATGCTCGCCGGGCTCGGCGTGAGATGCACCGTCCACGCGCCTTTTATGGATCTAAGTCCAGGCGGCGTCGACCGGACGGTGAGGGCGATCACGAAGGAAAAGCTGAAAAGGTCCGTCGAGCTGGCGAATACCCTCCAGGCGCTCACCATCGTCTGTCATCCCGGCTATGACAGGTGGCGCTTCGACGGGAACCAGAGATTGTGGCTTGACGCGAGCATGGACACCTGGACGGCGGTGATCGGCGAGGCGGGCAGGGACCTCCTGGTCCTCGTCGAGAATATCTTCGAGGACGAGCCTTCCACACTGATCGAGCTCTTCAACGTCTTCCGGGACAAGAACCTCAACTTCTGCTTCGACTCCGGCCATTTCAACCTCTTCTCGAAGGTCCCCCTGAGCGACTGGCTGGAGCCGCTGAAAGGCCGGGTGCGGGAGATGCACCTCCACGACAACCACGGGAGATCCGACGAGCACCTGCCAATAGGGATGGGGACGTTCCCGTTCCGGGAGCTCAAGGCGTTCGTGCGGCAGCTTGACAATATCGTATACACGACAGAGATACATAGCGAGGCGTATGCGAAGGACAGCATAATAAATCTGAAGGAGTTTCTTTCATAATATGGTCTATCGAATCGAAGTGTCCTGCAGGGAGCAGGTAAGGGATGTCGCGGGCGAGAAGTTGAAAAAGAGGATCAAGGCGGATTTCGGTATCGATGTCGTAGCTGCCCATGTCGTGGACGTGTACACCGTGGACGCTGACCTGAGCCCCGGAGTCGTCGACGTGCTGCGGAAAGACGCATTCGTTGATCCTGTGATCCATCAGGGGCTTACGAACCGGCCGACGTTTATCGACGCGGACTGGGTCATTGAGGTGGGCTTCAAGCCGGGCGTGACCGACAACGTGGGGAGGACCGCAAAAGAGGTCATCGAGGCCATAGCCGGCGCCCCCTTCGGGAACGGGGAAGGCGTCTACACCTCGAAGATGTATTTCCTGAAGGGGCCTCTCGACAAAGAAGGCGTCGTGACGATCGCCGAAGGCGCCCTCGCGAACACGCTCATCAACAGGTACGCGTACAAGACGATGGAGCAGTACAGGAACGACAACGGGATGGGGGTCTATGTCCCGAAGGTGAGCATAGCCGCGAGGCCTGTTGTAGAGACCTTTGACCTCAACATGGACATGGAAAGGCTGATGCAGATAAACAGGGAGCGGACGTGGGCGCTCTCAAGGGACGAGCTGGTAACGATCAGGGAATATTTCAACAGGAAGGACGTCATCGAGGAGAGAAAAAGGGCGGGCCTGGGCGCGCAGCCGACGGACGTGGAGATAGAGGTCCTCGCACAGACGTGGTCCGAGCACTGCAAGCACAAGATCTTCAACGCCGCCATTGAATACGAAGAGGACGGAAGGAAGGAAAGCGTCGACAGCCTTTTCAAGACCTATATCGTCGGCTCTACTGAGAGAATACGAAAGCAGAAAGGAAAGCGCGATCTCTGCCTGTCGGTCTTCAAGGACAACGCGGGGATCATCAGGTTTAACAGAAGGTACAACCTGGCGTTCAAGGTGGAGACGCACAACACTCCTTCAGCGCTTGATCCTTACGGCGGAGCCCTGACCGGCATCGTCGGCGTCAACAGGGATCCTTTCGGGACGGGGAAGGGGGCAAAGCTGATATTCAACACGAATGTCTTCTGCTTCGCCTATCCCGATCATCGCGGCGTGATGCCGCCGCGCCTTCTGCACCCAAAGAGGGTCCTCGAAGGAGTGCGGGAAGGAGTGGAGCACGGCGGCAATAAAAGTGGTATTCCCACCATCAACGGCTCCCTCGTCTTTGACGATGGGTACCTCGGCAAGCCCCTTGTCTTCTGCGGGACTTGCGGCATCATGCCCCGGACGATCAACGGCGAGCCGACGCAGCACAAAGAGGCCCGGAAGGGCGACATCATCATCATGGTCGGCGGAAAGATCGGAAAGGACGGCATCCACGGCGCCACCTTTTCCTCGGAAGAGCTCTCGGAGGTCTCCCCCACGAGCGCTGTCCAGATTGGCGACCCGATAACGCAGAAGAGGATGACCGATTTCCTCCTCATCGCGCGGGACCGCGGCCTCTACACCTCCATCACCGATAATGGCGCCGGCGGGCTTTCCTCCTCGGTGGGCGAGATGGCGCAGGATACGAACGGCTGCATGATCGACCTGGAGAAGGCGCCCCTTAAATACCAGGGGCTTTCGCCCTGGGAGATACTCCTCTCCGAGGCCCAGGAGCGGATGAACGTTGCGGTGAGCCCCGAAAGGCTCGACGACTTTCTCGCCCTCTCGAAGGAGATGAACGTTACGTCGACGGTGCTCGGCGAGTTCACCGATTCCGGTAAGTTCCATGTCCGCTATAAAGGCGAGACGGTCGCCTGCCTCGACATGAAGTTCCTCCACGAAGGGCTCCCGAAGATGAACCTGAAGGCGCGGTGGGAGCGGAAGATCGTCGATGAGCCGCCCATACCGCCGCCGGAAGATCACAATTCCCTTCTGCGTAGCGTCCTCGGCAGGTGGAACGTGTGCAGCAAAGAATATGTGGTGAGGCAGTACGACCACGAGGTCCAGGGGGGAAGCGTGGTGAAGCCGCTGACAGGCAAAAAGAACAGCGGGCCCAGCGATGCGGGCGTCGTGCGCCCTGATCTTGACAGTTTCGACGGTGTTGTCATAAGCCACGGCATATGCCCCAAATACAGCCGGTTCGACACCTACCACATGGTTGCCTGCGCCATCGACGAGGCGATACGGAACAACATCGCCGGCGGCGGATCCCTTAAGGCTATGGCGCTCCTCGACAACTTCTGCTGGTCCGACCCTGTCAGTTCCGAAAAGAACCCCGAGGGCGAGTACAAGCTGGCCCAGCTCGTCAGGGCGAACAGGGCGCTTTACGACTACACGACGCTCTTCGGGACGCCGTGCATCTCCGGGAAGGACAGCATGAAGAACGACTACATCTTCAACGAGATAAAGATCTCCGTGCCCCAGACAGTCCTCGTTTCGGCGATATCCGTCATCAGAGACATTCGCAAGGCCATGACGATGGACCTCAAAGAGGCAGGAGATGTGGTGATCGTTGTGGGAAAGACCTACCCCGAGCTGGGCGGGTCGGAGTACTTCTCCATGATGGGCAAAAGCGGCAACATCGCACCGAAGGTAAGAGGGAGTGTTGCGAAGAAGACCTTTGCCGGCATTGAAAGGGCCATCGGGCTCGGCATCATCAGGTCATGCCACGATGTCTCCGACGGCGGAATGGCATGCGCCCTCGCGGAGAGCGCGTTTGCGGGCGGGCTCGGCATCGATGCGGACCTGGCGAAGGCGCCGCAGATAGGCATCTTCAGGGACGACTTCCTGCTCTTCTCGGAGTCCCAGAGCCGGTTCATTGTATCTGTTAAGGAAAAAGACCTTGATCGGTTTCAGGAGATATTCCGCGCGGTGCCATACGGCGTCATCGGCACGGTGAGGGCCGACGGCCGGTTCCGCATCCGCGGACTTGACAGGGATGTTGTTGTTGATACTGAGATCGATGCCTTGTTCGATGCCTGGCAGAGGCCGTTAAGGGAGATGTTCAAGTGATAAGGCGGCTATCAGCGATCAGCTAACAGCTATCAGCTTAGAGCTGTTTTACACTGCAAGCCCGAGCCCGCTGATCTTGCTGCTGATCCTCGTGACCCCGTTATGTTCGTCGACGTAGACCTTATGGGGCTTGAAAGTGGAGAGCTCTTTCTCGTCGTAGCGCCCGTATGAGGCGATGATCACCATGTCGCCTTTTTTTGCCTTATGGGCAGCGGCGCCATTGATGCAGATAGTGCCTGATCCCTTTTCTCCTTTGATCGCGTATGTGGAGAAGCGCTCCCCTGTTGTCACATTGTATATGTCAACCTGTTCGTAAGGTATGATGTCCGCCTTTTCCATAAGGAGCCCGTCAATGGTGATGCTCCCCTCGTAGTGGAGGTTGCTGTCCGTCACCGTCGCCCTGTGGATCTTTGATTTCATCATTGTCCTTTGCATTGTATTAAGCCTCCGTAAAAATAGTGTTGTCTATGAGCCTCGTTTTTCCTACACGGCAGGCAATGGCGAGGACGGCATTGTCCTTTATCTCGCGCACCTCTTCGAGGGTCGCGCTGTCGCATATGCTCACGTACTCTATATCGATCCCGTCTCGGGAACGCAGCACTTCTTCCACTGTTCTTCTGAGGGCCGGCGAATGCCGCTCGCCCTTCTTGAAAAGCTCCTGCGCCTTTGCCATGGACGCGGAGATGAGAAGGGACGTGCGGTGCTCGTCGGCGCTGAGATAGGTGTTCCGGGAGCTCATCGCGAGGCCGTCTTTTTCCCGGACCGTGGGGTAGGGGACTACCTCGACGTCCATGTTCAGGTCCCTGGCCATCCTTTCGATCACCTTGAGCTGCTGGTAGTCCTTCTGCCCGAAGACCGCGAAGTGGGGCTTGACGATGTTGAATAGCTTTGCCACCACCGTCGCGACGCCGGTAAAATGGCCCACCCTCGTCTTGCCGCAGAGGTGGTCCTGCAGCCCTCTTACCTCGATGTACGTCGAGTATCTGTCTGGATACATCTCCTTTGCGTCAGGATAGAAGATGATGTCCGTATTCTCTTTTTCGAGGAGCTGCGCGTCCCGGTCGAAGTCCCTGGGATATTTCGCGAGGTCTTCCTTGGGCCCGAACTGGGTAGGGTTCACGAAGATGCTTACCACGGTGACGTCTGCCAGCTCGCGCGCCTTCCTGACAAGGGCAAGGTGCCCCTCGTGGAGGTAGCCCATGGTCGGCACAAGGGCGATCTTTTTATCTTTTCTCAATTGGTCCGATAATGCCCGCATCTCTTTGACGGTCGTGATGGTCTTCATCTTAGTGGAATGAGTGGGAGTCGTCGGGGAACGCCCCTGTCTTTACCTCTTCGATAAAATTCTTTACTGCGCCTCCGATGTCTTCCTGCAGGTTGCAGTAACGCTTTACGAATTTTGGCCTGAAATCGCCGAGGAGGCCCAGGAGATCGTGGATAACGAGGACCTGCCCGTCGCAGTCCGGACCTGCGCCGATGCCGATGGTGGGGATGGAGAGCATCCCGGTGATCTCTTTTCCAAGCTGCCGCGGCACGCACTCGAGGACGATCATGAACGCCCCCGCCTCCTCGACCGCCTTCGCGTCTGCGATAAGCGCATCCACCTCCGCGCCTTTTCCCTGTACCTTGTAGCCGCCCATCCTGTGGATCGACTGGGGGGTGAGGCCGACGTGGCCGACAACGGGGATCTCAATGTCGACGATCGCCCTGATGACGTCCTTCATCTTCGTCCCGCCCTCAAGCTTGACCGCCTCGGCGCCGCTCTCCTTCATCATCCTGCCTGCATTCCTTTTCGCCAGCTCGATGCTCTCGTGGTAGGACATGAAGGGCATGTCGATGATGACAAAGGCATTCTTTGCGGCCCTTGCGACAGGCTTCGTATGGTGTATCATCTCGTCGACGGTGACGGGGATCGTGTTGGGATAGCCAAGGACCGTGGTTCCTACGGAATCGCCGACGAGGATCGTGTGAACGCCCGCCTCATCGATTATCTTTGCCGTGGGGTGGTCGTAGGCAGTGAGCATGGTGATCTTCTCTTTGCCTTTCATGCCTTTCAGTACCGGTAGGGTAATCTTTCCCATGGTCCTCCCTTATAAAAAAAGCCCTCTGAACTGGTCAGAAGGCTTGCGTTTTCTCTCACTCCTTCCGTCTCGGTCCAGCATCAGGATCCAAGCGGTATGTGAAATATTGAATCAATTTATGAAAAAGATGTCAATAAAATTCTTAGCCGAGTGCTGATAGCTGTTCTTTATTCACATCCCCTCATGTTCAAAAGTCTTATAGTTGTAAAGGTTAATAAAACCGTCATCGTCGTCTAAGAACTCGTCGTAGGACATCTCTTTCAACACCATGCTGCTGCCGCAATTAGGGCAGAAGATCTCCGGGACCTCTCCGTCCAGAAATACGTAACCGCACAGATCACATATATATTCATCGGGTATTCTCAATCTGTTGCCTCCTTTTTTCCCTGCAACTGGCATCTTGTACTGTGAATATATGCATAAAACGCCGGAAGTCAATGACGGTGATGTAAAGATTCTAATCGAAAAACTCATTGATAATCAACTGAAAATTTTTCTTTATTGCCTTTTCGCCGCGGATAAGCTCGCCGTGCCCTGGTATGAGGTGCTCTATGTCAAGCTCTGCCAGTTTTTTTATGCTTTCGGCGAGAAGCTCTGCGTCCCCGCCTGGCAGGTCAGTCCTCCCTACGCCCATATAGAAAAGCGTGTCGCCGGAGATCAGCGTTCGTTTTTCCTTCCAGTACAGGCATAGAGACCCCGGTGAATGGCCAGGCGTGGGGATGACCTGAAAGGCCTTGCCGCCTATCTCGATGATTCCTTCCTTGAGGAGCAGGGTGAAGGGCCTTTTCGGCATAGAGCAGCCGGTTGCCATAAAAAGCTCCCTGCCGCCGTTGTGGAGATAGAGGTATTCGTCTTTCCCTATGGCCATCAGGACACCGTTCTCAAATCGTTCTATCGCCTCGATGTGGTCCGGGTGGCTGTGCGTGCACAGGATAATTTCTATCTTATTGATATCCTTGCCGTCTTGCGCCATTCCCTGGAGGACGTGGTTGAAAAGCTGGGAATGTCCCGGGTCGATAAGGGCCGGCGTCTGCCCGTCAATCAGGATGGTATTGCAATTGTTTGCTTCGTACGAAACCCACGGGTAAACGTACATGTCATCAAAGATCTTCATAAAAACTCCTTTTCAGCCGTCAGCTATTTCCTGCTAAATGAGATTCTTTTCAACGTTGAACGTTGAACAGTCTTTATATCCTCAGCCCTTCCACATCCACATCCGTCCTCACGAAGCGTGCCGTTGTCCGTTCGCCGTCGTAGATTTCCAGCATTATCTCTGGTGCGTCGTATTTTCCGTAAAAGGCAAGTATGGCGGCGGCGGTCGTGAGCGCATCCCCGTCATGGCATCCCTTTATGATGCCCCTGGGACCCTTAAAATCTGCCGGAGAGATGAGTGTATAGGTCGGCTCCCAGAGCGCCTCCAGGGCCTCGTTCTCCTTCTGGTTCCTGCCGACGACGAGCTTTGTTCCGCGGCCGAGCCTGAAATGCCTGCCGAAGGTCAGGAGCTGGATGTCTTTTACGGTGCAATCCTTATCGTCATGAAAGAGCTCCCTCAACTTGTTCGAGAATATGGGGTCTGTAAGCAGGCATCCCCCGCCGGGGCTGCTGTATGCCTTCAGATGGTATTCGTTGACGAGTTCCTGCTGGACCGCCCTTGACCTGCCCGATACGCCAAGCAAAAGTTCCCTGTTCACTATGCCCGTTGTCTCAGGCTCTGACGGAGGGAAGAGCTTTGCCGAAAGGGGCCGCACGATGAGGCCCGCGAGGCCGCTTCTCTTTTCGATGAGGTGGATGGTATTTCTTTGCTGGGACATGGGCCTCTGGCCCAGCACCTCGCCGGTGACAACAAACCCTGCCTCTTCCTGCTCCATGACTGCCTTTGCCTTCTGAAGCATAAATATTCTGCAGTCGATACAGGGGTTCATGTTTTTCCCGTAGCCGTACCGCGGGTTTTTGATAAGATCGATATATTCGGGCCCTTTATCGATGGTGATGAGGCGTATGCCGAGCTCTTCCGCGGTTCTGACAGCCTGCAGGCCCCGTTCCTTATCGCGCCTGCTCGCGAAGAGGGATGTGAAGTGTATGCCGGTGACCTCGATCCCCTGGTCGAGGATCAGCTTCGTTGCCAGGGCGCTGTCAAGACCGCCCGAGATCAAGGATACCGATTTTTTTCTTTTTTCATGGTCCATAATAAGCCTGATACTTGATGTCGGTTTGACCTCCCACCCTGACCCTCTTTCGCAAGGTCGAATCCCCCCCTCACCCTGACCCTCTCCCGCAAGGGGAGAGGGGACTGTTGTGGCTCTCACTCCAAGGGAGAGGGGACGGGATACTACGACCCTTCTCCGCGAGTGGGGAGGGGACGATATTGGCCCGGGTGGCTGCTTCAGTAAGCGACTTCCTCGATCGTCCTCTCTTCGAGGGTGTTCATCTTAATGCCGGATTCCACGCCAGGGAGGTGCTCCACGGGGTTTGTAAGCAGGAAGCGGCCGGAGGATATCCACTCCTTCAGGATTGAAGCGATCTCTTTTGCCTTCGAATAGCTCGATATGGGAAAGGTCGGGACCTCTTTGCCCTTTACATCGATCTTCCCTGATTTTAACTGGGCGTAATTTACCTCACAGAGGCTCTTGGGAATCCTTTCAGGATAGTCCTGGCCGTAATCAACAACCTGTGCCCAGAAATCCTCGTCGCTCCTTGAGGTGAAGTATGCCATCTCCTCATCGAGGATAGGTATGGGTATGCCGAGGCCCACGAAGATCGTTGCCCCGTAGCCGATAAAGCTTGCGCCTTTGATGAAATCACCGCTCATCTGTTTGGCGTCGCCGACAACGGCGAGCGTTCCTGCTCCTGCACGGGGTATCCCGTCAGGGCCTCTCAGAGCGGAAGGGTTGTGCTGCGTGCCGTTCCATGCTACGTAGCCGACCCCTCCGGCAAGGAACAGCCTTGTCCCGATCCCGATGGTCCTGTATTTGGGATCGTTCAGGAGCGGGGAGAGCTGCCCGGCGCTGCAGTAATTGGCGCTCCCGAGGTTGGGCTTCAGGACACCCATATAGGTATGGATCACCCTTTTCGAGAGGTTCACGGCAACGTTGTAATTCTGGTACCCGTTGCGTGGATTATAGATATAGGCCTCGTTTACCGTCTCCTTATTGATAAAGGTCTCGATCCTCTTTTTCGGGTAGCAGTCTGTGCCGTAGGCCGTGGCCTCCAACCGTATAGGCTTGCCGCTGATAAAGTCTTCTATGACGTGCCCGCCCCCGTATTTGAAGGCGCCGGGATAGACAGTATTGCGGGGGTCGTTGTCAGGAGACGCGGTGGCGCCGATATAGATGTCCACGGCGGCGAGGCCGCAGTAAACGGGTACATCGTTGAGGTAGCACTTGCCCCCGCCGATCTTGATCCTCGGCTTTGAATGGCCTACGTTGATGAACATGCCGCTGCCGCACATGGGCCCGAAGGTCCCCGTTGTCACCACGTCCACGTGCTGTGCGGCCTTTTTTGTCCCTTTGCTCCTGGCGATCTCTATCATCTCTTCTGCAGTAACGACTACGACCTTTTTCTTCTTTATCTTCGCGTTGATCTCCTCTATGGTCTTCACAAGGGCCTCCTTAAGATGTTCATAATTATACATAATTTCAGACAGGTTTCATAGTAAAACCCGTGAATCGTAAGGCGTGAGGCGTGAGGGGAGAGAAGCCGCGAGGCGTAAGGCGTGAGGCGTAAAACGTGAGGGGAGAAAGGAAGCGGAGAGCGCAAGGACCCGCATTTCCTATCGTTATCGCGGGCATTTGACCCCCTTATTCAGTACGTTTTGAATCCGGATGATTCCCCGCAGTTTGCTGCGGGGTGACACTATTCCCTCTCCCCTGCGGGAGAGGGTAGGGTTATATTACCCTCGGAGCATCGTACCTATTTTCCCCTCTCCCCTGGCGGGAGAGGGTGGGTGAGGGGGCATAATCATGCCGTTTCTATCATCTGATGCGTGCGGGGTAGTTCACTTTTTGGTTTTACCCCTTACGCCTGACGCCTCACGGGTTGTAACGCCTTACGACTTACGGTATTTCTCACGTCAGTTTCACATTGAACTTGATCTCCGCCTCGGATCTGCGGCCGTAGATAGGCTTGACCTCGCATGACGGGGAGCCCGTTATCAGGGGCAGGCCGGTCTTTAAAAGGGCCTCTCCTGAGACGGCCTGGAAGCGGTCTTTTATGAGGGCAACGCCATTGATACCTGAAAGGACGTCTTCGCACAACAGAGACCCCGTTCCGAAGCATATACAGGGTGTTTTGACCAGCGCGGGGATATTTTGAGGCTTCAACGCATGGTATTCAGAGAGCCTCTCGATCCTTCCCTGCCGCGCCCGGTAGAGGGAGCAGAAGACCTCGCCCTTCTTTGCGTCGATAAGTGGGCAGAGATAGTGGTCATCCATGAAGGCGAGGGGAAATGAGAGGGCGTCGAGGGTAGGGACGCCGGCAATGGGGGTGCCGAGGGCGGAGCTTATGCCCTTGCAGAATGCAATGGCAACCCTGATCCCGGTAAACGAACCGGGCCCAAGCGTTACGATGATGTTGGTGATGTCTTTGACCCCGTACCCGCTGTCCGACAGTATCCCCTCAACGGAAACGGGCAGTATCTCTGATGGCACACGCCTGTTCCTGCCGCGCCTTTCCGCTATGATCCTGCCTTCTTCTGCAACGACGAGATTAAGAGAGTCGAGGGAGTTATCGATGCCGAGTATGAGCCTATTTTCCAACAAATATCCTCATTATATCGTTGAAAAAGGCGAGGACCATAACGGCAACAAGGATGCCCATGCCGATCTTCTGGGCAACGTCGACCCACCGCTGTGACATCCTCCTCCGCGTGACAATCTCGATAACGTGGAAAAGTATGTGGCCGCCGTCGAGGATGGGGATGGGAAGCAGGTTGATGATCCCGAGGTTGATGCTGATTATCGCCACAAAATAGATGAGGCTTGTTACGCCCTCTTTTGCCTGCTTGCCGGCGACCTCCAGGATAAGCAGGGGTCCGCCTACGTTCTTCGGCGAGATGCTGCCCATAATGAGCTTCACGATACCGAGAACGGTTATCTTAGAAAGGTTGTAAGTCTGATAGAGGGACTTGGTAGCTGCGCCCGCGAGGGTGTCCTTTTTCGGCACCATTTCGCTTGAGGCGGTGATGCCGATAACCTTTCGCTTGATCGTCTCTCCGAAGATGTTCTTGCTCTCCGTCTCTTTCGGGACGATGGACAGATTCACCAGGCTGCCGTTCCTTTTCACCGTGAAGCGGACCGCCCCCGGTCCGGCGTCCGCCATGGCCTCCATGATATCGGGCCATTCGGTTGTTTCCTTCCCTTCTATGTTGACAATGACGTCGCCTTCCTTTATCCCTGCCTCATATGCCGGATATCCTTTTTCGACGCCGCCTACCTTTGTCGAGAGGACGCTGTACCCGCTGACAAAGACGACGTAGAAGAGGAGCGCCGCGAATATGAGGTTGAAGAAGGGGCCGGAAAAGGCGATGAGGATCTTCACGAAGGGGGGCTTATGGGCGTATGACCTCGGGACGTCCTCTTCCTGTACCTCATCGTCGGGTGATTCCCCGAGGAGCTTCACATATCCGCCGAGGGGGACCAGCGACAGCGCGTACTCTGTCTCGCCTTTTTTGAAGCTTATAAGCCTTTTGCCAAAGCCCAGCGAGAAGGTCAGCACCTTTACATTGGCGAGGCGCGCCATAAGGAAATGGCCGAGCTCGTGGACCAGTATAAGAAGGCTTAGCGCGATGATTCCGTAAATGATGCTCATTACCATAATATTACCTCAGAGTGTCTTGAATTTGTTCTCCGCATATTCTGTTGCCCATTGGTGGATCTCCCGGATCGTCTCCACGTCTTCGATCACTGCCTGTGCCGGGTGGTGTTCGAGGGTATCCTCGACAACGACGGGGATGTCGGTGAACCGTATCCTGCCCTCTATGAAGGCCTGGGAGGCGACCTCGTTCGACGCGTTCAGCGCGATAAGGGCGCTGTCGCCGGATGCCAGCGCTTCATAGGCGAGCCGGAGCGAAGGAAAGCGCTCAAGGTCCGGCGTGTGGAACGTCAGCGTTGAGATATCCTCGAGGCTCAAGGGCTTGCAGGCGATAGGCTTCCGCGCGCTTTCGTTGAGCGCGTAGGCAATAGGTATCTTCATGTCGGGGTAGGCCATGTAGGCGATAAAGGAATGATCGACGTACTCCACGATCCCGTGTATTATGCTCTCTGGATGGACGATCACCCTGATCCGCGAAGGATCTATGTTGAAGAGCCACCGCGCCTCAATCACCTCGAGCCCTTTGTTCATGAGGGTCGCCGAATCGAGGGTGATCTTTTGGCCCATCTTCCAGGTGGGGTGGTTGAGGGCCTCCTCCGGCCTTACGCCTTCAAGGGCGTCTTTGTCGAATTTTCTGAAGGGCCCGCCCGATGCGGTGATCATAATGGTCTTTAATTCCTTCTTTTTGATATTTTTCAGCAGCTGGTATAGCGCCGAGTGCTCGCTGTCCACGGGTATGAGCTTCGCGCCGCTCTTTTTGACCATTTTCGTTATGATCCTTCCGGCCATGACGAGGCTTTCTTTGTTGGCAAGGGCGAGTATCTTGCGGCACCGGAAGGCCTCCAGGGACGGTTCCAGTCCGATGCTTCCCGGCAGGGCATTGACGACAATGTGTGAGTCCATACCGATCATCGCCTTCATGCCGTTGATGCCGGTAAAGAGCTTGTTCTTGTCGAAGTTCACCTTGTCCTTCTGGCCTTCATCGTAGATGCAGACATACCGGGGCCTGAACTTTTCGATCTGCCGGTTGAGGAGATCCGCCTGCCCTTTGCACGCAAGTCCGAAGACCTCAAAGGCATCCTGCTGCTCCCCGATAACCTCCAGCGTAGACCTGCCGATGGAGCCCGTTGAGCCGAGAATCAAGATCTTTTTTTTCATTTTATCCCTGCCAGATAATAATACAGGAACGGCGCGGTGAAGATGAAGCTGTCGATCCTGTCAAGGATCCCTCCGTGTCCCGGGATAAGGGAAGAAGAATCCTTTGTGTCCGATAATCTTTTTCCCAGCGATTCGAGAATATCGCCCAACTGTCCGAGAAGGCCGATGATACACCCTATCGCCAGGGATTCCCGGACCGTCATGCCTATCAGGCTGTGCGATGCAAAGATGACGGCCATGCTCCCGATGACAGCCCCGAAGAGCCCTTCGACGGTCTTTTTCGGGCTGATGCGGGGTACAAGGGGCGTCTTGCCAAAGGCCTTTCCTATGAAATACGCGCACGTGTCGCTCGCCCAGAGGGCGAAAAGGAAGATAAGGGGCAGGCCGCTGTGGATCTCTTTGAGCCTGTAGACATAGAAGAGCGGCAGCAGGATAAAGATGCCGCCGAAAAGAAGCGCCGTAATGCCGAGGAAGATATCCCTGTTCGCGGTCTCTCTTCTGCCTTCCCCGAGGATGATCTTAAGGAGCATATAAACAACGGCGAGAAGGAGGAGCGCAGGGGGATAGAGCCCGATGGCGCCGAAATAGAGCGGTACGGCGCCGGCAAGGGCAAAGAGGGGAAAGAGGTATTTGGGGCCTGCCTTTATCATTGCCGCGAGCTCCGTTATGCCAAGAAGGGCGACCGCGAGAAGGAGCGCGAAAAGCCACTGCGGCGGGAGAAAGAGGAAGAGAAAAACAATGACAGGCGCGAGGCATAAGCCTGTTATGACCCTTTTTCGCAGCTCTCCCACTTAGTCTTCCTTTACCTTTCCGAAGCGCCTCTCGCGTTTTGAGAAATCCCGCAATGCCGCCATATACGCCTTTTTCCTGAAATCAGGCCAGAGGACGTTCGTTACGTATATCTCCGTGTATGCGACCTGCCAGAGGAGAAAATTGCTGAGCCTCATCTCGCCGCTTGTCCTGATGAGGAGGTCGGGATCGGGCATGCCTTTTGTATAGAGGTATTTGCCGAAGAGCCTTTCGTCTATCTTTTTGATCGTGCCGTTCTTTAGATCTCCGGCGATCCGCTGCACAGCCGAGACGATCTCTTTCCTGCCGCTGTAGCTCAGAGCGATATTCAGGTGAAGTTTTTTGTTTCGCGCCGTCCTTTTCATGACCTCGTCGAGCTTTGCCTGCAGGGCCCTGGGAAAATCCTTTTTATCGCCGAGCATGTTGAACCCTATCTCCTTTTCCAGCATCATGGGAAGCTCTTTGTCGAGGAAGAAGCCTAAGAATTCAAGGAGCGTCTTTACTTCGCTTCTCGGCCTCGACCAGTTTTCCTTGGAAAAGGCGTAGAGCGTGAGGTAGGGTATGTTCAGCTCCCTTGTGACTGTCACTATCTCCCTGACCGATTCAATGCCTACGAGGTGCCCCTCGACCCTTGCGAGCCCCCGTTTTTCAGCCCATCTTCCGTTTCCATCCATGATGATGGCAACGTGCGCAGGAAGCTTATTGATGTCCAGGGCGTGCATGGGCGATGTGTTTTTCAGATCGATAGTATCTCTTTCTCTTTTTCTGAGTAAGCCTTTTCCGCCATGTCGATATATTTATCGGTGATCTTTTGGACGTCGTCCTGTTCTTTATGCAGGTCGTCCTGTGAAAGTTTTTTGTCCTTTTCCAGCTTTTTTAGCTTTTCGTTGATGTCTCTCCTGACGTTTCTCATGGAAACCCTTGTGCTCTCGAGCATCTTATTGCCCAGCTTGGTAAGCTCCCTCCTCCGTTCCTCCGTCAGCTTTGGAAAGGACAGCCTGATCATCTTCCCGTCCGACATGGGGTTGACCCCGAGGTCTGATTTCTGGATCGCCTTCTCGATCTCGCTGATGATCGAATTATCCCAGGGCTGGATGGTGACGGTCCTGCTGTCGGGGACGCCGATGCTCGCAACCTGGTTGAGGGGCGTCGGCTGGTTATAATAGTCAACTTTAATGTCTTCGAGGAGAGATACGGAAGCGACGCCGGTCCTCAATTTTGAAAAGTCTTTCCTGAGGGTGGCGAGTGATTTTTTCAGTTTGTCTTCAAGCTCTTCCATTACCTCGCGGTTCATGCTTTCCTCCTTACTATTGTCCCTATGTGTTCACCGAGGACAGCCCTTTTCATGTTGTCCTTTTCCCTGATGTTCAATACGATGACGGGAAGGCTGTTTTCCTGGCAGAGGGTTATGGCGGTAAGGTCCATGACCTGAAGGCCGCGGTCAAGAACTTCTACGTAAGTGATCTCAGGAAAGAATACCGCATCATTGCAGGCCTCAGGGTCCTTATCGTATACACCGTTGACCTTCGTTGCCTTCATCAGCACTTCGGCCTTCATTTCTATGGCACGCAGCGCGGCCGCAGTATCATTCGTGAAGTAGGGGTTGCCGGTACCGCAGGCGAAAATGACGACCCTCTTATTTTGCAGGTATTCCATCGCCGTCTTCCTGTCGTAAGGCTCGGCCATTCTCTCGATGGCAAGGGCCGTCTGCACGTGGGCAGGCACACCGAGCGCCTCCAGTGTGCCCTGGAGCGCGAGAGAGTTGATGACCGTCGCCAGCATTCCTATGTAGTCGCCGGTGACCCTGTCGATGCCCTGCCTTTCCCCTTCTCTGCCGCGAAAGATGTTCCCGCCGCCCAGAACGATCCCTATCTCGACGCCGAGATCCCTGATCTCCTTCACCTGGCTTGCCAGCTCACGGAGTATTACGAGGTCTATGCCGCCTTCCTGCGCCATGAGGGCCTCGCCGCTTAATTTTAAAAGAACCCTTTTATATTGCATATTAATGGGGCGCATATTAATGGGGCTCACGTCGCCCCCTCCACGAGCAGAAGCCCGTGAAGCCTCCTCCTCTCGCCCGAGAACGGGCTATAAAATAAATGGGGCTTATGCCGCCCCCTCCTTAAACCGGCATGCAGCCTTCAGCATACAGCCTCCGGATTTATTCCTCTATCGTCTCGCCGAGCTGAAACCTTATGAACCTGTTGACGAGGATCTTTTCGCCCATCTTCACGATAAGCTCTTCGAGAAGGTCCTTTACCGATATGTCCGGGTTCTTAATGAACGACTGTTCGACAAGGCACACTTCCTGGTAAAATTTTTCCAGCTTTCCTTCGGCGATCTTATCTATGATCTTCTCCGGTTTTCCCGATTCAAGCGCCTGCTTCCGGTAGATATTCTTTTCCTTTTCTATCACCTCGACAGGGATATCTTCCCGCTTGACATAAAGCGGGACCGACGCGGTTATCTGCATGGCAATATCTTTCGCAAATTCCTGGAACTCTTTTGTGTTGGCAACAAAATCTGTTTCGCAGTTTACCTCGACGATGGTCCCGACCTTGCCGCCCGTATGGATGTATGAGGCTATAATGCCCTCTGATGCAACCTTGCCCATGCGCTTCTGCAGCTTGGCAAGGCCTTTTTCCCGCAGAAACTCTATCGCCTTTTCCATGTCGCCGCCGGAATGCTTCAGGGCCTCCTTGCAGTCCATAAGGCCGACGCCGGTCTTCTCTCTCAATTTTTTTACCGCTTCAGCAGTTATCTCCATGATGTTCCTCCTAACCTATTTTACGTCGTAATCGTCGTATTTTTCTTCTTCGAAAACGCTTTCGTCAACGAAGGGCTTCGGCTCTTCCGCAGTCTCCTCCTTGCCCTGGAACTCTTCCAGGTAGAGCGCCTTTCCCTCGAGGACGGCGTCGGCGATCTTCATGGTAATGAGCTTTATCGCGCGGATGGCGTCATCGTTTCCGGGGATGACGAAATCGATATCGTCGGGATCGCAGTTCGTATCGACGATGCCAACGGTGGGTATGCCGAGCTTCTTCGCCTCATTGACGGCAATATACTCCTTTTTTGGATCGACGATGTAGAGGGCGCCCGGCAGGCGGTCCATGGCCTTGATGCCGCCTATGTTCTTTTCGAGCTTTTCAATCTCCTTTTCGATGCCAAAGGCCTCTTTTTTGGGAAGGACTTTAAAGATGTCGCCCTGCTTGAGCTCCTCGTACTTGCGGAGCCGTTCGATGCTCTTCTCGATGGTCTGAAAGTTCGTCATGGTTCCGCCGAGCCACCTGTTGTTCACGAAATAGGCGCCGCAGCGTGATGCCTCGTCGGAAATGGATTCCTGCGCCTGCTTCTTGGTGCCCACGAAGAGCACATAGTCGTTGTGGGATGCGACCTCTTTAACGAAGTTGTAAGCCTCTTTGAACATCTTCAGTGTTTTTTGCAGGTCGATGATGTAGATGCCGTTCCGGGCGCCGAATATGTAAGGCTTCATCTTTGGATTCCACCTTTTTGTCTGGTGCCCGAAATGTACGCCTGCTTCGAGTAATTGTTTGATGGTGAGATTGGACATTAAGACCTCCTGGTTTATTCTTCCGCCTCTCGCGCTTTAATGGCCGACAGTTTCCTGCACCCGGACATTAATTGAAAGGCGTGCAAAATATGAAACGGGTAATAAATACCATATGATTTCCGATATTTCAAGGAAAAATATAATAGTGTCAACGCAACCCCGCCCCCTCTCTGCTCGCAGAAGAGGGTCATAACAGTACCGTCCCCTCTCCCCTTTGCGGGAGAGGGTCAGGGTGAGGGGGAACTTACCCTCATACCCGGCAGATTGCATTCATTGACGTTCTGTGATATGTTGATAAAGTTTCAAAACAAAAAGGAGGACAGGATGCCGTCGCTTTCAAAAAAGACAGACGCAAAAAGGGCACGGAAGAGGGTTAACCAGGGCAAGGCAAGAAAGAAAAAGATGTCCAAGGCATCGACCCCCGCATTTCCGATCCATGTAGAAAAAAAATGACCGGCAGGGCGCTGAGATACGAGATAGGGCCTATCAGGCCTCCCAATGAGGCATACAGCCTTCTCGTAAGGTTTACCAGGAACTGTCCCTGGAACCAGTGCGCCTTTTGCCACATATACAAAGAGAGGAAATTCGAAAAAAGATCCTTCGATGAAATAAAGCGGGATATCGATACGGTCAAAGAGATCGCAGATGATATCAGGCAGATCTCATGGGGGAAGGGCTGCGGCGGCGCGGTTACCGAAAACCTGGTAGAAGAGATATTCGCAAGCAACGCCCATAATGAGTGTTATAAGAGCGTGGCGGTATGGCTGTACTTCGGTGGAAAGCACGTCTTCATTCAGGACGCGAACTCCCTTGCCATGAACCCCCAGACCTTCATAGATTCGCTGAAATACCTCAAGGAGACCTTCCCCACTATCGACAGGGTGACGTCATATGCGCGCTCGAGGACGATAGCAAAACGGCTGAGCGTTGAAGACCTGAAGAACATGAAGGATACCGGGCTCACAAGGCTTCACATAGGCCTTGAGTCGGGGAGCAACTTCCTTTTGAAGTTCGTGAACAAAGGGGTTACCAAGGCAGAGCACATCGAATGCGGCAGGAAGGTCAAAGAATCGGGGATCGAGCTTTCTGAATATGTTGTCCTTGGAATGGGGGGAAAGCAGTGGTGGCGCGAGCACGCCTTGGAGACGTCAGATGCCCTCAACAAGATAGACCCTGATTTTATACGGTTTAGGACGCTCAAGGTACTGAAGAGCATGCCCCTCTACGAAAAGATGCAAAACAAAGAGTTTTTGCTCCCCACCGAAGAGGACGTCCTCATCGAGGAGAGGCTCCTCATAGAGAACCTGGAGGGTATAACGAGCCATGTCAAGAGCGATCATATCCTCAACCTCCTTGAAGAGATTG
Source organism: Deltaproteobacteria bacterium UBA5758 (assembly GCA_002418945.1). Lineage (GTDB taxonomy): Bacteria > Desulfobacterota > Syntrophorhabdia > Syntrophorhabdales > Syntrophorhabdaceae > UBA5609. The sequence continues at coordinate 107,620 of DIFC01000013.1, read as the reverse complement.
ACGGGAAGCTGCCCGAAGACAAGGCAAAGATGCTGTCAATCATAGACGATTACTTCTCGCTTACCCCTGAACAGAAGGTGACCTACAGGTTCGGCAGAAGATCGGGGATCTACCGGAGCATCAACGACCTCAATGATGAGCTCACCTATTTCAGGATCAGGAAGGCGATAAAAGAGATGGAAGACAAAGAGCCGGGCAGCGTCGAAAAGACTATCTCGCTTCTGCTGGAAAATTATATTTAAGCCGCTATTTAAAATACTCCACTATCGCCTCTACAAGCCCCGGTATGTCGTATCTTCTGGCTTCGATGGAAGGCTGCAGCCCATGCGTTTTGAGGGTTTTTGTCGTCACGGGGCCGATAGAGGCAACGGCCGCGCCTTTCAACGCATCTTTGCCGTAAATCTTGATAAAATTTGCAACCGTCGATGAGCTTGTGAAGGTGACGATGTCCGGCTTTTCGACTGGAGGGTTTGTCTTTTTCGGGAGGCGGGTTTTGTAGACGGGGACGACATCGCAGGCGCCGCCCTTTGATGTAATGAATTCAACGATGATATCCCGCGCCTCCTTTGCCCTCGGGAGAAGGAACCTCTTCCCCTTCACGCCGAGACCTTCCAGTACCTCTATGATCCCCTCGGAGGTAAACTGTTGAGGCATGCGGTCGGGGATTATTCCCCGTGCGGCGAGAAGCGATGCCGTGGCGTCGCCGATAGGGATTACCGTGATGCCGTGGAGAGACCTTGTGTCCTTTCCCTTTCCGAAGAGCGTATCGAAAAAGGCCGATACGCCGTTGACGCTTGTAAAGATGATGCAGTCATAGGATCCCGGTAATTCAATTGCCCGTGATAACTTCTTGTTCGGCGCAATGACAGAGATCTCTATCGTCGGCATCCGGATCACCTGTGCGCCATTTTCGGAGAGGAGGTTCGCGAGCTTCATCGACTGGTGATGCGGCCTTGTGATGACAACCTTTTTCCCGAATAGAGGCCTTTTCTCGAACCATGCAAGCTTTTCCCTGAGGGCGGAGACAGCGCCGACAATAATGATTCCGGGAGGCTTTATGCCGGCCCTTTTTGCAATCGGGCCGATCTCCGAGAGCCTGCCTGAAACGACCTTCTGCGTGGGCAGTGTGCCGGATTGGACAACGCATGCCGGCGTGGCCGGATCCCTGCCTTCCCTGATCAAACGCCCGGCAATGAGGTCAAGATTCTTGATCCCCATGAGGAATACGAGCGTATCAGGGCCGTTGGCCAGCTCATGCCATTTGATCGTGGACGCTGTTTTCTTTTCATCCTCGTGGCCCGTTATGAATGCGACGGTTGACGCCCGTTCCCTGTGGGTAAGGGGGATCCCCGCGTATGCGGGAACGGAGATGGCAGAGGTAATGCCGGGGACCACCTCGCAGGGGATCCCGTGGCCGGCCAGAAATTCCGCCTCCTCTCCGCCTCTCCCGAAGATGAAAGGGTCGCCGCCTTTTAACCTCACGACGACGGCATTCTCTCTTGCCTTTTTTAGGAGGAGCGCGTTGATGTCTTTCTGGGGCAGTTCGTGCCGCGAAGCCTTCTTGCCTGCGTAGATGAGCTCTGCCTTGTCTTTGGCGAGCAGGATGAGTTCTTTGTTGGCGAGGTTGTCGTATATGATGACGTCTGCCTGCCGGATGAGCTCAAGCCCTCTCAATGTAATAAGCTTGAAATCGCCGGGGCCGGCGCCTACAAGATATACCTTACCCATATGTAAGAATTATACGTTGTCTAAGGGGCATATTCAAATGATAAATAAGAGAGCTTTCAGCAGGCAGCTGTAAGCTGTGCGCTGAAAGCTGATCGCTATTAGCTGATAGAAGCAAAAATTACCTTTACAATTTTGCTGCATGGTGCTACTATCTGAAAAAAAGTAATACAGGGAAGATATGTCGGAACTGGTACGATTCGGTGTCTCTTTAGAGAAGTCGCTGCTCGATGCATTCGACAGCTTTATAAGGGAGCGGAACTATACGAACCGGTCCGAGGCCTTCAGGGACATGATAAGGCAGGAGCTGATAAAGAGGGAATGGGTCGGGGGTGACGATGTTGCGGGAGCGATAACGCTCATCTACGACCACCACAGGAAAGACCTGTTGAACAAGATCACCGGAATCCAGCATGACTATCAGAAGGTTATCATTTCAACGCAGCATATACACCTCGACCACCACAACTGCCTTGAGATTATTGCAGTGAGAGGCAATCCGTCTGAGGTGCAGAGGCTTACGGGCATGTTGAAGTCGATAAAAGGGGTAAAGCACGGGACGCTGAGCATGTCGAGCACCGGGAAAGAGATAGAATAGGCGCTATTATTTTTTTCCCAAATAGTAGCACGATAATTTTATTAGTAACACAGGAGGAAGAGATGGTTGTTGTTCGCATCGTGGTGATCGTGGGAGTCCTGCTGCAGATGGTGTGGAGCGGAGCCGTGTCCGGGGAAGAAAGGAAAAGCCTGGAGCTGGGCGGGATCATCGTGACGGCAAAAAGAACGGGGGTGCCACCCGAAGCCTCCCCCGTCATGCCTGTTGAGACAAACTATGGCACGCAGTTCAATATCGTCACAGAAGAGCAGATCAAAGAGCAGAACTCATACGACCTCCCTTCTACACTCCGCGATGTGCCTGGCGTCATGTTCCAGAGCAAGAACCTTATGGGGAGCCAGACGAACCACAGCCTCTATATCAGGGGCAGGGGATCGAGCCACCCGAGCCCCGACCTCGCCGTTATGTTCGACGGGGTACCGAGGTACGGGGCGCTGTTCGGCCAGTTGCTGGGCGACGGCGTCGCCGTTTCCACCATAGGCGGAATGGAGGTCTACAAAAGCCCGCAGCCGTCCCGGTTCGGCAGCGGCTACGCCTTTGTTAATATCCTTCCCAGATACATGATGAAGGAGGGCGAGGAGGCCCGGATCGACTCCAGCGGCGGAAGCGACGGCACCTTCGATGAAAGCATCTCTGCGGGAGTAAAAAAAGGCCCCTTCGACATCTACGCATCGCAGAGCCTGACGAGAACGGACGGAGACCGCCACAATTCAGCCGCAAGCCAGCAGAGCTATTATATCAATGCAGGCTACGGGATCAACAAAGAGTGGAGCCTCAGACTCCTCGTCAATTACGTGAACGGCTGGACTGAAGCGCCCATGCCTGACAGGCCGGCCAATTTTGCCGTGAACGGTGTGAATTGGCCACAGGCAGAGCGCTACAAGACAGAGACGACGTTCACCACGTTGACGCTAAACCATGAGTACGAGCGGTTCAACGGCCATCTCAAGGCGTACTGGAACGACACCACGTTTCAGCTGCTGCAGGAGCTGAACGCAGCAAACGGAAGGCGGTTCGCCAACGGCAGCGGCGGGTTGTGGTCACAGCAGGAGATCGGGCTTTACGGGATAAGGGGGAGGGAGACGCTCCGCCTCTGGCCCGGCGGGGAGATCATAGCAGGCGCGGACCTTGATATGACGGAACTGAAGAATACGCAGCGGACATACAGCGGCCTTACACCGACCGCAGCCGCGGTCAACGGAGGCCTTGCCAGGAGGGTCTGGGATTTTCCTGACACAAGGTTTTTTTCTCCCTATGCGGCAGTAAGCCATATGATCGGCCGCAGGGAGGGTTTCCATATTATTCCGTCAACAGGCTTCCGGTATTATCAGCACAGTGAGTTTGAGAGTAAATCGGCGCCGCAGGGAGGACTGGTGATAGGATACGGGAATACCGACCTCAGCATCAGCTACGCCCGCGGGGTCAACTACCCCTCGCCTATAGCGATAATGAACGCGGTCCTCACCAATGCCCCTGCCAACAATCCAAAGGCAATAAAGCCGGAAGTGGTGGACCACTACGAAGCGGGTATTGTCCACAAATGGCCCGATAAAGGATCTTTGGGGGCGACGGTCTTTAACGACAAGGGGAAGGACCGTTTCCTGACTTACATGGGCGGGGCCGTTCCGCTTCGCTTCAACGACCCCGTGGGCTATTACGAGATACGCGGGCTTGAGCTTACGGGCGCGGCGATCCCTGCAAAGGATCTTGAGCTTTTTGCCGCTGCCACATGGCTGACTGTTGAGGCGAAGGGGGCCGACAACGTTGAAAGCAGCCATATGCCCTATACCCCGGGTTTCCAGTTCCAGGCCGGGGCGAAATGGAGGTTCTTTGACAGGTTCCGGGTCTTTGCGGACATGCAGCACCTGAGGGACCTCTACCAGGGAGCGTCAGCCGGGGTAGGGAGGGGCAACACGCTTAACCTCCCTGTGCTCACCAGCAAGGACAAGCTGGGCGACATTACGCTGGTGAACGCGCGGGTGAGCTACCGTTTCGATTACAGGCCAATGGGGTTCAGCAATTCGGAGGTTTTTGTAGCGGTCAACAATATCTTTAATCAGGACTATGAATATGCGAAAGGCTATCCCATGCCGGGGACAACATTTTTTGGCGGGGTGAGCCTGAAGTTTAACTAACAGATTCCCCGCAGCCTTGCTCGGGGATAATAATATCGCAGGAGGGCGCGAGAGCAAGACAGCACTTGGTAACAATATCCCCTCTCCCCTTGCCGGAGAGAGTCTCCCGCGGTTTCCCTCTCCCCTGGCGGGAGAGGGTCAGGGTGAGGGGGAAAGGAAAACAGGCAACCACCATGTCTAAAAAACTGATATTTCAAGACCTGAACCCAGCACTTCTTCCAGCACTTCTTCTCCTTCTCATCGTGTGTCTTCTCGCCGGATGTTCCGGCAGGTCGGATGCAGTCGCCCCAAAGAGCGTACGCGTCGTTGTGGCGTCGGACACGATACTGTCCGGGATGCTTTCATCGCTCCTGCCTCCGAAAATCTATTCCGTCGTGGCGATACTTCCGCCGGGGCAATGTCCCGGCCATTACGACGTCAAGTTGTCGGACGTAGAAAAAATAAAGCGGGCAGACCTGATCGTCTCATTCAAAGAGATGTCCTTCATAAACAAAAATGGACCCGCAGGCGCAGAGCGGCTTGTGATAGACACGGAAGGGCATAACTGGATGGCGCCGGATTCCTACCTGCGCGGCCTGGAATACCTTGCTGGCAGGCTTTCAAAATACTCCCCGGAAGACAGGAATGAAATCATGAGCCGTTTGGGCAAGGCAGCCAACGAGGTGAGGGCCTGCGCTGATTCGGTCAAGGGGCGCATAAGGCATGCGGGGATCGCCGGAAGGGCGGTCATCGCCTCTTCAATGCAAAAAGGGCCGCTTGAGTGGATGGGCTTCCGCGTTGTGGGAGAGTACGGCAGGCCGGAGTCGCTGTCGGCGCGGGAGGTCGTGCGACTTTCAAAGACCGGAAAGGAGCAGGGCGCGATATTTGTTGCCGACAACCTGCAGTCTGGACCGGATGCAGGGAAGGGGATTGCGGAATCGCTTGGCATTCCTCACATAGTCCTCACGAACTTCCCGTCAGAGAAGGGTTATCTTGCAGCGCTGGAGGAGAATGTTGAAATAATACTTGCCGCAGCAGCGATACAAAAGACAGCGTTCAAGGATTCGAGGGGTCGGGAGGATGAAACCCGTCAGAGGTGAAAGGAAAAGGTAAAATGTTTAACTCAGATATGTTCCCCCCACACCCTGACCCTCTCCCGCAAGGGGAGAGGGGACGCTGTTGCTGTGACCCTCTCCGGCCAGGGGACAGTGTTGCTATGTCGCTCTCCGGCAAGGGGAGAGGGAATGTTGTTGCTAGGTGCCGCCTGTGCCATGACCATTTTCGGAGAGGGGACAGTGTTGCCAGGTGCCGCCTCGGGGGATCTGTAAATTGAGCGTCTTTGTGGGGAAGAGCTTGGCACCGATGCTTATCCTAGCGGAAAAACCAGGATTAAGCAATTTGGCATGTATGGATCTGTTATGAGCAGGTATGTTATAGAGCTTGAAGGGGTCACCGTCCGGAAGGGCGGCCGGACGCTGCTTAAGCGCATCAGTTTTGGCGTGCCACAAGGAGAATGTGTGGGGATAATCGGCCCAAACGGCGCCGGCAAGACCACGCTTTTGAACGTTATAGCCGGATTTGAAAGATTTGCCGGGAAGCTTAGCCTCTTCGGAAGGCGGGAGTCCTGGAAGCTAAACCGGAGGACGAGGCTCCGTATCGGCTATGTTCCGCAACGCTTCCAGGTAGACCCGGCATTTCCGATCCTTGCGTTCGAGGCCGTGGTAGCAGGGTCGATCGGCCGCCTGGGCCTTTTCCGCTCTCCCGGCAGGCAGGAGAAGGAGAGGGCGATGCAGTTGATGGAGATGATGCGCATGGCCCATTGTGCGGACAGGCCGCTGGGCCATCTTTCAGGCGGCGAGCGGCAGAAGGCATTGCTTGCGCGGGCCATCATGCAGGAGCCGGACGTCCTTCTTCTGGATGAGCCGACGGCGAACCTCGATATTGCCGTACAAAAGGAGTTTATGGACCTTATAAGCGAGATCTACAGCCGGCAAGGCCTTACCATCCTTCTCGTCACCCACGATTTCAATATGCTTCCTGCCTCGTTGCGCCGCGCCGTGTTGTTGAACCACGGCGAGACCATTTTTGACGGGGACGTGGATAGGGCAATGTCGGGTGAAATATTGAGCAGGCTCTTCCAGTATCCGCTGGAGACCTTCGATCGTAACGGCAAGAGGTTTGTCTCCTATGATTGAACACCTCTTCGATGCCTTTGCGTACCCGCCCATCCAGAGGGCCGCCATTGCTTGCATCCTCTGCGGCGCAAGCTGTTCGCTATTGTCCGTATTCGTTGTGTTGATGAAAATGCCGCTGATAGGGGTCTCGATGTCGCACGCCGCCTTTGCGGGCGCCGTAATGGGAATGCTCCTGGAGATCAATCCTGCATTAAGCGGATTCATCATGTGCCTGCTCGCCGCAGGAGTGCTCGGCCCGCTTTCAGACCGCACAGAAATGGCACCGGAGAACGTCCTTGGCATTATGTTCTCTTTTTTTATTGGCGTTGCCTTTCTCGGCTTGGGGATTCTCACAAGGACAAAGGCCAACGCACTCAATCTGATGTGGGGGAGCCTGCTGTCGCTTGCGGGGTGGGACGTAGCGGTGCTGGCATTCGTAACATTGTTCCTCCTGTTTTTTGTGCTCCTTTTTTTCAAGGAGATCCGCCTCGTCCTTTTTAGCAGACGGCTTGCCACGGCAAGCGGCGTACCTGCGCGGGCGATCTATTACGCCCTGCTGTTCCTTACCGGGGCCGTGGTCTCCTCTAACCTTGCGACGGTGGGAGGGCTGCTTATTTTCGCACTGCTCGTGCAGCCTGGGGCTACGGCGCTCCAGTTGACCTACAACCTGAAGCATTTTTTTCTCATTTCTGTTGCGTCCGGGGTTGGGGCCTGTGTCTCGGGGCTCGTCGTATCGTATATCTTTGACCTGCCGTCGGGCGCAGCAGTGGTTCTCATGGCAACGATCATTTTCGGCGCCGCATACATCTTTTCGCCCAAGCGCGGCGCTGCAAAGCTTAAGAAAGGGAGTACATATCATGAAGATGACGGAAGATGATATCTGCCGCGCGCGTAAGGAATTTTTCAACAAACATGCTGAGGGCTGGTGCGATATGTGGTACAGGGACAATGCAACGGGGCGGTACGATAAGCACAAAAGAGACTTTGACCGCCTCTTTTCGATCCTCCCGCTGAAGGCCGGAGACCACGTGCTGGACGTAGGATGCGGGACGGGCGTGCTGGTGCCGCTTATACTTGAGCGCATCACGGAAGCGGGGGTTCTTTACGAACTGGATTTTGCAGAGAAGATGATAGAAGTCAACAGGAAGACGCATAAGGCCGGAAACGTTCGATTTATCATTGCCGATGCTGAAGGCGCGCCTCTGGACGATAGCGCATGCGATGCCGTCATCTGCTTCTCCTGTTTCCCGCACTTTCAAGACAAGGAAAGGGCCATGGCGACGCTATCGCGCATTCTGAAACCGCAGGGGGTTTTTGCAGTGTCACACTTTGAATCGTCGGAGGGGATCAATAGGCATCACGAGTCGTGTCATGCGGTCAGGCACGACCGCCTGCCCGATGAAGCGGCCATGAGAGGCCTTTTCCGGAGTGTGAACCTGAAGATCGACCTGTTCATTGACGAGCCCGGATTTTACTGCATCATTGCGAGAAGATAGCTGTGAACGGATGCCGAGCTTTCCCGGAGCGAACCGTCTTCCCCCTCACCCTGACCCTCTCCCGCCAGGGGAGAGGGAAACTGCAGGGACGCTCCCCGGCAAGGGGAGAGGGAAACTGCGGGAGACTCTCTCCAGCAAAGATGGAAGGGACGCTGCTGTCAGGTGCCGCCTAAACCCTGGACTTTTTCAGCAAGGGGAGAGGAAGCGCTGCTGTCAGGTCCCCCTCACCCTGGCCCTCTCCCGCGAAGAGGAGAGGGGACCTTACCTTGCTAGGGGAGAGGGAATAGTGTTGATTTGTAGCGTTGCTTCGGGGATTTATCAATGGAGCTTGTTTGCGGGGAAAACCCGGCGTCCGCTCTGAATGCGGGCAAGCTGAAACGATAACGTAAAGGATGGTGAGGAGATGATCAAAAAACTGCTTTTGTATATGGCCAGGTGGCAGCTCAGCACGTTCACGCTCGCGCCGGTAATATGGCTGCTGGCGCTCTACGGCATCACGAACTCCTGGATAGCGGCCTTCATAGGCAATTTCATCGGGTCGCTGATATTCTTCTGGGTGGACCGCTGCATATTCAGGTCAGACCATTTTGAGGTATGGCAGACAAAGGAGGGAAGGTGCGATGTCTGCGGGAAAGAGGATGTCGTGTGGCGCTTGGTTCGTGCCCCCAACTACAACAGGATGAACGATAAACCGGTATTTCTCTGCATGGAACATTCACGGCAGAAGACAGAGGAATTGAGGGAAAAAGGGATACCGGTTAAGGCGAGAAGCGGATAAACAGATTTTGTCTATTTTTATAGAGATTTAGCTTGACAGTTTCTTTAGAATAGTCATAATATACCCTTAAGCAGCATGCTTAATCTATTATATGAAAGGAGTCTTGCAGTATGCCAGTAGGTAAAGTAAAATGGTTCAACGATTCAAAGGGGTATGGGTTCATCGAGCAGGATAACGGTGAAGATGTCTTTGTCCACTTCTCAGCCATCAAACAGGATGGTTTCAAGTCACTAAAAACGGGCGAAAAGGTCGAATTTGAGATCGTGAAAGGTCCGAAGGGTCCACAGGCAGCAAATGTAGCCAAAGCAGAATAAAAAAAGCAGGGCTAACCACCCTGCTTCTCCATATTTTTTATCTCATCCCACAAGTTGTCCATATCGGAAAGCGATGATTTGGTGACGTCTGTATTTTTTTCTATATAATTGAAGCGCCGTATGAATTTTTCTGATGTAGCCCTGAGGGCGTCCTCGGGGTCGATGTTGTGAAACCTTGATATATTCACGATGGTAAAAAGCAGGTCGCCGATCTCTTCCTTTACCGCAGCGGCGTCCCCGGTCCCTTCCGCCTTTTTCAGTTCATCGATCTCTTCGTGCATCTTCTCGTGGATGTCTTCAAGCCTTTGCCAGTCAAAGCCGACCCGCGCCGCACGCCTGGTAATGGTATAGGCCCGAAGCAGCGCGGGGATGCTCGCAGGGATATTGGACAGAAGAGAGTAGTCCTCCTTTTCCTCTCTTTTTATCTCTTCCCATCTCTTCTGGATCGGCCCTTCCGGGGTTTTTTTCAGGAATACATGGGGGTGCCTGTTGTACATCTTCCGGTATTCCTCTTCAAGGACATCTCTTATACCGAACCTTTTCTGCTCAGAGCAGATCTGTGCTATGAAGAGTATGTGGAAGAGAAGATCGCCAAGCTCCTCTTTGAGCGACCGGATGCTGTCTTTCTCGATAGCCTCGATGAGCTCGTATACCTCTTCAAGGAGAAAGGTTTTAAACGCAGGGAGGGTCTGCTTTTTGTCCCAGGGGCACCCCTCTTCGCCCCGCAGTGTCGCCACAAGTTCAACAAGCTTTGAAAACTCATTCATATAGCCCCTCCAACTGATACAGTAAAAGGTGAAAGGCGCTCGTAATTCGTGAATCGTAATTCGTAATTGGATGAACCCCTCCATTTACGCCTCACGAATTACGAATTACGTTTGTTCTCCTGATCTGCCATGAGCAATGAGCTATGAACCATGAGCCAGTTTTATCTTCTCTACAATAACGTCCACGGTCCTTCTCATAACCTCCTGCTGTTTGCCGATGATCCTTCTGCCTGCCTCACCCATCTCTTTCATGAGCGCTGCATCCTCAAGGATCATGGCAATATGCCGGACCAGCTCGTCGCCATCTTTGACGACGATCCCGGCCCCGCTCTCCGTTACCTGGTCCGCGATATCCCTGAAATTTTCCATAAAGGGCCCGAAGAGCACCGGCGTGCCGAAGAATAAAGGTTCGAGTATGTTCTGCCCGCCATAAGGTGCGAGGCTGCCCCCGACAAATGCAACCATGCTCCTTTTGTATATATCGATGAGGTCGCCGACGGTATCGACGACAACGGCGCCGGTATTCGAGATGGGGTGCGGCGCCTTCTTCAGGGAGGAATACCTGGCGCACGGGAAAAAAGATGAGAGCTCTTTTTCGATCGTTCCGGTGAGGTGCAACTCCCGGGGCGCGACGTAGGCCGAGTAGTCCGGAAAGCGCTCCTTGAGTCTTTTGATCGTGTAAAACACCGTATCGAGCTCTTTCTCCCTGACGCTACCGTACGTGATGATCCTTTCTTTCTGAGAGGCATCAAAGGCTGCAGCGGGTTTCCTGTAGTATTTGATGTTTCCGGTATTGATCACTTTTTGGAGGCTCATCCCGATAGAGATGTAGCGTTGCCTGTGCTCTTCCGATTGGGCGAGGACGTAATCGATGTCGGCGAGCACCTGCCTGAGAAAGAATGACAGGCCCCTGTAGCGCTTGATCGTGGCGTCGGAGATCCTCCCGTTGACTATCATTACGGGCGCGCCTTCTTTTTTTGTTAGCCAGATGAGGTTCGGCCAGATCTCTGTCTCGATGATAAGAAGCGCCTCGGGCCTGAAGTTCCTTAAAAGCCTGCGTATCGAATATATGAAGTCGAGGGGCAGCGACCGCACCAGGGCATGATCGCCAAGCCTCTTTTCAAGGAGCTCCCCGGCGTAGTGCGTATTGGTGGTGATGAGGAAATGTTGGAATCCTGTGTTCTCCCGCATATAATTGACGAGGTTTTCCGCTATCAGTGCCTCTCCTATGGACGCTGCGTGGACCCACACCATCCGGTGTTTCCCTGCAGTCCCCGGGGGCACAAGCCGTTCGAGGATATTCTTCCTGATCTTTCTCTTCGACAGAGCAAAAAGGAGGAAGAACGGGAGGGCCACGAAGGTCAGTATGTTGTAGATTATCTTCCACATGCCAGGGCATCCGCCTTTTCTGTAATGGACATGAGCGCCTGTTCGAGCTCGATCCTCTTTTTTTCAATATCTTCAGAGGTGCTGTCTTTGCTTATATAGATCGGGTCTCCCCACAGGAAATAGATCGTTGAAAAGGGGCAGGGCAGGATGAAATGATCCCAGGAACGAAAAGTTTTTTTTTACTTGCGCCGTAGCTGACAGGAACTATCGCCCTGCCGGACAGCTTTGCAAGCTCGACGATGCCTTGCTTTACCTTGTACCGGGGGCCTTTGGGGCCGTCAGGCGTGATTGCTACATCGATGTTGCGCTTCAGGTCCTGCAGTATTGTTCTGATGGATGAGACGCTCCCCTCTTTCCTGTAGGAGCCGCGTATGGAACCGAGCCCGAAGAAGCGGATGATCCGGGCAATAAGCTCACCGTCGCGGTGGCGGCTTATGAGCACCTTTCCCCCTCCTCCCTCTTTCGCGAAGGGCATCATAAGGAGCCTTCCGTGCCAGAAGCAGACGATGAAATTGCCTCCCTTATCCCATGTCTCCTGGACGGCCGGCCTGTTGATATGTACGAACCGAAGGGTCATTCTCAGGATTGCCAGGACGACATAGATGCAGGGCGGAAGGATATTGAGGAGCAGAAAATATTTTATTGTTTTCATTTTTTACCCATCTTTACGACCTTGTTTTGCGTATTGTCCCTGAACTGCAATTCATAGAGGCGCTTATAGGGGCCGTCGGCCTCTATAAGGGTGGAGTGCGTCCCTTCCTGAACGATGGTCCCCTTTTCGAGGACTATGATCCTGTTGGCGTTGATGATCGTTGAAAGCCTGTGGGCAATGATGATAGTTGTCCGTCCCTTCATGAGGTTCTCAAGGGCCTTTTGTACCTCGATCTCAGACGCGGTATCGAGAGAGCTCGTCGCCTCATCAAGAATAAGTATGGGAGAATCTTTGTAGAGGGCCCTCGCGATGGCGATCCGCTGCTTCTGACCCCCGGAAAGCCTGACCCCTTTTTCACCGACGTTCGTGTCGTATTTTTTCGGAAGCTTTATGATAAAGTCATGGGCATAGGCCATGTGTGCCGCGCTCTCCAGCCTTTCCTGATCGGGGACGACGCCGTAGGCTATGTTGTTCCTGATGGAATCGTTGAAGAGAATGATATCCTGTGTCACGAGGGCGATATTTTTCCTCAGCGAGCTGAGCGTGGCGTCCCTGATGTCAACGCCGTCGATGAGGATCTTTCCATCCGTTACGTCATAAAACCTGGGGATGAGGTTGACGAGGGTTGTCTTGCCCACGCCACTTTCTCCCACTATCGCCAGCACCTCGTTCTTATTGATCGTAAGGTTGATGTCGTTGAGGATCATCTTTTCCTCATATTTAAAAAAGACATTGCCGAACTCTATGGACCCGCTGACCCTGTCGAGCTGGATCGCATCGGGTCTTTCCAGTATCTCCGGCTCCCTGTCGATAACCTCAAAGACGCGCTGGCTCGCGGCGAGCCCCTGCTGTATGTTGTGGTTCTCCTTGTTGAGCCTCTTGATCGGCTCGTAGAGCATGAGAAGGGCCGCCGTAAAGGAAAAAAAGTTTCCCGGCGTAGAAGTGCCCGAGATGACCTCTTTGCCGCCGTACCAGATTATCACCGCGATAGCTATGCCGCCGAGCACCTCCATGATGGGGTGGGACAACGCCCTGATCTTGGTGCGCTTGAGGATGATCCTGAACATCTCGTCGTTTTCTTCCTCGAAGCGCCTGTTTTCATAGGTCTCCATGGAAAAGGCCTTCACTACCCTCTGGCCGGTAATGGTCTCATGGAGAAAGCTTGTGAGGCGCGCCACAGATTTCTGCGCCTTAAGGCTGATCTTCCGCAACTTTTTGCCGAAGGCGACGATAGGGTAGGTTGCGAAGGGCAGGATGATGAAGGCTATGATCGCAAGCCTCCAATCCCTGTAGAAGACAACGAAGATAAGGCCGATTATGGTAAAGGCGTCTTTGAGGATAGCGGTAAAGGCGTCCGAGACGGTGCTCTGAAGGAGGTTCACGTCGTTCATGATCCTTGATATGCTGACGCCGGTAGGTGTTTTGTCAAAGAAGACAAGCGGCTGCCGCTGCAGGTTGGCGAAGATAAGGTTCCGAATGTCCGTTATGACCTTCTGGCCGACAAAGCCCATGAGGTATGCCTGGAGGTATTCAAAGACCCCTTTGAGGAAATAGAGAAGAATGACGCCTATCGGGATGATATAGAGCATCGTTTCGTTCTTCTCGAAGAAGATCTTGTCCAGCACCGGCTTGACAATAAAGGCCGTGAGGCCGTTCGTCGCGGCAACGAGGGACATGCATATCATGGCAAAGACAAGCTTTACCCAATAAGGTTTTACGAAGCTAAGGAGTCTGAGGTAGAGGTCCATATCGTTTCTCTAAAAATTCGACAACAATATCTTTTGCGCGTTCATAGGAATCATAACGGCCGAGCCTTGCGAGGATCTCGTCCGTATCCTTTTTTATACTATCTTTTCCATTATTTATCATATATAGCGCCTTTTCTGCAATCTTTTCAGGGGGCATGCGCTGGACGAATTCCGGGAACACCTCTTTCCCGGCGATGATATTGGGGAGGCTGATGTGCTTTATTTTCACCACCATCCTGGCGATGCTGTAGGAGAGCCGGGATATCCGGTATATGACGATCGTGGGCGTGCCGAGTATCGCTGCCTCCAGCGTAGCGCTGCCGGATGAGACGATAGCCAGGTCGGAATATGCGAGGGCATCGCATGACTGCCCCCGGATGACGGTGCAGTCTTTCAGCCCTTCCCTGAACCGGTCCAGGGCCGATGCATCGATATTATCTGCGAGGGGAAGCAGGACGGCGAGCCTGCCCACCCGTCCTTTTATCTTTTCAACGGATTTCAGGAGTACCGGCATGTGCCGCCTGATCTCATTTTCCCTGCTGCCCGGCATGATGGTGACGACGGTACACCCTTTTCCAATGCCGGTTTTTTTGAAAAAATCCTCTTTCGTGTTTGAAAGCCTTAACGTGGAGGCAAAGGGGTGTCCCACATAAGAGGCATCGACACCGTATTCTTCATAAATCTGCCTTTCGAAAGGCAGTACGCTGATCACTTTGTCGACGTATTGCTTTATCCTGAGCACGCGCTTCTTTCTCCATGCCCATATCTGCGGAGGGATGAAATAGATCGTGGGGATACTCAGAGATCTTGCGAGCCGGGCTATTTTCAGATTGAAGCCAGGGAAGTCGACGAGTATCAGGAGGGAAGGCCGGGTCTTTTCAAGATGCCTTTTCAGTATTTTGTAGGCATCGGCTATATGGCGCAGCTTTGAAAAGATCTCGCTCAGGCCTGTGAGCGAGATATCGCGATAGTCATAGACGGTATGCATTCCTGCATCGCGGAGCCTCTGTCCCCCGATGCCGCTTAATTCCACGGCGACAGACCCTTTTATCGATCTAACGAGCTCCACGGCGTGCATCTCGCCTGAAAGTTCGCCGGTGACGAGGACGATGTGCAGCATGTTCTGATTAGCGCTGTTTTTTTGCAATGTGTTGCCTGATCTTGTTCGCGAGGATGAGCGCGCTGAGGCCGTCTTCGCCCGTGGCGCCTTGTTGCGGGCCGCCTTTTATGGCGCTGATGAAATCCGCCAGTTCATCCTGAACAGGGTCTATTCGTTCGGCCGCATACTCTTCGATTGCAAGGCCGCCGCCGGGTTTTTTTGCGGTGATGGTCAATTTCCCCTCCATAAAATCGATGCAAAAAGACCGTCCCTTCTCAAGAACAGTGAGCATCCTTTCCCGTTTTGTCGCCACCCTGCTTGAGAAAATATTTGCCACGGTTCCGTTCGCAAAAGCGATCCGCGCCTGCGCCGCGTCAAGCTTATCGGTCACAACGGCGGCGCCGCCTGCGCGAATCTCTCTCACGTCTTTTCCTACGAGCGAAAGGACGAGGTCGAGGTCATGGATCATGAGGTCGAGGATGACGTCTACGTCTGTCGACCTTCCCGTAAAAGGGCTTACCCTTCTTGCCTCTATCACCAGAGGCGCCCGGATCAGCTGCCGCGCCTTTCTGAACGCCGGGTTGAACCTTTCAAGGTGGCCGACGTGGAACACAACCCCATTCTTCGCTGCAAGGTCTACGAGCCTTCTTGCCTGGCCGACGGTAGCGGCGACCGGCTTTTCGATGAAAACGTGCACCCCCTTTTCCATGAACGATCGCGCAATGGGGTAGTGAGTGTCCGTAGGCGTTGCTATTACGACACCGTTGAGTTCGTCGGCCATGTCTCTGTGGTCTTTATAGAGCGCCACCCTGTATTGTGCTGAAAGCGCAGACAGTACTTCGGTATCAATGTCGGTGATCCCGGCGAGCCGGACCTCTTCAAATCCGTACAATTTGCCGAGGTGTATCTTCCCCATATGCCCTGTCCCGACTATGGCGACCTTTATCGACATATGCCTCGCTTCGATGCCTGGATAAAATGTATGAGCTCGTCTATGTGCTCTCCCTTTAGCTCTTCCTGTATGACCTTCAGCGAAGTGGTGAGGGGGAGGGAAGACCGGAAAAGGATCCTGTATGCCTTTTTCAATTGCGAGATGTCTTCTTTGGTAAAGCCGCGCCGCTCAAGGCCGACAACGTTGAGGCCGTAGAGCTCAGCCCTGCTCCCCGCGGCGATCATGAACGGGGGGACATCCTTGGGCACGCCGGTGATGCCGCTGATGAAGGCGTACTTGCCGATCCTGCAGAACTGGTGCACGGCGCAGAGGCCGGCGAAGGTGACAAAATCGGCGACCTCGACGTGTCCCGCGAGGGTAGCGCAATTCGCCATAATGATATTGCTGCCTACCTTGCAATCGTGGGCGATGTGCGAGTAGGCCATGATGAAATTGTTGTTGCCCACTACCGTCGTCCCGCCGCCGTGGACAGATCCTTTATTGATGGTCACGTATTCTTTGATGATGTTGTTGTTGCCTATGCGGAGGGTGGTATCTTCCCCTTTGTAGCTCAGGTCCTGGGGAGGCCCTCCGATGGAGGCGAAGGGGCTGATGGTACAGCCTCCCCCTATTGTTGTGTTCCCCTGGATCGCTACGTGCCCCAGGAGTTTTGTCCCTTTCCGGATCGCTACCTTTTCTTCGATGATACAATAGGGGCCGATATCGACGTCATCATCGATCCCGGCATTTTTATGGATGATCGCTGTGGGGTGTATCAAGCTTATACTCCTTATTCTTTCTTCAGCATCGCCATGATCCTTGCTTCTGCGGCGATGTCGTTATCGACGTATGCCTTGGCTTCAAAGACCCAGATCTCCCGTCTGTGCTTTACTACCTCTACAACAAACTTCAATTGGTCGCCGGGTATTACTGGCCTCCTGAACCGTGCGTCGTCGATGCCTGTGAAAAAGACGGTTCCCTTTGCGTCGGGAAAGGATTTAAAGGCGAGAACCCCGCCTGTTTGAGCCATGGCCTCAAGGATAAGGACGCCGGGCATGATAGGCCTTTGGGGAAAATGGCCGGTGAAAAAAGGCTCGTTGTAGGTGACATTCTTGATGCCGACCACCCTTTTTTCCGGTTCCAGCTCAAGGATCCTGTCAACGAGCAGAAACGGGTAGCTGTGAGGCATGAGCCTTATGATCTCATTGATGTCAATCATCGTTTTCCTCCAGGTTGAGCTTTTGCTCCACCTTTTTAATGCGTTCGAAAAGTGCGGGGAGCTTCTTGAGATAGCTCTGGAGCTTCATCCATTCCCGGTGCGGCATGTGAGGCGTTCCCATGACGAGCATGTTGTCCGGCACGTCCTTGGTGATGCCTGTCTGGCCGCCTGCCATGACGTTGTTCCCTATGCTGATGTGGTCCTTAACGCCCACCTGTCCGGCAAGGACAACGTTGCTGCCTATGGTGGCGCTCCCGGCGATCCCGACATGGGCGACGATGATGGAATGTTCGCCGATGGATACGTTGTGAGCGACCTGGACGAGGTTGTCTATTTTTGTACCCTTCTTTATTACCGTTTTGCCGAGGGATGCCCTGTCAATGGCCACATTAGCGCCTATCTCGACGTCATCTTCGATTTCGACGCTGCCGAGCTGGGGGATCTTGGCGTGTTTCTTGCCGTCCCACATATATCCGAACCCGTCGCTGCCGATGACGGTGCCGCCGTGTATGGCAACCCTCTTGCCTATCGAGGTGTTCCTGTAGATCGTTACGTGAGGGTATATCGTTGTGTCCTCGCCGATGACCGAGCCGTCGCCTATGTAAACGAAAGGGAAAAGCGTTACGCCTCTTTCGATCACCGCATTGTCGCCGATACAGACGTAGGGCGCTATCGAGACATCTTCAGCTATATGAGCGCCGGTTGCGACAAAGGCAAGAGGGCTGATCCCCTGCGCGTTTTTCACAGGGCCCAGAAACAGTTCTGCTGCCCTGATATAGGCAAGGCCGGGATTGTCCACGACGATGATATTCATATGTTTCAGGCGGTCCGTCTCTATGTCTCTGCCCAGGATCACCGCCGTTGCCTTGCAGTCAGGAAGATATCTTTTATAGCTGCGATGGGTGAGAAAGGTGATATCGCCGGCCGCCGCATCCTTTATGCTGGAAACGCCTGTTACAGATGCCTCTCCGTCGCCTATAAGACGGCCCTGTACTGCCGCTGCTATGTCTTTCAACAACAACATAGTTCTATTTCTTTGCAGGCGCCCTTTTTGACGTTTCGTTGAAAAGGGTAATTACCTTGCCGGTAATATCGATTGCCGGACTTCCGTAGAGGACCCCTGACTGGCTTCTCTCGAGGATAAGGGCATATTTCTCCCTGTCGCCGAGGCCCTTGATAACCTCTTCGATCTCTTTCAGGATCCTTTGCGTAAAATCCATGTCTTTCTGCTGGAGTTCGCCCTGGTAGTCGTTGACAAGGCGCTGATAATCTTTCAGCTTGCTCTGGTACTGTTTTTCCTTGTCGGCCCGCGCCTCAGGGGTGATCGTGGCTCCCTGCTTCTCCAGCGTGTCCTTCAGCTTCTGGAGTTCGCTCTGCCTTTCGTCGAGGTTTTTCTTTAGCTTTTCCGCCTCTCCTGTAAGGGTTTTCCTTATTTCCTTTCCTTTATCTGATTCAAGCATGACCCTTTGCAGGTCAACATATGCGATATTCAGCGACTGGCACTTCGCTGCCAGTGGTACGCAGATAAACAGCGCGATGATAATACAAAATACGATCTTTTTCATGATGCCTCCTGTTTAATATTGTGTTCCGACGGTAAAGTCAAACGCACTCTTTCTGTCGCCTGTCTTGGGGAAGAGGTTGTATCCGAATTCAATACGGATAGGACCCATCGGTGAAAACCACCTGATGCCGAAACCGGCAGTTGTTCTCATGCTATCTTTTATCACATTCAGATTTGTACCGTCAAATCCGGCGCCGGCGTCATAGAAGAGGACCCCTTTCAACCCTGCAGGCTTGTAGATGGGGAAGATCCATTCCACGTTGAAAAATAACTGGTTCTCTGCGCCCATGACCTGTTCGTTTATGTCTTTCGGGCCTGCTTCGCCAAACCTGAATCCCCTGACGGAATTCAAGCCGCCCACATAGAATTTTTCATACAGCGGCAGCGTTTTGCCTCCGAAAGGCCTCAATATTCCTGCGGTGCCGCGCACAAAGAACGTGGTGTCCCAGAACCCGGCGGGGATATACTGGCCGTAAAATCCCGTGACCTTGTAAAAATAGTTGGAGCCGCCGACGGGGCCGCCGGCCACTTCAACGGTAACGTCGGAATTCACCCCTATCGACGGGTTCAATATATCGTCTATAGTGTTCTTCAGGAGCGACAGGCCGATGGCGCTTGTTGTACTGCTGCCTGCCTGATCCCAGATATCCCTCGTTGCCTCGGCAGAGATGTTGTAAACGTCCGTGGTCTCATACCGGTATCTTGTGGCCACCTTAACATCGTCCGTCAATGGCCTCGTCAAGGCTACGCTCCCGCCCTGCTTCTGATAATCGTACGTATCCAGTATCCTGGTGAAGTTGAATATGCTGAACCCGGCGGTGAGGTTCAGGTCAAAGATGTAAGGTTCTACGAAGGTAAGCCGGTATTCCTGGGTGACGCTGCTTACTGCCGCGTCCAGGTATACCTTCCGTCCGGTGCCGAAAAAGTTTTCCTGCGATACGTTGCCGGTCAGCAGGATCTTCTCCGATGTGCTGTACCCTATGCCAAGGCTTAATGAGCCGGTGGGTTTTTCCTCAACCGACAGGTCCATGTTGACCTTATCAGGCTCCTCGGTCCTTACAAGCTTCATATCGGTTTCTTTAAAGAAGGTGGTATTCCTCAATTTCTTTTTGCTTGCCTTCAGATTGGTTGACGAGAACCGGTCGCCTTCAGCGAATTTAAGCTCTCTGCGGATAACCTTATCCCTCGTCTTGGTGTTGCCCAGGATATTTATCCTGTTGAAGTATATCTCTCCCCCTTTGACGATGTTGAAGGTCAGGTTTACCTTCCGGGCGTCATCGTCGAGAAGGGTTAGAGGTGTAACGTCACAAAAGGCGTAGCCCTTGTCCTGGTAAAGGTCAACGAGGCCCAGGATATCTTCCTGATAAGTCATCGAGCTGAAGGTCCTCCCCGTTCTGCTTTTGAGGTTGCGGAGAAGGACTGCTTCGTCAAATATCACATCGCCCTCGAAATTGATCGTGCCTACCGTATAAACATTTCCTTCTTCGATGGGTATGGAAATGGCTATGGTCTTTCCGTCCTGCGAGATATTGATATCGGGTATGCCGATCTTCACGCGGAGATAGCCGTGGTCGTGATAGAAGGCCTCGAGGTTCTTCCTGTCGTCCTCGAGGGCTTCGTCGTCGAGGATGCCGGAACCGGTGAACCATGACAGGATGCCTTTCTCTCTGGTCCTCATGAAATCCTTTAACTTGCCGTCCTTGAAGGTCTTGTTGCCCGTAAAGGAGATCTTTTTGACATAAGCCTGTGACGGCTCATCTATCATTAAATTGACCGTTACATCATATGCCTCGCCGTACTCTATATCGTAGTTTACCCTTGTCGCGTAGTACCCTTTGCTGGAATAGAGCTTCTTGATCTCGTCCATGCTCTCTTTGATGCGTTCTATGTTCAGCACCGTGTTGGTTTTGATCTTCAGTTTTTCCGTGATGTCCGCTGTCTTGAGCTTCTTGTTCCCTGAAAGATAGATGGCCTTGATCGGCGGCCTCTCGATGACCACAAATGTTACCGTTTTACCGGCGTCGGTATCCTGGACGTTGACCTGCACATCGCTGAAGAACCCTGTCTTGTAAATGCTTTTCATGTCTTCCTGCAGCTTATCGAGGTTGTAAGGATCCCTCTCTTTTGTCTTGATGTTGTTCATAATGAAGGCGGTATCGATCCTTTCGTTCCCGGTAACATCGATCCTGGCGATCCTCTCGGCGTCAGCGGCAGAAGCTGGTGTGCAAAAAACAAGAATCAACAATAAAAATAAAATGGTTACAGAGATTTTCATTCGATAGGAAAATTAACAGAAAACAAAGGGTATGTAAAGGCAAAAAGTGAAATGCACCTCTTACGATTTACGAATTACGGTTGTTTTTCGGGGCTGCCTTTTCAGCGGTGCCTTGTGACGCCTCTCCTTGCACAGATGTGGGTGATGGGGCATTGGCTGCAGCGGGGGGACAGGGGGGAGCAGATCCGCTTCCCGAATGTTACCAGCAGGGTGTTGTAGATGGCCCAGTATTGCCTTGGCAGTATCTTCCGCAGTGATTCCTCGGTCTGGTGGGGATCTTTTGTTGACACCGCGCCGGTGCGGTTCGAGATCCGGTGCACGTGGGTATCGACGCATATCCCCGGTTTGCCGTATGCCTCCGTGACGACCAGGTTGGCGGTCTTCCTGCCGACTCCTTTGATTGAAAGCAGCTCGTCGATGGAATCCGGCACAATGCCGTTATAAGTCTCTATGATGACCCGCGCTGTGTTTATAAGCACCTTCGCTTTGTTCCGGTAGAATCCGACAGGATAGATGAGCCTCTGCAGATCGTCCGTCGGTATCCTGAGCAATTCTTCAGGGGTCCTTGCCTTCCCGACAAGCCTCTCCATCACCTTTTCAGTCATTTCGTCCTTGGTGCGGAGGCTGAGGAGGGTACCGACGAGGATAAGAAAGGGGTCTTTTCGCTTCTGCCGGGCGATCTTCGTCACTACGGGAACGTCGTCCTTCAGGTGCCTTTTCAAAATGGTTACCATCTCTTTAAATGGGAACATCGTAACCTCTTTTCAGCGTATAGCTATCAGCCATCAGCATAAAGCCTTTTTGTTTCAGCTGACTGCTGTGTGCTGAAGACTGATAGCTAAAGAAGCCGTGAATTGAATATTGGGTATTGGTGATTAATTGAATCTTGGTTATCGGTGATTGGTTATTATATCTTCGATCCATTTTTTCATCTTCCCCGTATGCGAGCCGCCCCAGTAGACCTTTTTGCAGGATGGGCATTGTTTAAATTCGGCATAGTGGTGGTAGATGTATTCGGGGACATGGTGCTCGACGTCTTCCCTGGCTGCCGCGACGAGGGGGACGTTGCATTCGATGCACCTCGACATGACAGCGTCGGGAATGACGTGAGGGGCGATAATAGGCAGGATCTCCTCGAGCTGTTCCATGACCCGGTCGGACCTGATGCGGACGGTCCTTTCGTATGTAAGGCATTTTTGTCTTTTTGTGAAAAAATAGGGCGGTTCTCCACCGCATTCGAATATTTCAGAGAAGACCGGGCCTTTTACGCAGGGCGCATCGAGCCCGAGCATCCTCAGGTACCTCGACAGTCTTCCAAGCATGATATCGCAGATGAATATCATCGCGCAACGAGGGCTTTTGCTGTCTTTTTGACCTTTCTGAGGATATCCTCTTCCCCGGGGACGTACCGGTTTTCCATGAGGACTCTCCCCATGCAGATCACCGTATCAACCACAGAGCCGTTAGATGCATAGACGATGTCCGACCAGATGTCGAAGTTGGGGACGAATTCGGGCCTGTTGAGATCGATGAGGATGATGTCAGGGCTTTTGCCGACCTCTATCTCCCAATCGCCGAGATTGAATATGCCGGCAGCTGCCTTCGTAGCGATATCGAATGTCTCCCGGGCGGGGAGCATCGTGGGATCGTGGTTGGCGAATTTTGCGATGAGTGAGGCGAACTTCATCGTCTCGATCAGGTCGAGGTGGTTGTTTGAAGCGCAACCGTCTGTGCCGAAACAATAGGGTATCCCTTCATTCTTCATGAGGAAGTGGGGGAATATGCTCCCGACGGCGAGCTTGAGATTGGAGACGGGGATATGGACGAGCTTCGCCCGGCGCTCTCTCAGCGTCCGGCAGTCATCTTCGTTGAGAACACAGCCGTGGCACCCGATGAAGCGCTCTGAAAGGACCCCGATGTGGTCGAGAAATTTGACAGGCGTCAGGCCGTATTTTTCGTCGGCGAAACGGTTCTCGTCAAGCGTCTCTGCAAGGTGCATGTGGATGAGGATATTATGTTTTTCTGAAAAATCACGCATCCATTGGAGGCTCCCTTCCGAGACCGTATATATGGCGTGAGGGCCGAAGGTAAAGGTCACGTAAGGTTTGTAGCGTTCCGAGAGATCAAAGAGCGCCCTGTTGAGCTCGATCTGCTCCTGTCCTTTTTTCCGGTCGAACATATCGATGAATACCGCGCTGATGAGGCCCCGTACGCCCATTTCTGCGGCAGCCCGGGCTGTTCCTTCCCAGTGCCAGTACATATCGTTGAAGGCGGTGACCCCGTTCTTGATCATCTCGAGACAGGCGAGCTTTGTCCCCCAGTAGACATCTTCTTCCGTGAGCTTTGATTCGAGGGCCCATATCTTTTCTTCGAGCCAGTTTTTTAAAGGCATATCGTCTGCGAAGCCGCGGAAGAGCGTCATGGCCGCGTGGGTGTGGCCGTTGATAAGAGAGGGCAGGGCGGCCTTGTTCCTTCCGTTGATGACCTTATCGGCCTCACGGGTACACCTTCCTGAGATCTCCTCAATGGAGCCGTTGTTGATGAAGATATCCTGCGTCGCGCCTTTCAGCAGCACATCTTTGATGAGTATCTTCATGCAATGCCCTTTGTCACGAGCGCCTCGATGATCCGCTCGATGCTGCCGAGGTTTTTTTGAACATTGTCCATTATCTGCTCCATTGTGAGAGGTGTTTTCGCTATCCCATTGCAGTAGTTGTCGATGGAGCAGAGGCTTGCGTAAGGTATGCCGTATTCCATCGAGAGCGTTGCCTCCGACGCCATCGTCATGCCGACGATGTCGCCGAATCCTTTCAGCATCCTGATCTCGGCTTTTGTTTCGAGCCTGGGGCCGATGGTCTGGATATAGATGCCCCCGCTTTTGGCACCGATGCCCGCCTTTTTACAGAGGTCATGCAGATGCCGTGCGAGCGGTTTGTCCATTTCAGGGATGAAGAATCTCATCTCTTTTTCGAAAAGGGTCGGTATGCTCCAGACTGACAGGAAGTCATCAGGGATCAGAAGAGTGCCCGGCTTGATAGACGGCTTCAGGCTTCCCACGGAGTTGATGGAAATGATCTTTACGGCCCCGAGCTTCCGCAGGGCCCATATATTGGCCCGGTGATTTATCCTGTGGGGCGGGACAGGGGGGTCGCCATGGCGCTGGAGAAAGGCTGTGTTTTCGCTGAGCCTGATCCGGACGCTCCCGTAGGGTGTTTTGACGTTCCTACTCTTCCACGGGGAGAATAAGGATGAATTGAGAAGCGATGTTCCGCCGATGATCGCGTTCATTATCACCTATACTTATTACGGGGAAACTGCGCCCTGAGTCAACAAAATAATGATCAGCGTCCTAATGCCCCGGCCTCTGCCTTGCAGTCGCGCGTGGGCTTGAGCCCCTTTGCCCGGATGGCGCCGAGCTCAGCCTTTGCCGCTTCCAGATCGGCGCGGAATGCCAGGTCTGCATGCAGGACGGCTACGG
Organism: Deltaproteobacteria bacterium UBA5758; assembly: GCA_002418945.1. Taxonomy (GTDB): domain Bacteria; phylum Desulfobacterota; class Syntrophorhabdia; order Syntrophorhabdales; family Syntrophorhabdaceae; genus UBA5609. The sequence continues at coordinate 83,281 of DIFC01000013.1, read as the reverse complement.
TGGCTGCGCCTATGAGATAGCCCTGGACCACATCGCTGTGCCAGTGCGCGTTGCAGACGTTGCGGCTCTCCCCGAAGGCCCGTCCCCGTTCGAGGATCGCATTGGCCTCTCCCGGCGAGATCTCGCTGAGAATGAGCGCCCAGGCCCAGCCTGTTGTGGTATGTCCGGACGGATAGGAGCCGTCCTTCTCCAGCCATGCCTTCATCTTCCCATCTGCCGGGCAGATTGGCCCTTTGTTCAGTACGAAAGGACGGGTGCGGCGGTAATGGTTCTTGGCAGCGTAGGTGGAACGGCCGGCGTCCGTGAGAGTCCGGCGCAGCAGCATGTATAGGCGCGGCGTATCCTCTTCCGTGACCGGGGCGTTCAGCGCACAGGAAAAGGTGCCGGCGGCATGAGGAAATCCCAGATCGGAATCCGAATCGGCTAGCAGCCAGCGCGGTGAATTATGTAATGAGAGGGTTTTCCGGCTGACCTCCTCGTCGAGGGCAAAGGCGGCGGAACCAGCGGCCGGGGGAGGCGGAAGCAGGTCAAGGCTGTTCGGGAGGGCTTCGGCGGGCAGATAGCCTTGCAGTATGCCGGGGCGTACTTCAGGCACCGCAGCAGGCCTGCCCTGTCTTTCAATGCCCGCACAGCCCGCGGCGGCAACAAGGCATACTGCGATAATGATGATCATGCTTATTTTGTTACTGTGCATATGATTACGATGTTTCATAAGAAGAACCTCCTTCCCCCTCACCCTGACCCTCTCCCGCAAGGGGAGAAGGGACTGTGACATTACGACCCTTCTTGGCCAGGGGAGAAGGGACTGTAATATTACGCCCTTTTCCGTCAAGGGGGAGGAAATGTTGTTGCTTGCCTGCTCCTTGCTTAAGTTCCCTCTTCCTTAGTCCCCTCTCCCCTTGCGGGAGAGGGGACTAAGGAAGAGGGGGAACAGAGATGATTTTCCCTTACTTATGGCAAAATATCAAGCTGAAAAACCGGCCATTCACCATTCAACAATTAATCTTGACAGCAGAGAGATGGGATGTTATTCAAAAAATCCGACGGAGGATTTCTATGAAAGGTTTTTTTCACAAAGCACTGGTCATCGATCTTACAAATAAGAGGCACCGCGAGGAGCCCATAGCAGATGAGGTCTTTGAGAACTATCTGGGAGGCAAAGGGCTCGGCGTGTACCTGCTCCTGAAGAGATGCAGGCCCGGAACAGACCCCTTTTCGCCGGAGAATCCCTTTATCATTGCCCTCGGCCCGATCAACGATACGAAGATCTGGGGGTCGAGCAGGTACGGTGTCTTTACGAAGTCGCCCCTCACAGGCATCTTCTCCGAGTCCTATTCCGGCGGGAAAGCTGCTGAGCCGATAAGCAGGACGGGCTATGATGCGGTCGTCCTGGAAGGTGCATCCCCCGGACCCGTTTTCCTGGAAATAGGAGAAGGGTCGGTAATATTTCACGATGCATCGGATATATGGGGGTTGGATTCCTACCGTTCGCAGGACCTGATAGCGGAAAAGGTGAACAGGAAGGGCGCGGGCGTGCTCGTCATAGGGTCTGGCGGCGAGAACCTCGTGAGGTTCGCATCGGTGGTGAACGATTACTGGCGGTGCGCGGGCAGGACCGGCGTGGGTGCGGTCCTCGGCTCAAAGAAGGTAAAAGGGCTTGCATTCCACGGTACGAAAAGGCGGGAATCGGCCCAGGAAGAAGCTGTTGAGAATTTCTGGAATGAATGGGCGAAAAGGGGCAAGGTCCACCCCTATGCCCAGGGGTACAAGGCATTCGGCACGCCGGGTCTCGTATCCGCCATTAATAAGTTCGAGGCCTTTCCGACGCGCTACTGGGCAGAGGGCGCCATGGAGGGCTGGGAGAACATCAGCGCCGAAACGCTTCACACAAGATTCTCTGTGAAGAGAAGGGCATGCAGCAGGTGCTTTCTTGCCTGCGGAAGACTAACAACGGTAACAGAAGGAAGATACAAAGGGCTTACCATCGACGGCCCTGAGTACGAGACGCTTTACTCCATCGGTGGGCTCTGTCTTGTTAAAGACCTTGGTGAGATCATTCGCCTTAACGATATATGCGACAGGCTCGGCATCGATACCATAACAGCGGGGAACCTCGCCGCGTTTGCAATTGAGGCGTCTCGAAAAGGTAGAATCAATGAGAGGCTTGACTACGGGGACGCTGAAGGCATTGCGTCGCTTTTTCACAAAATTGCCCGGAAAGAAGGTGTCGGCGCGGTCCTTGCAGAAGGGATACGATATGCCGCAAAAGAATGGGGCCTCGAGGACATTGCGATCCACGTGAAAGGGATGGAGCCGGGCGGATACGATCCAAGGATATTTAAAGGAATGGGGCTTGCCTATGCTACATCAGACAGGGGAGGGTGCCACATCCGTTCCACCTTTTTCCGGGCAGAGGCTTCAGGGATGATACCTGCCGACCAGATTGAGGGTAAGGCGGAGTTGTTCCTGGATTTTGAAGACAGGCTTGTTGTCCACGACGCACTCATAATGTGCAGGTTCTATCGCGATCTTTACCAGTGGAACGAGATGCTGAAGATGATAGCAATGACAACGGGCATGGACCTTACAAAGGATCAGCTCAGGAGAATAGCGTCGAACATCCAGACCGCGACCCGCGTCTTCAATGTGCGTGAGGGGATTACAAGGGCTGACGATACGCTGCCGAGGCGTTTTTTTGAAGAGCCGATCGGATCGAAGAGAAGCACTATCACGCGTGAAGGTCTTGAGAGGATGAAGGACGATTATTACAGGCTTAGAGGATGGGATGAAAAGGGCATCCCGGTGACAAAACCGCCGTGCATTGATTAATAGCAATCAGCGAACAGCTTTCAG
>DIFC01000013.1:0-80384 GCA_002418945.1 Deltaproteobacteria bacterium UBA5758 | reverse complement strand
TTAAGGTTTAAAGAGATAATCCACCATGCGGTTTACCATCCTGGCGCCTTTTACCTCTGTCTCGAAGAGCGGTATCACGGCCCTTACCTTGTCGCCGAAGATCTGCCAGATCTCCTCCATATGTTCGTTCTGCATTTTTACCCTGTTCAGAACAAATTCCGGTGAATCATTGGCAACCTGATCTTGCTGGATAAGACCGTTTACAACAACGCCGCCGACAGGGATTCCGAATTCATAGAACCAGTTGATGAACCTGGTGATGACGGCGATGGGAAGGCTTTCCGGGAGCGTCGCGAAGAAGAACGCCGTAAGCTGGTCGTTGGTAAGAAGGCTTTGCGCCCTTGCCATCCTGTCTTTGAAGCTTAAGAGGTAGTCCATGAGCGGGTCTGCCTCGTTCTTTTTGGAAAAGGAGAGCATCTCCCTGAGCGATTTCGCCTCCTCCCTGCTCTTGAGCATCTTTTCAACCCAGAGCGAGTAGACCTTCGACATGCCGAGGAGCCTTCGTGCGTTTGCCGTCGGTGCCGTGTCGAATACATAGAAATCGTATTTATCTTCGAACATGATGTCGGTCATGTTCTCGAACATGGCAGACTCTTCAAAGGCGGGGTTCATCGTTGCCGACTCCACAAAGTCGTCTGCTTTTGTGGTGAGGTCGGCGAACCTGAGAAACCAGTTGATCTTTTCCCTGATCTCCTGTTTTGACCGCTCTATCGTATCTTTTGTGTCGATCTCAAAGGCGAAGCACCGGTCGTCGTCACACACGACCGCCGCCTTCCCGAAGACGTCCTTCTCGAAGAGGTTGGAAAGGCTGTGGACGGGGTTTGTGGAGGCGAGGAGTGTCTTCTTTCCCTGCTTGGCCGCCCATAGCGCCGCGGTGCCGGCCATAACGGTCTTTCCGACGCCGCCTTTTCCCCCGAAGAAGATGTATTTAAGCTTCGGATGGTCGCTCATGTATTTTGTCATGCTCGTTGTGATCTGGTTCATGCGAGACTCCTTGTTTATGAGAATACTCTCAATAGAACATTTTATCTGCCAGCTTCTCTATCATGCCGAGGCCGGTGACGTCCCTCTCCATTTCGGGAACAGAGGCGAGTATCTGGCCTTTAAAGACCTCGTCTATGACCTTGAGGTACTTGTCCTGCATGGCAAGCCGGTTTTTAAGATACTCCGGTATTTGCTGGCTCTTCAACTCCGGAGGCAGAACGCGGTTGATGATATATCCGCTGAGCGGCACATCGAATTTCGCGAAGAGCTCCGCGGCCTTGAGAGTATCGTTGATTATCATCTCTTCAGGCGTCAGGACAAAGAAGAACGCCGTCTTTTCCTTGTCTGTAAGGATGCCTGAGGACTTGTTGATCCGTTCCTTTATATAAAGAAGCTCATTAAGGATCGCGTCCTCGTCGATCTCCTTATCGCGCTTCATGACGGCGGCAACCTGGTCGTACTCCCTCATCTGCTGGCGGAGATTGGTGATCTTGTCTATCCATTCATCATAGACAGAGGCCATGCTCAGGTAATAGAGCGCGTGGCCGAGGGGTACAAGGTCGTAGATGTAGTAATCATACCCGCCGTGGACAACGATGTCCACGACCTCATCGAAGATGGCGCTCTCTTCCATCGCGGGCTCTGCCGCCGCGGCCTGTATATAGCTCTCGATCTCATCAGGGATCTTTTCCATACCGTACATGTCAAGGATCTTCTTCCTGATCTCCTGCTGGTATTCCTTGACACGCCGGTCTGCATCGATCTCCTGCGCATAGAGATTGGGCATGATCTCAGTCGGCCCTTTCCCGAATATATCCTTTTTGAATATATCGCTGAGGGATGCCTGGGGATCCACGGAAAATACGAGGACGCGCTTGCCCTGCTTCGCAAGGTAGTAGGCGGTCGCCGCAGAAAAAGTGGTTTTGCCGAGGCCGCCTTTGCCGCCGAACATTATGTAGCGCCGTTCCGGAAATTCATCGAATATCTTTGATAGTGAAATGGGAACCACCCCCTCAATAAAATTTGAAATTTGAAATTTGAAATTTGAAATTCATGTGCATTACGCCAATCCGTCCGTCAGGTCTTTTTCCTTCAGCATCCTCCGCTTCCATGTCGAGATCTGGGGAACGACATAAGGCAGGAGGCGCAAAGAGTAGTAGGGCGGGAGGATCGGCACCCCCAGCATATCGCCCATGGTGATGAGGATGAAGAGGTGCTCCATGCTTGCCCGCGACTTGAGGGCAAAGCGCGCAGAATCGTGCGCTGCAACACCATAGACGAACTCCTTTACCGCGCCGAAAAAACCTCCTTTTTTCTTCTTTTCTTCTGACATAGTGCTTTTCTCCTTACGTTACTTATATTGCTAAACGCTGAAGGACTCAGGCCACAGGTTTTGACCTGCCGCCTGAGTCCTAAGATGCGTTGCTATGCTTTCGCCGCAGCCGCAGCCTGGGTCTTTGTTATCGACCTGTAGCGTTTCAGCGCCTTCATTCCTTCTGAGCCAAGGATGAGGGCGGCGACAACGAGAAAGAGGCCGACAAGGCCCATCAAGGTGTTCCCGATGAGCGCCTCTCCCTTCACTGCCCCTGAAATAACCTTTATCAGCAGGTTGTACGATGTATAAAGCAGGGCGGCTATCGTCGTTATGAACATGAAGATCATCGGCCAGAACGCCCACGCTGCGGATTTTCCCTCAGACATGAGCCATGCCGTTACTAAAAGCAGCGCAAGGGATGCCATGAGCTGGTTTGCCCCTCCGAAGAGCACCCACAGGTACTGCCACCATCCTGTCATGACAAGCACCATGCCGAGTACACACGCGATGAAAGTCCCTATATGGGGGTTTCTGAATACAGGGCTTACATCGCTCAGGAGCTCTGATGTGGCAACCCGCATGAAGCGGATCACGAGCTGCATAATCGTGATCGCGAGGACGATCATCATGACGCTTCCGTAGGACCTCCCAAGCGCGGCCGGCATTCCTATAGCGCCGAGGAATTTCGATACGCCGGCGGCAAAGATCCCGCCGGGCCCTTTTGCGATCGCTGCTCCGTATTCCGCCGAAGAGGCGTAGATGGTTCCTGCTATGATCAAAGCGAAGAGCGCGAGCATCATCTCGATGAACATTACTCCGCCGCCTACAGGGCGGGCATCAAGCTCGTTCTCAAGCTGCCTGGCTGTTCCTGAGCTCGATACTATGCTGTGCCAGCCTGAGATGGCGCCGCAGGCGATAGTAACGAACATGATGGGCCAGATAGGGCCGATCGCGATGGAGAAACCGGTGTATGCCGGAAGGGTAAAATCAGGATGGAGTATGAAGATGCCGATTATCCCGAAGAAGAGCCCGAGAAAGACGATATAAGAGGCAACGTAGTTGATGGGGAGCGCAAAGCGCCAGATCGGCAGCACTGCCGCAAAATAGCAGAAGACGAACGCGGCGATCGCCCATACCCACCTGCTGTTTGCAAGGGATGCCCCTATTATGCTGTCTGAAGGGGCAATGGAGCCGAACCAGATCCCAGCCATGGCGATAACGACGGTGACGATGGTGGTAAGGATGATATCCTTCCTCCACCGGTAGATCATCTGGCCGGCGAGGATGCCGCCGACGGTGAGGAACAACCATGCCATAGGGGCGGCCTTTAAGGCAATGGTGGTGCTTACCACAACGTTACCGAAGGCCCCGGCGATAAGGAGAAGGTAGAAATAGATAAAGGCGAGAAGGATGATTCGCGCCCTTGGAGAGATCAGCTTATGGCTTAAGCCGCCAAAGGAGGCGCCGTCGTTTCTCATGGCAACCATCGCGCTTGAGTAGTCCTGGACCCAGCCGATGAAGAAGGTGCCGGCGAGTATCCATATTAATGCAGGGAGCCACCCCCACTGGATCGCGATGATGGGGCCTATAATAGGGGCGGCCCCGGCGATGGACTTGAACTGGTAGCCGAAAAGGATGTTTTTGCTTGTGGGCATAAACTCCACGCCGTCCATGTACATCTTTGCAGGCGTGGCCCTCTTGGGATCTGACTTGATGATCTTCGAATCGATGTGTTTCGCGTAAAAGCGATAACCAATGAAAGCAACAACGAGACCTAAAATAAGAACCACCACAGAATTCATATTTTCCCCCTTGTTAACTTTATTTGTCTGGCTTTTAAGTTTATTACACAGTTACAAAAGGACGTCAAGAAAATTTCTTAATGTCCCTCATAGTAGTTGATATTCCTTATGATATCCCAAACATCTTGATAATTTGGGGAGTTGTGTTTATAATAAGGCAGTTTACGGGAAAAGGAAAGGTTTTCCCGTGTATATATCCCGGAGGAATGATGAAGGTTCAGGTTGAAAACATCGACAGCGTGAAGAAAAAGGTAGAGGTTCTGCTCCTTGAAGAAGAGATAAATGCCATAAGGGAATCGATCTACAGCGAGCTGCAGAAGCAGGCAAAGATAAAAGGCTTCAGGCCCGGCAAGGTGCCGAGGCCGATGATCATCAGCTATTACAAGGATTACATCAACGACGAACTGAAGAAGAGGATGGTCCAGGAGACCATGTACGAAGCCTTAAACGAGGCAAAGGTCAACCCCGTTGGGCAGCCATTAGTGGATTTTATCGACGAGGCAGACAGGCAAGGCTATGTCCTCGAGTGCGAGGTGCTCCCCGATATCGAGCTGCCGCCATATAAAGGCATCGAGGTAGAGGTTGAACAGATCAAGGTGAGCGACGACGAAGTGGCAAAGCGGATCGAGGGGTTGCAGCAGATGCACGCGGAGATAGTGGCAAAAGAGAGCGACAGAGGGGCCCGGAAGGGCGACCTCGTTGTTATAAAATACCAGGGGTATGAGGATGGAAAGCCCGTTAAAGATATTGGGACAGAGGCTTATCCCCTGGAGCTGGGGAGCTCCACGCTGATGCCCGAATTTGAGAATGCGCTTATGGGGATGAAGGAGAACGAGGAAAAAGAGATACCCGTATCCTTCCCGGAAGATTATCCCGATAAAGATATTGCAAAGAGGACGCTCCAGTTCAAGGTTATGATGAAAGAGATCAAGGAGAAGCGCCTCCCTGAAGTAAATGACGAGTTTGCCAAAGACCTTAATTTTGACAACATGGATGCCCTGCACAAAGGCCTTAGGGATGAGATTCTGAAAGAAAAAGAGAACGTGAGAGGCAGGGAGATAGCGCAGAAGATCATGGACGCGCTCATCGGCGGGGTTGAGATACCGGTCCCGAAGACGCTCCTTGAGAGGCGCATCGCAGCAATGATGGAAGAGGCAAAATCACGGTTCAAGGCTGACAGGCTGACCGAAGAAGAGGCGAAGGCGATCGACGAAAGATTCAGAGAGGATTTTGAGAAGAGCGCAGAGGCGCGGATCAAAGGGGAGATACTGGTCACGAAGATCTCTGAGAAGGAAGGCATCGATGCCGATGAGAACGACGTCCAGGAGCGGATAAAGAAGATCGCCGAGGATGCCAAGAGGCCATTGAACGACGTCAGGAATTTTTACGAGCAGTATAATCTGCTGAACAATCTGCGAAGCAGCATCATCGAGGAAAGGACCATCAATTTTCTCCGTGATAATGCGGTAATTAAGGAGAAATCATGAACCTTGTGCCGATAGTCATCGAAAAGGACGGAAGGGGAGAGCGGGCCTACGATATATACTCCCGGCTCCTCAAGGAAAGGATAGTCTTCCTTGGCACCAGCATCGACGACAACGTGGCAAACATTATCATAGCCCAGCTCCTGTTCCTTGAATCCGAAGATCCTGCCAAGGATATCTTTCTTTATATCAACAGCCCCGGCGGATATCTGACGAGCGGTCTTGCGATCTACGACACCATGCAGTATGTAAAGCCGCCGATCGTCACCATGTGCATCGGACAGGCGGCGAGCATGGGCGCTGTCCTGCTTGCGGGCGGAGAGAAGGGCAAGAGGTACGCCCTGCCGCACTCGAGGATACTGATACACCAGCCTCTCGGGGGCGCACAGGGGCAGGCAAGCGACATCGATATACAGGCAAAAGAGATCCTGAGGATGCGTGCCGAGATAAACAAGATCTTCACAAAGCACACCGGTCAGTCCGTAGAGAAGATAGCCGCCGATACGGAAAGGGATTTTTTCATGAGCCCCGAACAGGCGATCGAATACGGAATCATAGACCAGATAGTTGAAAAGAGGACATGACATGATCAAAAGAAACAACGGGAGAACGATCAAACTAAACTGTTCCTTCTGCGGGAAGAGCCAGGATGAGGTAAAGAAGCTCATAGCAGGCCCAATGGTCTATATCTGCGACGAGTGCATAGAGCTCTGCAATGAGATCATACAGGAGGAGGCCAAGAAGGAGCGCTTCGACTATATCAAGACGTCCATACCGAAGCCGCATGAGATCAGAAGGCTCCTTGACGAGTATGTTATCGGCCAGGACCACGCAAAGAAGGTCCTTTCCGTGGCTGTATACAACCATTATAAGAGGATAGAGGCGAAGGCCCATTTCGACGATGTGGAGATACAGAAGAGCAACATCCTTCTCATCGGCCCGACAGGCTCCGGCAAGACACTCCTTGCCCAGACGCTCGCGAAGATACTCCATGTGCCTTTTACCATTGCCGACGCGACGACGCTGACGGAGGCAGGATACGTCGGCGAGGATGTGGAGAACATCATCCTCTACCTCCTCCAGTCCGCCGATTACAACGTGGAGAGAACAGAGCGCGGCATTGTGTACATCGACGAGATCGACAAGATATCGAGGAAGACCGACAGCCCGTCGATCACAAGAGATGTTTCAGGGGAAGGGGTCCAGCAGGCCCTTTTGAAGATCATAGAAGGCACGGTAGCGAATGTTCCTCCCAAAGGCGGCAGGAAGCACCCGCAGCAGGATTACATAAAGGTCAACACATCCAACATCCTCTTTATCTGCGGCGGCGCCTTCCACAGCATTGACGGGCTCGTGGCGAGCAGGATCGGCAAGAAGGGCATAGGGTTCGGCGTCGACGTTGAAGGCGGCAGGGATAAGCGGTATTCGGAGCTGATTAGAGAGATACAGCCCGAAGACCTCCTGAAGTACGGCCTGATCCCTGAGTTCATAGGAAGGCTGCCTATAACGGCCACGCTTGACGAACTCAGCGAGGAGAACCTCGTGGAGATACTGAAAAGACCGCGCAACGCGATCTCCAAACAGTATAAAAAGCTCTTCGAGCTCGAGAACGTAAAGCTTACCTTCACCGAAGGCGCGCTCAGAGGAATTGCGAAGGATGCCATGAAGAAGAAGACCGGGGCGAGAGGCCTCCGGTCCATCATGGAAAAGGTGATGCTCGACGTGATGTATGAGATCCCGTCGCTTGCCAATGTGAAGGAGTGCGTAGTAAGCGAAGAGGTCATCGTGAACCACGAGAGGCCTATCCTTATCTATGAGGAAGAGGCAGAGATTGCCTGATTGTTTGACTTTTCACGGTGAACCTGCTATAGTGTGCCGAATTGGGCGGATAGCTCAGCGGGAGAGCATCGGCCTTACAAGCCGGGGGTCGCAGGTTCAAAACCTGTTCCGCCTACCATTTCAGCGGGGTCGTAGTTAAGCCTGGTTATAACGCCGGCCTGTCACGCCGGAGGCCGCGAGTTCAATTCTCGTCGACCCCGCCATTTCAAAAAAAAAGGATCCAATGAATTTTATCTTCTGCATCCATAACCACCAGCCGGTCGGGAACATGGATTTTATCCTTGAAGAGGCGTATGCGAGATCGTATATGCCTTTTTTTGATGTCCTGAAAGATTTCACGGAGATCAAGGTCAACCTCCATTTTTCAGGTTTTCTCTTTTCGTGGCTTCGCGAGCACAAGCCCGATTACATCAGGCTCCTCAGGAAAATGAAGAAAAGCGGGCAGCTGGAGATCATCTCCGGCGGGATGTACGAACCTGTCTTTTCCCTTCTAAGCGAGGAAGACGGAATTGCCCAGATAAAGATGCATTTAGATCTCATGGAAGATGCATTCGGCGAGCGTCCTGCAGGCATGTGGCTCGCGGAAAGGGTATATGAGCCCTATATCCCGAAGGTGCTCCACAAGGCAGGGATCGCATACACTCTTGTCGACGATAACCATTTCAAGGTACTGGGGCTCGAAGAGAGAGACCTCTACGGGTACTACATCACGGAATATGAAGGGCGCCCCCTTTCGGTATTTCCGGGCCTTGAGTTTCTGCGCTACGCGATCCCGTTCAAGCAGATAGATGTGCTCGACGCCTACCTGAAGGATGTCCTCAGTCAGGGGGGAGACCTCGTTGTCTTTGGCGATGACGGCGAAAAGTTCGGCTTGTGGCCGGGGACATTCGATTACGTCTATAAAAAAGAGGGCTGGCTGCGGTCATTCTTCGAATATCTTGCAAAAAACAGCTCATGGCTGACAACAACAACGTTTTCAGAATATATGAAGGCGAAGCGTCCGGCCGGCAGGGCCTACCTCGGCTGTGAATCATACAAGGAGATGGGCGAGTGGTCTCTCCCTGCGGGAGTATCGCAAGCATACGGCGACATGCTGAATGAGCAGGACATACCGTACAGGCGTTTTCTGTCAGGCGGCTATTTCAAAAATTTTCTCGTCAAATACGCAGAGAGCAATGACATGCACAAAAAGGCGCTCCGGCTGTCAAAAAAGGCAGTGAGAAACACCGGGGCGAAAAGGCATGTCTACATGGCCCAGTGCAATGACAGCTACTGGCACGGCGTCTTTGGCGGGCTCTACCTCCCGCACCTGCGCGGATCTGTTTACAGCCATCTCATCGAGGCCAGGAAGCTCCTTGACCCCGCGAGGCCCTTTGCCGACGGATATATTGAGGATGTGAATTTCGACGGCTACGATGAGGCGGTGCTGAACAATAACGAGCTGGAGGCGTCCTTTCTCCTGAAAGAAGGAGGGGCACTGTATGGGCTTGACTATAAGCCGTCGTCGGTGAACGTGATGGCTACCCTCATGAGGCGATACGAGGGATATCACGAAAAGATAAAGCAGGCAGTCTCCACAAACACTGCGAACGGTACAAAGACTATCCACGAAATGGTTACCGCAAAAGAAGAAGGGCTTGACGCCTACCTCCACTATGACTGGTACAGGAGGGGCTCCCTCATAGACCACGTCATGGGGGGCGATGCAGCCCTGGAGCCCTTTTACAGGGGGAAATATCTTGAGCCCGGCGATTTCGTCAAAGAGCCTTATCTGGGCGTTATAGGAAAGGAAAAAAAGGCGGTGCGGCTCGCGATGGAGAGAAGCGGACATTGCTGGCAGGGAGAAAAGGGATTGCCGCTGACTGTCAGAAAAGATGTCATTTTGCCCTGGGGAGAAGGCCCCGTTGTTGTCGATTATGCGCTCGAAGGCGCGGCAGAGGGGTTGATCAATTTCGGTGTGGAATGGAATTTTTCACTTCTCGGTACCGGCGGAGAAAGGTTCCTGGAGGCCGGCAGCACGAAATACCCGCTTACGACAAAGGATGTGCTCGGGCAAGCAGAGAAGTTGCGGCTCTATGATCCCTACCAGAACGTTGAGATCTCCCTCGAATGGGACAGGCCCGCTGAGATATGGACCTTTCCCGTAGAGGTGGTGTCGCTGTCGGAGAACGGGTTTGAGCGGAACTACCAGAGCACGATGGTGATGCCCGTCTGGCCCGTAGACCTGTCAGAGGGCCCGTGGAGAATGTCGATGAAACTCCAGCTCAAACAAGCTCATAGATAACAGTAAAATCTGTTCAACGTTCTATGTTCAACGTTAAGACCAAACAGACCAGATAGACCGTGTCCATTGCTGATAGCTGGTAGCTAAAAATGGTTTCCGTCATCACCACCACCTATAACCGGAGAGGGTTTCTGAAAGAGGCGGTGCTGTCCGTCCTCAAACAGGACTACCGGGACAAAGAGGTCATTGTTGTCGACGATGGGTCAACGGACAATTCCATCGAAGAAATAAATGATCTGCCGGTGCGCTATGTACGGAAGGACAACGGAGGCATAAGCAGCGCGCGGAACAAAGGCATCGCGGCAGCGTGCGGTGAATACATTGCGTTCCTCGACGTGGATGACCTGTGGAAAAAGAATAAGCTTTCAACGCAGATATCGCAAATGGCAGAGCAGGGATATGCCCTGTCCTATACCGACGAGATCTGGATCAGGAACGGAGAAAGGCTCAACCAGAAACTGCGTCACAAAAAATATTCCGGCTGGATCTTTGAGCGCTGCCTGCCCCTGTGCATAATCAGCCCGTCATCGGCGGTGATCAGGAGAGAGGTCTTTGATGACGTGGGGCTGTTTGATGAGTCGCTGCCTGTGTGCGAGGACTACGACATGTGGCTCCGGGTGACTGCCAGATACCCGGTGCTTTTCATAGAAAAGCCCCTGATAATCAAGCGGGGCGGCCACGAAGACCAGCTTTCCAGGCGGTATGACGGCATGGACAGGTTCAGGATACAGGCGATCGTAAAGATATTGCAGGATGGTTGTCTGGAGAGCGAAATGCGGGCAAAAGCGGTGGAGGAGCTCAGGAAGAAATGCCTCATCTACGCAAAAGGCGCGATGCGGAGGAACAAGGAGGAAGAGGCGCGATACTATCTTTCTCTTGCGGAAGAATATGGAGGCCCCTGATGCCCCCTGATGTTGAGCTGCGAAAGGTTTTGGCTGATCTTATGTGCGGCCTCGAGGAGGTTCATGGCCATGCCGTGAAGCTTCCCGTCCGTCATTGAACTGGTAAAACCGAGGATGCAGATGGCGCCCACGGGGACATCCTGTGAATATACCAGGGCGGCGATCGCCCGCACGCCTTTCAGATATTCTTCCAGATCGAGCCCATAGCCGGTTTGCCTCGTCTTTTCCACTTCTTCGATGAAGCGTTCTACGCTGGTTATGCTGTTTTCGGTGTATTTAGGAAGGCCGCGCTCTTTGAGGAAGCTCCTGATCTCGTCATTTTCGAGGGGGGAGAGGAATACCTTGCAGAAAACAGAAGCGGTGATTGGGAGTTTGGTGCCCGCCGGAGAAGATAGCTTCAAGACCTTCTTTGCCTCGACAGAGTCGAGGACCTTTACGATATGGTCTTCCCTGATGCAGAGAAAGACCGTCTCATCGGCAGTTTCTGCGAGTTTTTCAAGGAACGGCCTTGCGATGGTCGCGAGCTCTCCCCCGCGGAGGGCAGCCTTTGCAAGCTCAAGGAGTTCCTGGCCGGTGGAATATTTTTTCGTTGCCCTGTTTTTTGTGACAAAGCCGCTTTCCTGAAGTGACTTAAGTATGCCGAAAACGGTACTTTTGCTGAGGGACAGCGATTTCGATATATCAGTCACCCCCAACGGCTTATTTTCACGGATTATGAGCTTAATGACGTCAAGGGCCTTTTTTATGATCGGCGCGTTATACATAATTCATTATAATGAACAATCATATCACAATTCATCGTTCTGGTCAATAAAATTGTTGAAAATAAAGGTGTTACAAGGTTTATGATAATGAACTTTTATATAATATAGGCAATGAAAGGGTTCCGGGAGATATAGTATATTTCAAATTGGGGGATAATCTGCTACAATTCAGTTATTTGTGAGAATATGCTGGTGTATACAATAAAATTTATGCCCGAGGGATATGAGGCCGCTGCAAATGACGGCGATAATCTGCTCGAGATCGCCATGAGGTCTGACGTTTATATCAACGCCTCCTGTGGCGGCAACGGCACCTGCGGAAAGTGCAGGGTGAAGATCGTTGAAGGGCAGGTCCGCGCGCCCATGCACTCAAAGGTGAGCCGCGAAGACTACGATGCGGGGGTAAGGCTCGCGTGTATGACCACGGTTCACGGGAACGCAGTCGTGGAGATCCCCCCTGAATCACAGGTCGACAGGGCAGCCCTCGGAAGGAAGGCGGAGATTCGCCACATCCTCTCTGTTTTAGGCGACAGAGACCTCATGAGGGGATGGGGGGTTGACCCGGCGGTAACGAAACTCTATATGGAGCTGAAGGAGCCCTCTGCCGATGACAATGTATCTGACCTAAGGCGCCTTGAGAGGGAATTCCAGACAAAATATGGCAGGACCGATATAGCGATTGACCTACCGGTGCTAAAGACATTGAACAGAACGTTAAGAGAGGCGGGCTGGAAGGTAACGGCAACGGTTATGGAGACCGACAGGGGGATCGGGATCGTCAATGTGGAACCCGGCAATACCGAAGCCAGAGATTATTCCATTGTCTTTGATATCGGGACAACAACGATCTGTGCGCAGATACTCGACCTTGCGAATTGCAGCGTCGTGAAGGTCGCCGAACGCGGGGATAACGGCCTCGACCTTTGCACCGTTGCAGAACTGTCCGATTACAACGGCCAGATACGCTACGGCGATGATGTCATTGCGAGGATAATGTACTCCCGGAAGAAAGGAGGGCTTGAAAAGCTTCAGAAGGCCCTCGTCAAAACAATGAACGGACTTATAAAAGAACTGCTTGGCATGGGCGGCATTCGGGCAGAAGACATCACCCATATCGTCTGTGCAGGCAATACGACGATGACCCACCTGCTTCTCGGCATCAACCCCAAAGATATCATGCTTGCCCCGTATACGCCTGCGATGACGGCGGGCGTCTCAGGCTTCGGAGCGTCGGGAGGCACCGAACGTTCCGGTGCCTCCGGGATCATCATACCGCCTTTCAGGGCAAAAGAGATCGGGATAGCGCTGAACGAACATGGAAGGCTGTTCGTGTCCCCCTGCGTTTCATCCTACGTGGGAGGGGATATCGTCGCTGGCGTGATCGGTTCCGGCATGTTCCGGGAGGAAGGCATCTCGCTGTATATGGACATAGGGACCAACGGCGAGATCGTCCTTGGAAACAGAGACTGGCTCATGTGCGCCTCCTGCTCGGCAGGGCCTGCCTTTGAGGGCGGCGGGATAAAGTTCGGAATGAGGGCGGGAACGGGCGCCATCGAACAGGTGAAGATCCACCCTTCCACCTTTGAGCCGATGGTCCTGACAATAGGCAAGGCGCAACCTGCAGGCATCTGCGGATCGGGGCTGATCGATATTGTCGCAGGGCTCATCGAGACAGGCCTTATCGACCAGAACGGAAAATTCCGGAGAGACTGCGATACGGCCAGGGTCAGGCACGGCGAAGACGGATATGAATATGTCATCTGCTATGCACCTGAGACCACGGCAGGCAGGGACATCGTCATCACCGAGGTTGACATCGACAACCTGGTGAGGACCAAGGCAGCGGTCTATGCGGGCTGCAAGGTGCTCCTCGATAATGCCGGGCTTTCTTACGGGGAGCTGGAAAAGGTGATCATAGCGGGAGGGTTCGGCCACTATATAGATATCGAAAGGGCTCAGGTGATCGGGCTTTTACCCGAACTGCCAATGGAAAGATTTATCTTTGTGGGGAACGGCTCTCTCCTCGGCGCCCGCCTGTTTTCTTTTTCAAAAGACCTTCTCAGGGAGGCGGAGCGGGTGGCAAGGAACATGACGAATATCGAGCTTTCCAACAGCCCGTCCTTTATGGACGAGTTTGTGGCGGCCATGTTCTTGCCCCATACGGACCAGGATCTTTTCCCGGGTGTAATGAAAAGATTGAAGAACAGCGGTTAAGAAGGAGACAGGGGAGTGAAAAAAGTGCCAAAGGTCATAGCCGTCGCCGGCAAGGGCGGGGTTGGGAAGACAACGGTGGGAGGACTGCTCGTAAGGTACCTCGTCGAGGAGGTGAACGACGGCCCTGTGCTCGCCGTAGACGTGGATCCCAACTCCAACTTCAACGAAGTGCTCGGAGTGGCCGTGAAGAATACCATCGGCGAGGCCAGGGAGCTGCTCAAAAAGGATGTCCCCGCAGGCATGACAAAGGACGTCTGGTTCGAATACAAGGTTCACGAGGCGATAGTGGAGCAAAAAGGCTTCGACCTCCTTGTCATGGGGAGGCCTGAGGGGCCTGGGTGCTACTGTGCAGCCAACGCGGTCGCGAAACAGTCCATCGATGCGCTCAAGGCGAACTATGCTTACGTTGTCGCAGATAACGAAGCGGGCATGGAGCACATGAACAGGCTCGTTACGCAGGATGTGGACGCGCTGTACGTTGTATCCGACCCAACGCAGAGGGGTCTTGCGACGGCAGCGCGCATTCATCAGCTCATCGGCGAGCTGAAGCTTCGCATCGGCAATGCCTATACCATCGTGAACCGAATAGATGCGAAGAACGCACCTTTTCTTGAAGGTATCGCGGCGGAGAAGGGCATAGCCCTGGCTGGGACGATACGCAACGACGAGGCGCTCCTGTCGAACGAAATGGAAGGAAAGACGATCTTCGATCTCAGCAGGGAATCCCTTGCCCTTGCTGACGCATACAGGATATTCGATGCAACAGTGAAAAAAAACGGATAGCAGAAGGTCTTGACAGGATCGTTTGAAGGATTGCATGTTAATGTGAATGGAGGGATCATGGAAACAAAGATCATAAGTGGAACCGGGATCGCAGCGAAGATCAGGGAAGAGATAAAGGAAGAAACGGCGCGCCTCAGGGCAGACCACGGGCTGATACCGGGGCTGGTGACTATCATTGTGGGAAGCAACCCCGCGTCGGTGAGCTATGTGACGGCAAAGCAGAAGACGGCGAAAGAGCTCGGTTTCTATTCGGTCCAGGACGATGAGCCCGAGGATGTTCCCGAAGAGAGGCTCCTCGCGCTCATAGACAAATACAATAAGGATCCCCAAATACACGGCATCCTTGTGCAGCTTCCTCTTCCGAAGCATATCAATGAGACGAAGGTGCTCTACGCGATCGACCCCGACAAGGACGTCGACGGCTTTCATCCCGTCAACGTGGGAAGGCTCATGATAGGGGAGGCGAAATTCTACCCCTGCACCCCATACGGGATCCAGCAGCTCCTCATAAGGAGCAGCGTGAATATTGACGGGGCAGAGGTCGTTGTCGTGGGAAGGAGCAACATCGTCGGCAAGCCTATCGCCATGATGCTTATGCAGAAGGCAAAAGGTGCGAATGCCACGGTGACGATGTGCCACACGGGAACGAAGGACCTTGCGTTCCATACGAAACGGGCGGACATCCTTATCGTTGCGGCAGGACGGCCGAAGGCGGTCACGGAGGACATGGTCAAGGAGGGGGCGGTCGTGATCGATGTGGGGGTGAACAGGATCGGAATAACGCCGGAAGGAAAGGCGAAGCTCTGCGGCGATGTGGACTTCGAAGGGCTGAAAGGGAAGGTATCGGCGATAACTCCTGTCCCCGGCGGCGTAGGCCCCATGACCATAACGATGCTTATGCTCAATACGGTGAAGGCGGCAAAGCTGGCCCGCGGCCTGTAGGAGAACCTGTTCAATATGAGAATCTGTTCAATGTTCAACGTTCAACGTTAAAAAGGAGCCGACCAAACAGACCAAATGGACCAAATAGACCAGATAGACCAGACTGGAGGTAATATGCCCGATTATCAATACGAAGAGAAAGAGGATTTCTCCGGCAGGAAGGTGAAGGTCCTTGGTCCCACTTATGAAGAAGGCAAGCCGGAAGAGAGGGAGGACTGGAGATCGAAGCTCGGTGGCCGTGAAGATGCCTTGCGCTATATAAGAACCGCGATGAGGTACTGGTACAGCAAAGAATGGTATGGGAGCGAAAAACGCAAACAGGAGGCATGATGGCATTCGAAATACCGAAAATCAGATACACGGGGAAGATAGAGGAGATTGTTGTGGGGGCCGGGCAGAAGGCCGTCAGGGTGGGCGGCTCGGGCTGCTACCCCTTCTGCCGTTTTGAAGGGGAGATGCCGAATCCTCCGAAGATAGCCTTCGAGGTCTGGGACCACCGGCCTGAAGACTGGCAGGAATGGGCAATCGAGCCTTACAGGGATGTCATCCACGACCCTGTTGCCTGGGCGAAGAAGTCCATCGATGTCTATGGTGCAGAGATGATCGCCCTTCAACTAAAAAGCGCTGACCCTAACGGCATGGACAGGCCTGTTGATGAGGCCGTCAAGGTCGTTCAGGACGTCGTCAATGCGATCGACGTCCCGCTTATCGTCTGGGGAACGGCGAATGACGACAAGGACGCCGACCTCCTACGGAAGGCGGCAGAGGTCTGCGAGGGGAAGAACGTTGCCATAGGTCCCCTATCGGAGAAGAACTACAAACAGATCGGGGCTATGGCGATCGGCTACGGCCAGGTCGTGATGGCGTCGTCCCCCATCGATGTAAATCTCGCGAAGCAGCTTAACATACTTTTGGGAAACCTTGGCGTGCCCGACGAGAAGGTCCTCATGGACCCAACAACGGGAGGCCTCGGCTACGGTCTTGAATATACCTACTCTGTGATCGAGAGGGACAGGATGGCAGCGCTGACGCAGGAGGACGTGAAGCTGCAGCGCCCTATCGTTTGCAATCTTGCCCATGAGGTATGGAAGACAAAAGAGGCGCGGCTTAAAAGGGAAGACGACGAAAAGATGGGCGACGAAGTGAAGAGATCCGTCCTGATGGAGTCGGTCGCTGCAATGACCCTTGCATTCGCCGGCGCAGATATCCTTATCATGAGGCACCCCGAAAGCGCCAGGCTGGTAAAGGAGATGATAGGGGAGCTGATGAAGTGAAGGGGAAGGGGAGGATGAATGCCTGAAGAGAAACCGAAGAGTATCGACAGGGCGACCTTAGAGCTCATAGAAAAGGCCGGGAAAGACAAGATCAACACCGTGTTTTCCCGGGCGGACGAATTAAAGCCTTGCCCTATAGGCGTCGAGGAGAGCTGTTGCAAGATATGTGCTATGGGGCCCTGCAGGCTTCCCCGGCCCAAAAAGGGAGAGGGAAAAGAGAGGGTAGGCGTCTGCGGCGCGACGATCGAAACGATCGTGGCAAGAAATTTTGCCAGAAAGGTGGCCGCAGGGGCGGCGGCGCACTCCGACCATGCACGCGAGGTCGTACAGACTTTTATCAAAACAGCGAGGGGCGAGGCGCAGGGTTTTTCGATCAAGGACGAAATGAAGCTTGTTGCCGTGGCGCTTGATTTCGGCATTGACGTCGAGGGGCGGGAAACCGGCGACATCGCTAGGGAGCTCGGCGAGAAGGCATTGAATGAATTCGGGAAGCAGGAAGGGGAGCTTGTATATCTGGGAAAGGCCCCGCTGAAAAGGCAGGAATTATGGAGGAAGCTCGGCACAGCCCCGCGCGGTATTGACAGGGAGATCGTTGAGATCATGCACCGCACCCACATGGGCGTTGACCAGGACTATCGGCATCTCCTTCAGCAGGCTTCAAGGGCTGCGATTGCGGACGGGTGGGGAGGCTCGATGATCTCCACGGACCTGCAGGATATCATGTTCGGCACGCCGGTGCCGGTACTGGGAAGCATCAACCTTGGCGTCCTCAAGGAGGACAACGTGAACGTCGTTGTGCACGGGCACGAGCCGCTCCTCCCCGAGCTCCTTGTTGTTGCAAGCAGGGACCCTGAGATCAGAAGGCTGACGGAGAGTGCGGGGGCAAAAGGGATAAACCTGGCCGGGATGTGCTGCTCGGCAAACGAGGTCCTGATGAGGCACGGGATCCCCTGCGCGGGGAACTTCCTCCAGCAGGAGCTGGCCCTTGTAACGGGGGCGGTGGAGCTCATGACCGTCGACGTCCAGTGTCAGATGCAGGGACTTAAGGATGTAGCGGAGTGTTTTCACACGCGGCTCATTACCACATCGGACAGGGCGATGATAGAAGGCGCGGTGCATATCGAGTTTCATCCCGAGCATGGCCTCGACACGGCAAAAAGGATATTGAAGATGGCGATAGAGAATTACCCGAACAGAAGACACGCCGTCTATATACCGGATCAGAGACAGGATATGGTGGCTGGCTTCAGCCACGAGACGATCAATTATCTCCTCGGCGGCCTTTTCAGGGCAAGCTACAGGCCGTTGAACGACAATATCATGAACGGCAGGATACGCGGCGTGGCAGGAGTTGTCGGATGCAACAACGTGAGGACGACGCACGATTCGGCGCACATCGCGATGATAAAGGAGCTCATCAGGAATGATGTGCTTGTCCTCACAACGGGCTGCGCTGCCATGGCATGCGGGAAGGAGGGGCTGCTTACGCCCGAGGCGGCGAAGCTCTATGCCGGCTCCGGGCTCGCAGAGGTCTGCGAGGCGGTGGGGATACCGCCCGTGCTCCACCTAGGATCGTGCGTCGACAACTCGAGGATACTCATGGCCGCAACCGCAATGGTGAAGGAAGGTGGCCTCGGCGACGACTTGAGCGACCTACCGGCGGCAGGCGCGGCGCCGGAGTGGATGAGCGAGAAGGCCATTTCCATAGGACAGTATTTTGTCGCGTCGGGCATTTTTACCGTCTTCGGGACCACGTGGCCCACGACGGGGAGCGAGAAGGTCACACGACACCTTTTTGAAGAGTACGAGGAGCTCTACAAGGGCATGTGGGCCTTTGAGCCCGATCCCTTGCAGGCGGCGCAGTTGATGATCAGGCACATCGATAAGAAGAGAAAGGCGCTCGGCATAGACAAGGCAAGGGACCGGGTGCTTTTCGATATGGCGATGAGAAGGGCATTGGACTAACGGGGAGGAAGGGATGTCGAAGATCATAGCATCTGCAGCGATCAGGGGCGCACATAAGATATTCGGCAAGGCTGAAGAGAAGTACCGAGAGGCGCTTGAGAGGTTTGGCCCAAAGCAGGAAGTGGGGTTCCCCAATACCGCCTACTACCTCCCGATCATCTACGCCATGACCGGCATCGGTGTTTCAAGGATAGAAGACATGAAGAATATCCTCGATTTATGTAAAAAGCTGATACCTGCTCCGGTCCGCGAGAATACCCCCCTTCCGTACCTTGCCCCTGCGCTGGATGCGGGGATGGCGACCTTTTTCGCTGAAGAGATCATTGAGGCGATCCGCTATCTAGAGGAGCCTTACGCCTACGCGGCGAACAGCGAGGACCCGAACGATGAGACGGTCTGGCTCGGCGCGGCGAACGATGTCATTTTCAGAAAAAGAGGGGTCGAGTTCGTTGACGGAACAGCGCCCGGCTTTGCTGCAATTGTCGGAGCTGCGCCCGATCCGCAGACGGCGTCGAGGATCGCCCTTGAGCTGCAGGAGAAGAACCTTTATGTGTTCATGTGCGCAGAGAACGGAGGGAAAAGGTTCTCGCAGCAGCTCATCGAGGCGGGCATCCAGATCGGCTGGCCCACCAGGCTCGTTTCCTTCGGGCCCGATATCTATCAGGCGGTCTTTGCGATAGGATTCGCGTGCCGCGTTGCCATGGCCTTCGGCGGCATCAAGCCGGGCGATTACCGGAGGAACCTTATCTACAATAAGGACAGGACCTACGCGTTCGTGCTTGCCCTCGGTGACGTTACCGACGAATGGTATGCCAACGCCGCAGGCGCCATCAACTGGGGATTCCCGACCATTGCCGACACGCCGATCCCTGAGGTGCTGCCCACTGGCATATGCAGTTACGAGCACGTTGTCTCCAATA
This sequence comes from Deltaproteobacteria bacterium UBA5758, assembly GCA_002418945.1. Classification (GTDB taxonomy): domain Bacteria; phylum Desulfobacterota; class Syntrophorhabdia; order Syntrophorhabdales; family Syntrophorhabdaceae; genus UBA5609. Next base: position 60,912 of record DIFC01000013.1, on the reverse strand, counting down.
TTCCCCACGGTCAGATCGTACAGAAGGCGATTGAGGTCAGAGGATTGAAGGTACAGGTGGCAAGCGTGCCGATTCCCGTATCCTACGGGCCGGCCTTTGAGGGGGAGCGCGTCCGCGGGGAGGACATCTATCTTGAGATGGGAGGGGGAAGGACCATCGCCGTGGAGTGGACGACGACAAGAAGGATGGAAGAGGTGGAAGACGGAAAAGTGGAAGTGATCGGCCCCGATGTGGGCGATGTGCAGCCGGGGATGAGGCTCCATTTCGCCATGGTGGCGGAGGTTGCGGGAAGGAATTTCCAGGAGGATTTTGAGCCTATCCTCGAGAGGCAGAACCACCACCTGATCAACCAGGCCCAGGGGGTCATGCATATAGGGCAGAGGGACATCGCGTGGATACGGATCTCGAAACAGGCCGTGGAAAAGGGTTTCCGGCTCGAACACATGGGGAAGATCATCCACGCGAAATATCACCAGGATTTCGGCGCTATCTTCGATAAGGTCCAGATAAAGATATACACCGAGGAAGAAAAGGTCAGGGATGTTCTCGGGAAGGCCCGCGCATCCTACGATCACAGGGATGCAAGGATCGAGGGAATGACCGACGAAAGCACAGAGACCTTCTATTCGTGCATACTCTGCCAGTCCTTTGCGCCGAACCACGTCTGCGTCATCAGCCCCGAAAGGACAGGCCTGTGCGGCGCGTACAACTGGCTGGACTGCCGTGCTGCATATGAGATAAATCCAGAAGGTCCTAACCAGCCGATAAAGAAAGGCGAATGCATTGATGACCGCTACGGGCAGTTCAGCGGCTGCAACGATTATGTCAGGAAGGCATCGCGGCAGAAGATAGAGGGCGTGAGCCTTTACAGCCTCATGGTCGATCCGATGACGACGTGCGGCTGCTGCGAGTGCATAGCTGCGATCCTTCCCATGTGCAACGGGATCATGACCGTCGACAGGGACTTCAGCGATATGACGCCCTGCGGCATGAAGTTCACAACCCTTGCAGGCTCTGTCGGGGGAGGAGCGCAGACCCCGGGCTTTCTCGGCCACAGCAAATATAACATCACCCAGAAGAAGTTCCTGAAGGGCGACGGCGGCTTGCTGAGGATAGCATGGATGCCGAAAAGGCTCAAGGAAGAGGTCATGGACCGACTCAAAAAGAGGAGCGAGGAACTTGGCGTACCTGATTTTCCCGACATGGTAGCAGACGAGACGGTGGCGAGGACAGAGGAAGGGGTGATCGAGTATATAACGCGGAAGGGCCATCCCTGCCTGACGATGGAACCGCTGATATAGCGAAACCCGTGAAAAGTGAGAGGTGAAATGTGAAATGCAGGATATACAGATGAGCATCGGCGTCGGATGTTTCCCCGCAAACACGCTCATACGCTCCAGCGGCTTACATTTGCTCGCGTTCGGCTTCGGAACTTTTGCTTCGCAAAAGACCGAGCTTAAAACCTTTCACCTTTCATTTTTCACCTTTCACAATACTAGTTAAAGGGACGGTCCCGTCAAGACGGGACAGGCTGTGAGACATAATGATAGCAAAAGGAGAAGATGAGATATGGCATTGACAGGAATACAGATATTGAAGATGCTGCCGAAGACGAACTGCGGGGAGTGCAAGTTCCCGACCTGCCTTGCATTCGCAATGGCCCTGGCCGCAGGCAAGGCGGAGCTCGACGCGTGCCCTCACGTATCGCCCGAGGCGAGGGCGGAGCTGTCCGATGCGAGCGCACCGCCCATCAGGCAGCTGGCGATCGGGACCGGGGATTACGAAGTGAGGATAGGCGGCGAGACGGTCATGTTCCGCCACGAGAAGACCTTTTTTAACAAACCGGGACTTGCCATACTCATCACCGATGTGATGGACGATGCTGAGGCGGAAAAGAGATTCGCCAAATTATCCCTGTACCAGTATGAACGCGTTGGGCTGACCCTCCGCCCCGAGCTCCTTGCCCTCAAGGATACGGGGCACAAGGACAGGTTCCTGGATCTCGTAAAGAAGGCATGCGGTACGCCTTACGGCATCATCCTCATGTCTTATGATGCCGCAACAATGAAAGCGGCGCTTGATATTGCGAAAGAGAGAAGGCCGCTCATGTATGCGGCGACGAAAGAGAATTATGAAGAGTTTGGCAATATGGCGAAGGATTACGGGGCACCTCTCGCAGTAAAAGGGGAGGATATTGAAGACGCCGCAGCCCTTTCCGGCAAGCTCGCCGGCATGGGGCTTAAAGACCTTGTTATCGATACAGGGCAGCGGTCGATCAGGGAAGGTCTTTATGACCAGATATCCATAAGGCGCGCCGCGCTCCTGAACAAGAACAAACTGCTTGGCTTTCCGACCATAACTTTTCCCTGCGAGATGACCGATGACCCTATGAAAGAGGTCCTTGTCGCGGCGTCCTTTGTGGCGAAATACGCAGGCATCATCGTGATGAGCGATTTCGAGGGCGAGACGCTCTTCCCGCTTCTTCTGCAGAGGTTGAATATCTACACCGACCCCCAGAGGCCCATGACGACCAGGGAGGGGATCTACCCCGTCAACAATCCCGACGAGAGCTCGCCGGTGCTCGTAACCTGCAATTTTTCCCTTACCTACTTTATCGTCAGCGGCGAGATAGAGAACTCGAGGGTGCCGTGCTGGCTCTGCGTAATGGACACGGAGGGGCTATCGGTCATGACCGCCTGGGCGGCAGGCAAATTTGTCGGCGACCTCGTAGGCGCCTTTATGAAAAAGTGCGGGATCATGGAAAAGGTGCACCACAAGAGGGTTATAATTCCGGGATACGCTGCCGCAATCCTCGGCGACCTTGAGGAAGAACTGCCTGGGTGGGAAGTGCTTATCGGTCCCCGCGAGGCCGCGCATCTGCCCGCCTACCTGAGGACGTGGAAACAGTAAGGTTGCCCTCGGCCCTGCGGCCCGAATACGACGTTGTATCGGAGGGATGAATGATACTGATAGGCGAGAACCTTAATATCATGTCAAAGAAGCTTGCCGGGGCATTTCTTGCGAGAGATCCCTATCCTGTCAGGAAGATGGCAGAGGACGAGATGAGGGCAGGGATGGACATGATCGATGTGAATATCGGGCCCGCACGAAAGTCAGGTCCGGAGTTCATGGAATGGGTCGTGAAGACCATCCAGGAGGTATCGGATATCCCGCTTTCCCTCGATACAACGAATATGGAGGCCATGGAGGCAGGGTTGCGGGCCTGCAAAAGCAAGGCGCTGATAAACTCGATCTCCGCTCGGCCCGAGAGAATGGTGGGACTTATGCCCCTTGCAAAACGATACAACGCCTCCTTCATAGGGCTTACGCTCAGCGCGGAGGGCATCCCGAGGGATGCGAACGAGCGGGGACTATTCGCGGCGGAGATCATCGCAGAGGCGGCAGAATACGGCATTCTTGAAGAGGACATATGGCTCGACCCTATCGTTCTGCCCGTTAACAGCCAGCAGATGCAGGTCCAGGGCTGCACGGAGTTTGTCATGATGCTCGGCGACCTCGCCCCGAAGTGCAGATCCACCTGCGGGCTGTCGAACGTCTCCAACGGAATGCCGCCACACCTGCGGGGGATCATGAACAGGACGTACCTGATCATGATAAAGCGCTACGGCATGTACTCTGCGATCGTCGATGCCTTTGACAGAGAGCTGCGTGCGGTAGCGAAAGGCCAGAGGCCGGAGCTGGAGGCCCTCGTCCACAAGGTAATGGACGGGGAGCCGGTGGACCTGTCAAAGGTGTCCGAAGAGGAGGCGAAATACGTCAAGACCGCACGGGTGCTCCTCGGCCGGACGCTCTATTCGGATTCATGGCTGGAGATATGATGTGACAATCTCCAGCCTGCGTTCTCCCTCTCCCCCAGCGGAAGAGGGTCATAGCAAAAATGTCCCTCTCCCCTCGCGGGAGAGGGTCAGGGTGAGGGGGGAATGAGAACAACACCCCATCAAACAATTGACATTTGAAGAAACGATTCTTAACCCCACGGTTTTGTACGTCTGTTTTGAACATTCGATATCTGAATTTTTTTGTTGAGGATTTTGTTATAATGGCTTTATTATTTTAAGTGGTAAATGATTATGAAAAGAGATAAGAAAGTTGTACAGGCGCTGCCGGATTTCTGCGATCTCATGTGCGTATACGCGTCGATGCCGAAAGAGGCAGCGGTAGACGGCGCAGGAAGCTGCAGGACCTTTGCGGCGATTTACTGCAAGAAAAGAAGGTCCCTCGTCCACAAAAACATGCCCTGCAAAGAAAAGAAGATCAGTGTAAAAGGTAAGATGTGAAAGGTGAAAGATTTAAACCTTTTGCTTCACAGTTGTTCTACTTGACGGGATGTTCTTGCCGGACGATCTCCAAAAGATTTTCCAGCTGGTAGCCGGATCTCTCTGATGCCTCGTAAAGCCCGGAGAGAACGGTGAAGCATTCTGTGAGGCTGTCATCCTGTTGATTTTTTATTCCGGCGGGATCGCTTGCGATAGATATCATTGCGGTGAATGCCATCCATGAAAGAAAGAGCCCAAAGGCGTCTTTGCTGAACCAGAGTATGTCCTTGTAGCGGTTGATCTGTAGGAAACCCTGGACCTCGCTGTCGTTGAGGAAGGTTGTAAGAACCTGGTATGGGCTGGGCGGCTGCACAGGGCTGAACCAGTGCTGGTGGCCGGTGAATATCTTTACTGACATTACGCCGCGGTACGCATCATCAGGAGTAAACCCCATCTCCTTCAAGGTGTCGCCCATGATGCGGCCGAGGAGCCACTCGTCGATCCAGCTCCTGCCCTGTTCGTCGGGGTTTGTATGGGCGTCGATGACTTTGCCCATAGACCGGACAAAGACCCAGTTGAGCTGGCACAGGGCATGGTGGTCAGCGCCGAAGAAATCTGTCCGCAGGAACCCGATAAACTTGTTCCTGTCCTCTTCGCCTGTACCTGCGATCCGGTCGAGCGTTTTTTGTCCATGAAGCGTAGCAAGCAGTGCGTTCATAATATTTTCCACGACGAGGCCCTCGTCCGCGCTGCCATTGGCAAACTGTCTGATCTCCCGTACAAGGTTTGTTGTTTTCCAACGGATCTCATCTAAGAACGGGACAGGTATGTCTTCGATCTGTTCCAGGGCGATCGCTATCTTCGCGTCGAGCATCCCCTTCAGCATATGGACGTTGATGAGTTCCTTGAAGCTCTGATGGATGGGCTGGAGGAATATCTCGCGTATCGCGTCGTCGATGTTCGGGACACCGAGGCCGTTCAGGTATGTGTTCAGTTGGGCGTAGTGAGACCATGCATTATCCTCGATCTCTGCTATGTCGAGGAAGACGTGGTGCTGGTAAGGGCCAAGCTCGATATAGAGGCCTTTTTCCGCGAGGCCCTTGCTTTCCCTGATATACTGGAGGCCCGTTGTGTGGTCTCTGAATAGGGTGAAATGCTCCGGCTTTCCGCTGACTCCGAGGCCCTCGGAGAGCGTCTTCTGTGCGAGGACCGGCCGGCTCATATCGCCGCCCTTGACGGCAAAACTTACAGACGTGCGTATCCAGCCGCTGATAGGCGCGTTCTTGTTATTGTAGACGACAAGCGACATCTCGCTCCCGTACCGGTTTGAATAGGCGAAGACATCCTCGCTCACATGGCCGTCAGGGGTGAAAAAATCGTAGAGGAGGAAATGTTCGACCCCCGCGAAGAGGTATCGTTTATGGAGCAGCGGGAATATCTCCCTCTCGTGCCTTTCGATGAGATATCCGTCAGGCTCTTCTTCCCAGTATGCGCGCCTGTATTCCATGCCGTACTTTTCCGTAAAGCCTTCTATCTGACCGTGGCCGAACATGGGGAGGCCCGGTAGCGTTATCATGAGGGTGCAGACGCCAAAATATTTGCTGTCCTTGCCGAATTGGTCGACGGCGGTCCTCTCGTCCGGGTTGTTCATAAAGTTGACAAAGCGCCTCAGGATCTCCGGGTCGAACTCAAGGGTGTTCTTCATTACCTGGCGGTACTTGGCATTCTCTTCGTCGCGGAGCATGTTCATGAAGGCGCTGTTGTAGACCCTGTGCATTCCCAGGGTCCTCACGAAGTAGCCTTCGAGCAGCCAGAAGGCCTCGGCGAGAAGCAGCGTGTCCGGCGCCTCCTGCGCAACGCGGTCCACCACCTCGCGCCAGAATTCATTGGGCATGAGGGAGTTGAACTGATGTTTCGTGAGGCCGTGCTCGACGCGCGTGGGGATCGCCCCGCCCGTTCCGGGTTCAGGGAACCACAGGCGCTGGTAGTGGCGCTTCGTGAGCGTCATGGCGGCGTCAAAGCGGATGATAGGGAATCGTTTTGCGACGGCGATGATCGTGTTGACCATGGCTTCACGCACTTCCGGGTTGAGGTAGTTAAGCTGTGCCGTATCGTTCCAGGGCATGCTCGTCCCATCGTTGCCGTGGTAGACATATTTTTCATCCCCGGTCCACCTGTCTCTCCGCTTAAAGACCACGGCCGCGTCAGTGCGCTCATAGTAGTGGTCTTCGATAAAGATGGAGACGCGCTCGTCATGGGAGAGGTCTGGGCCTCCGTAGGCGTACCAGGGAAAAGGGTTCTGGTCCAATGAGATGAACCAGTCGGGGTGTTCTGTCGTCCATCTGGAATAGATGCCCACGTGGTTGGGCACCATGTCGCTTGCCAGCCTGATGCCGCGTTTCCAGGCCCGCTCCCTCAGGCTGTTGAATGCTTCGTCGCCCCCGAGGTCAGAGGCGATGATGTAGTCGTAGAGGGAATAGGCAGACGGAACGGCCTCGGGGTTGCCGCAGAGCTGCTTGATCTTCTGCGACGCGGGGCTTCGCTCCCAGACGCCTATGAGCCACAGGCCGGTGATGCCCCTTTTCTGCAGGGTATCGAGCTCTTCGTCGGGGACCCCGTCGAGCCTCGTAATGTGGCGCTGATATTTATTAGAAAGCTGGTCGAGCCAGACGTAGATGTTCTTCGCGATGAGGACGAGACGCGGCATCCACTCACTGTCCGGCGTGAAGTGTTCTGGTTCGAGCTCAAGCCCAAGTTCTTTAAGCCTTGTAACCTCTGACGGCCCTGCGCCCATGAAGGGCAGCTTCTGCTCTTCCTTGAAGAGGTCGAGGCTCTTGAGGATAAGCGGCAGATATTTGCGAAGGATATAACCCCAGCGCTCCATGATGTACGCGAGCTGCCCCGAAAGGGAATGGGGGACGGCAAGGGCAGGGCTTCTCAGCATATCGACGAGGTTCTGGTAGTCAGGGCCGAACGGAGGTTCTGAATGAAAATGGTCTATCAGCCCTGATATGATCTGGAGATAGGCTGTTTCCTTTTTCAGGCTGACATCGTCGAAAAGCTCGAAGAACGGAGAAAAGGCCGGATTCATATTCGCAAGCCACAGAAGAAGCATCTCCTCAAGGATGATCTGCCTGTTCGGGATCCCCTCTGTGTTGCCGTTCAGATAATCTGCGATGCCGACCTCGTTCTTGTACACCCGAAGCGGCGGAAAGGCGTCAACAAAATGATGCATTGCGCCCTCGACTTTTTCCCTGCCAAGCCTTTCATTCAGCGACGAGAGCGCCTGCGCCATTGTTTTTTTGTTGATATCATTCCGGTACTGACTGGCGACGTAGTGGAGGATCTCGTCAATGAGTCCCATGGCGATCAGCTGTCCTGCCTTGACCGCTCCTTCAGGAAAGCTTATAAGGTCTTTTTTTTCGTTGATCTTCTGGGCAAAGACGCGGGCAGCGTAAAAATTCGTGAAGATGACGTTGCCGCTGAGAGAAAAAAGGGCCTCGCTGAAACGGTAGAAGTCCCGCGATCTCCGGGAGACGTGAAATTCCATTGTAGGGGCTCTATGCTTGATCCTTGGAGTGTTTTTTTTCATGAGATGTTCCGGCACATGATAGCACGGGGCCTGATGTTAGTCAATCGATGCACGTATTGCCGAATCGTATAAGTCATATTTTACCCATTTCGTGCATAGCACGAAGTGGGTAAAATATTTAGGCAAGGGGATATGATAAGCGGCATCGTAGCTGTATTACCCTAAGAGGCGAGGAAGAAACTGGAGAAATGGAGCCTGCAGTTGTGTTAAAATACTTGAAAGGAGAGCACAATATGAGAACAAAATTAATAATCTTTTGCATGCTGGTGCTATTTGCCGTTCTGTTTTTTCAGCTTGCGCAAGACCTGTCTTATGCGTCAGATTCAGAAAAGGGAGGTGCGCGATCATCAAACAACATTGCCGTCGCAGCGGTCGGTGGAGATGCACACAACGAAATTAGCACAGTAGCAGGGAGGGCGTCTTATTATCTCATATTTGACGAAAAAGGTGTTTTTCTGAAATCCGTTAAAAATCCCGGAGAGGGCAGCGGGCGCAACTCAGGCTCTGCGGTGGTCAACCTTCTTTTGAAAGAATCCTGCAAAACAGTGATTGCGGGGAAGTTCGGCGATAAGCTGAAAGGCCAGCTAAAGGCGAACAAGATTGACTTTTACGAGCGCAAGGGTATTGCAGAGAAAGTGGTGCGGTCATACACGCTATCCTCTTAGATGCATGCGAGACTGATAAAAGCTACGCCGGTATAATTCAGGAAGGGCGTAAAGGCTTTTTGTTGTATTTTTAATCCATTTGGAGGAAGATTGTAAAAGACGTGGAGTGAGCAGGAGAGGAGGCAGCGCATGAACAAGATACTTATAGGCAAAGGAGAAAAGCCTGTCACATTACTCGCCAAATACGGCAATCGACATGGCCTGATCGCGGGGGCTACCGGTACCGGCAAGACCGTTTCCCTCATGGTGCTGGCAGAGGGTTTTTCACGTATGGGCGTGCCGGTATTCATGGCTGACGTAAAAGGCGATGTTGCAGGCCTGGCGATGGCCGGCATTGCCAATGAGAAGATGCTGCAGCGCGTTGCCCAGATCGGCATTGAAGGATATGCAAATGAGGCGAACCCGGTGCTGTTCTGGGATGTCTTTGGCAAAGGCGGCCACCGGGTGCGTACCACGATCAGCGAGATTGGCCCTAACCTGCTGGGGAGGATCCTGGAGATCAACGATACTCAAACCGGGGTGCTCGAGATTGCCTTCAAGCTGGCAGACGACCAGGGTCTGCTTTTGCTCGACCTCGACGATCTGCGCGCGCTGCTCGGGCTGGTTGCAGACAATAGAAAGGAGATCTCCAGGCAATACGGGCTGGTCAGCGCGCAGTCAGTGGCTGCCATACAGCGGGCCTTGCTGTCCCTCCAACGGGAGGGCGGGGAAGACCTGTTCGGCGAGCCTGCGCTGGAACTTAACGATTTGATGCGTATCGACCTAAGCGGCCGCGGAATTATTAACATATTTGTCGCGGACAAGCTCATTTTAAAGCCGCGGCTGTACTCAAGCTTTCTCTTGTGGCTGCTGTCGGAGCTGTTCGAGAACCTGCCGGAAATGGGCGATCTCGACAAGCCGAAGCTTGTGTTCTTCTTCGATGAGGCTCACCTGCTCTTCGACGACGCGCCCCCGATGCTGCGCCAGCGGGTGGAGCAGGTGGTGCGGATCATCCGCTCCAAGGGTGTCGGAGTGTATTTCTGCTCACAGTTCCCGGACGATGTGCCGAACGAGATCCTTGGCCAGCTGGGAAACCGCATCCAGCACGCGCTTCGCGCTTACACGCCGCGTGATCAGAAGGCGGTAAAAACGGCTGCAGAAACCTTTGTTGCGAATAAGAACTTTGACGTCGCCGGGATAATATCTCAACTCGGCGTAGGCGAAGCGCTTGTTTCAACGCTTCAGGAAAAAGGTGTACCGATGCCGGTGGAGAGCACATTGATCTGCCCGCCGCGCTGCCGGATGGGCTCGATCACGCAGGAAGAGCGAGATACAGTGCGCGCGCGCAGTCCGGTTGGCACAAAATATGATTCACCGGTCAACCGGGAATCGGCTTACGAAATTCTGAGCCGGAAGACCCTGGAAAGAGAAGCTGCCGTTCCAGGTTCGAATCAAGCCGATACTGAAAAGCCGTCCGAACGCGGAGGAATGCTCGGAGACCTGATATGGGGAACCAGGCGCCGGCAGGGTATGGTAGAGACGCTGGCCAAACAGGCTGCACGTACCGTAGGAAGCCAGATCGGTAGGCAGATCCTGCGCGGTATTCTGGGAGGTATATTGGGCGGATCGCGCCGTTAGTTTTTAAAGTGTAATTCCTATCCTTCAGATTTCAGGCCTATATAGAGGCATGTAATGCCAAAGGTGAGGGGATAGATGGAAACTTTTCTGAGGCCCAGCCTCTCAAGAGACCCTGCAAACTCAGCGGGCGAAGGAAAGTTCATGATCGAATCTGCAAGGTAATGATAGGCGCCGGGATTTGCCGTGATCTTTCCTGCTATAAAAGGAAGAATGCGATTCAGGTAGAACCTGATAGCCTTCCTGAAAAAGGAATGCCTCGCAAATGTCATCTCAAGGACCATGACCCTGCCGCCTGGCACGAGCACGCGAATCATTTCTTTGACGGCCGCTTCCCTGTCGGGTATATTCCTGATTCCAAAGGCAATTGAAACAACGTCAAAGGTATTGTTGGAAAAGGGAAGGGACATAGCGTCGCCCTGCACCAGGACGATTTTTTGGCTGTGCCCTTTGCGGGATATCTTCCGGCGTCCCGCCTTGAGCATGTTCCATGCGAAGTCAAGGCCTGTTATGCTTATACCGGGATGTGTCGCGCCGGCGCAGATTGCAATGTCGCCAGTCCCTGTGGCAGCGTCAAGGAGGCGGAAGGTCTTGAAGAAGCGCATCTTCTTCGCGGTAAACCTTCGCCAGTACATATCGATCCCCATGCTTAGCACGTGATTGAGGAGATCGTAACGCTCAGTTATCGTAGAAAAGATCTCTTTGACAATTCCGATGTGCTCTTTGCTGCTGATGCTCGCTACAGAAGGATATTTATTCTTTGAAGGTTTTTCCATCAGAGACTTTCGCTGCGCGCCGGTTATTGTGCAGCAATGATGCTTTTTATCTTTCCAAGATTTTTTTCTATCTCTTTGATATAAGGGTTCTCGCCGCTGTCGTAATGGTATGTCAGGTAGGTGTAAACAGGCCCCATCATCTTAAAGCGCTCCATAACGATTTTTTCAAAGAAGAACGGCGTGTTCGCTATCAGGTGGACGCTGTCGCTGAACAGCGTTGACCCTTTGCCCTGCAGGTTTTCAAGTCCTTCAAAGTTATACGCCTCTTCAAATTCAAGGTAGAGGGCAGGGAGCTTATCGACGTAGTCCGGGGCCGCCATCTGCCCCAGAAGGTCGGCGGTACCGAGGGCATACCCGATTACCCTTTCTTCGCCTGAATGAAAGTGTACTTTGTTGTCGAAGAAGACACCGGTGCAGCGGATGGCGTTCTGGACACTGACGATGCTGTCGTCGTCGAGACCAATCCCGTGAAGGTACGCATCTGCAAAATCAATGCTCCGCTGGACATGGGTAAAGGTGTATTTTGCGCCCGTTCCTTCCCTGTCGTCGTTGCATTTTAAATACCCCGTATCGTGAAGAATGACCGCTATGATGCCGAGGACGTAATATTTTTTGGAGATGAAGGGGTCGCTTTTGCTTCTGTTCCAGCCGTCAATGATCTCTATGAAAGGCGGGATTGTCTGCAGGGTATGGCTGATGTTGTGGTATTTCATGTCGCATCTGAGAAAGCCTTCTGTCCTGCCTTCGAAAAGATTTATGGAATCCCGGAAGACGCGCTCGACGACGCCGACGTCATCGTCGTTGTAGTTGGCGTTGCATATGGTTTTGATCTCCCCAATGATATTCTCGTAGGTCAAAATGCTGTTCGGGGGCATAAAGCGTCCTTGCCATTACATTGTCATACTTTGCATCATTTTAAAAGAAAAAAAGAGAATAATAAAGAAAAATATTAAAATTAGTATTCTATTCCTTTGCGCGCCGCCGCACCTTTCCGGTAAGGGTGTTTTACCTCTGTGACCTCTGTTACAAGGTCGGCCATTTCGACAAGACGGGGGTGGGCGTCCCTTCCGGTCAGCACCACGTGCAGGTTTTTTGGGCGTTTTGCGAGGGCGTCCAGCACCTCATCGACGGGAAGAAGTCCATATGCTATTGCGTTATTTATTTCATCAAATATTATCATCCCGTATTTTCCCGAAAACAGAGCCTCTTTGCAGACCTCCCATGCCTTCCGTGCGGTCTCTATGTCTTCGGGGGCAGGGTTTTCAGGGTCGACGTGAACAAATCCGGTGCCGAGGGGGTGGATGGAAAAGTCAGGCGCAAGCCTTTTTGCCGTTTCCAGCTCGCCGTATCGCCATGTGCCCTTGAGGAACTGGAGCATGATGACCTTGGTCCCGTGCCCCAGGGCCCGCATTGCCATGCCCATGGCAGAGGTTGTTTTGCCTTTGCCGTTGCCGGTTAGAACGATTATGTACCCTCTCTCACGGCCTGCTGCACTTTCATTGCCGACAGGGGCCTTATTTTCAAAAATATCCATGGCTCAACTCCTTTGTCGTTCTCGTTTCATTTCATGCGGGATAGACGTTTCATGGGCAAAGCGAAACGTATATTACAAAAGGGAGTATACTATATTTCGCAGGCAAGTTGCAAACGGTGTACTAGATGCTTGACCCAAATGGTTTTTAGGTGGTATCATTTCCGAAGCAGCGATTATAAGGAGGTATATATGGCAAAAACGCTTAAAGACCTGATGGAATTCTTCAACAAACAACCAAGAATAGGGGTAATGGGTACGGCGAACAAAGATGGAAAACCAAACATAGCGCATCTTGGATCCCCGCGTATGGTGGATGAAAAAACCGTTGTTGTGGGGCTTGGTGAAAACCGCACTCTGGCAAACCTTAAAGAAAATCCATACGCAGTATACACAATTCTGGAGCCGGGGAAAACTGTACCGGAGTGGAAAGGGGTAAGAGTATATTTGAAAGCTCTTTCTATAGAGGACTCAGGTGAACTGCTCGACGGCATCAAAGATTCATTCATAAAAAAGGGAAACGAAGGTGCTGCAAAAATGATGAAATATGCGGTGTCCCTTGAGATAACAGAGCTCCGCCCTCTGGCAGACAGGGGCCAGGGCTGGGAAAACATGATATAGCGCAGCGCATCATAAAAGACAGAATTATCTTTTTGAACTTTAGAGTACGATATTATTTCCTCATATTATCCTTCCTCATTCGCAAAAAAACTGAAGCAGAAGAGCGGCCTTTTTTGTAAAAAATATTTGTGTTGAGTGTGAAAAAAAAGCTTGACATAATAATATTTATCTATATAATATTAAGTATACTTGTTAGTATACAACATCATATAAGGCCATATCATGATAGTACACCAATCAAGTGCCCTTCGTTTCAAAGCCTATAAAGCCATCAAGGATAAACTGATCAACCTGGAGATTAAGCCGGGAGAGAAGATCTTCGAAAATGAGCTTGCAAAATCTCTCAAGGTAAGCAGGACGCCCGTAAGAGAAGCGCTGCTGATGCTTGAACACGAAAAGCTTGTGACCTGTACCAACAGCCTTGGATTTTTGGCGAGGCGCCTTACCACCAAAGACGTAGAGGAATATTTTGAGATCAGGCATATCCTTGAAGATTACGTCTTGTCACGTGTTGTTGAAAAGATAACCGACGCCGAAATATCGGATCTGACGAACATTGTAAATCAGACAAAAAAAAGCATTAAAGAAGGAGATATACCTGAAATTATCCGATGTGAAACGGAATATCATAACATGCTTTACAGGGCCGCAAAGTCTGAAGTTTTGCATGAAACCATCAACGGCCTTATTGATAAGTTCCGGCTTCTCAGGTCACTTCTCGCAAACATACCCGGCGGCGCAGAGGCCTCCGCTGAAGAGCACAAAGCGATAGTTGATGCAATAAGAAAAAGGGATATAAAGAGCGCAAAAAGGTTTATGCGAATGCATCTTGAAAGTGCTCAAAAAAAAGTGACCGGATTGCAGAGCATCATCTTTTAAACATATTGCTGATAAAGGTAGATCAGCAAAAGGAGAAACAATGGAGCTGCAAAAACGTGAAGAAGAGATGTTGTCGGGGAAATGCGGCGCCGGATTAAAAAAGTGCATGGAAATACTTGTGGCAGTCGGGGAGTGCAATGACGCGGCAAAGATGATCCCCGTTACCAGCGTCCACATGGCCGGCAATTATTCTGTTATGGAGACCGAAGGCATTGACTGGCTGGAGGAGCTTGCCCGTGGCGGGTCCAGGGTAAAGGTCTTCACCACCAAAAATCCGGAAATGTACGATTTCGAAGACTGGAGGGAATTCAATGTTCCTGAAGAGCTGCAGGAGAAACAGAACAGGATCAACAATGTATTGAAGGACCTCGGTATTACCCTGCTCTATTCATGCCACCATTATCTGGCAGGCAATTCGCCCAAATTCGGCGATCATATCGCCTGGGCCTCATCAGGGAGCGGGGCCTTTGCGAACTCTGTAATAGGAGCGCGATCGAACCGGGACGGAGACCATACGGTCATATCTGCAGCCATTACGGGGGTCATTCCGGAATACGGCCTTCACCTGAGCAGCAATAGAAAGGGGCAGGTTATCGTAAAGACCGGCAACCTGAATATATCGGAATATGACCATTCAGAATTTCAGGCTATGGCGTGGCATATCGGCAAGAAGGTTCGCGACAAAATACCGGTATTTATTGATCTGCAGCCTGAAACCGTCATCCAGAATATCAAGGCAATCCTTTACAGCCTCACCGTGACGGGAGCAGTGGGCCTTGTACATTTTGTCGGGATTACCCCTGAGGCCCCGACCGTTGAAGCTGCCTGCGGAACCAGTGATATCGGTTCTCTGGAGCACCTGTCGCTTACACAGGAGGATGTAGATAAGGCATATAGAGAGATCTCGACCGCTACCGACCAAAAGGTGGATCTGGTGATCTTTGGCTGCCCGCAATGCACCATACAGGAGATAGGAGAAGCGGTCGACCTTCTGGAGGGCAGGAAGGTCCACCCGGAAACGCAATTATGGTTCTGCACATCAGGCTGGGTGAAGACCCTCTGCAAAAGGATGGGCT
Source organism: Deltaproteobacteria bacterium UBA5758 (assembly GCA_002418945.1). Lineage (GTDB taxonomy): Bacteria > Desulfobacterota > Syntrophorhabdia > Syntrophorhabdales > Syntrophorhabdaceae > UBA5609. Next base: position 45,881 of record DIFC01000013.1, on the reverse strand, counting down.
ACTGGGAAAAGATCAGCGCGGCTGGTGGCCGGATTGTGGCCGATATCGGCGCGGCATGCGGCCCCTATCTCTACCTTCCGAAACAAGGCGTAAGGGTTATAGCGGTGAACTCGGCGAGGGCCAGTTATTATTCGCATAACGTTACCGGGATGGAAACCTGGTTCGGTTCAACCAAAGAATGTGTCGAAACAGCAATAGCAGGCACATGGAGGGGACGCCAATGATGAAAATCAAAGCGAAGACTATCGTAAAAGGCATTGCGAGCGGTGAGGCGATCATATCCCGTATGCCGATATCTTTTACAGGAGGGGTAGATCCCAATACAGGCAAGGTCAGGGAGCCTGGTCATGATCTTGAGGGCAAAAGTATTGCCGGAAAGATTCTTATTTTCCCCGTCGGAAAAGGTTCGACAACCGGTTCATGGCAATACTATGCAACGTATAAACGGGGCAATGCCCCCAGGGGCATTATCAATCTTCAGGCAGAAGGAGTGGTGGCGGTAAGCGCGGTGATCACCGGCACGCCCATGGTCCACCGGCCCGAACAGGACCCTTTTGCATATATTAAGGATGGGGATATGGTTACGGTAAACGGAGATGAAGGTTTTATAGAGATTGGATGAGGGTTGCAGTTAAAGAAACAGAGAGGCAATACAAAAGTGCGAAAGGAGGTGTGGGAGGTCAGCGTATGTTGAAGGACAGGCCAATAAAAATGTGGAATAAAGAAAAATGTTTTCGTGAGAACATTAGAAAAGGAGGGGAACAATGAAAAAATTATCTGTCTTGAATATGTTTGTTGTCGTTTTTGTAGCACTGTTTTTTTATTTGTCCGTCGTGCCGGCCGTACATGCCCAGCAAAAGATAACCCTGAGCATGGCAAGCCATTTTGGCGGTACCGCGTTTATCCATACGGATCAGTATCCCCGGTACTTCAAAATGGTGGAAAAGGCCGCGAAAGGTAAATATGTGCTGGACATAAAGCTCTTTCCCGGTGAGAGCCTTCTCAAGGGGGCTGACAACTATGATGGAGTGGTCAAGCGGGTTGCCGATAGCGCCATACAGTCCGCCGGATATATACCAGGCCGCCTTCCGGTCTTCTTAACGTTGAGCCAGTCCGGGATTGCCCCGATAAAGAACTGTATTGCTGCAAGCCTTACAGCGTGGGAATTCGTCAATAAATACAAACCGAAAGAATTTGACGATGTAAAATTGCTGCTTACCTACGGCACAGGACCGGGATGGGTCCACTCCAACAAGCCTATTCGCAAGGCCGACGACCTGAAGGGTATGAGGCTCAGGGTTACAGGGGCAGGCGCCCTTGGCGCAAAGGCAGTGGGAGCACAACCGGTGGCTATGGCGATGCCTGATGTTTATCTCGCTGCAAAAAAGGGAACCATAGACGGGCTTGTTTCTCCCCCTGAGACGCTCAAGAACCATAAGCATGCAGAAGTCTTTAAATATTCTACATTCTTCCCGATCTTCTACTCGGAGTTCATGGTATTTATCATGAATAAATCTGTATGGGACTCATTGCCAAAGGATCTCCAGGAGGCCTTTGACGCCGTTTCAGCAGCTGGAGTGGAAGAGGCAGGCCAATTCTGGGAACGTGAACAAAAACTGGCAATGGAATATGCAAAAAAACAGCCAGGGGGACATGAGTTCCTTTATCTGCCTGACGAAGAGATGGCAAAATTAAAGAAGCTTATAGAACCGGTCAAGGAACAGTATATCACACTACTCAATTCCAAAGGTTTTCCCGGGAAACAGATCGTTGAAGACGCAGGGAAGATCGCGGAAAAATACAACAAACAGGAATATAAGCCCTGGAAACCGTGAGATAATATATAAGGGATGCCTTTCTGAAGGCATCCCTTATAAAATCCCAAAGCCGGAGATGCAGTATGCAGATAAAAACAAAAATAGAAAAGGCTTGCAAGTTTTGTGACTATATAGCGTATACAGGCATATTCATTACGGTGGTTATAACCGTAACGGAATTTATATTCCGCAGTTTCGGAAGGCCTATTCAGGGAGTTTACGATATCGTCGGTCTTATCCAGGTAATACTGGTCTGCTTTGCAATGCCCTATTGCACCTTGCAAAAAGGTCATATCAGGGTAGACATGTTCATGGATCGTCTACCCAAAAGAATGCAGGTGGTGATCGACGGCGTCATCAGCCTGCTGAGCATGGGCTTTTTTCTCCTTGTTGCCTGGCAATTAGCCGTATTGGGAAACAGCTTCCAGAAAACAGGCGATGTAAGCATGACCGTGTACATCCCTTTTTATCCCTTTGTATATATAATAGCCCTTACCTGTTTCTTTATGGCCCTGTTGATTGTGTCCGATATTGTTGAATCGATAGCCGGCGAGGTGAAAAGATGAATCCCAATCTCTTGGCAATTGTCGGTATTATTGTTCTCGTTGTTCTGTTTATTCTGAGGATGCCTGTAGCCTATGCCATGGGCATCGTCGGGTTTGCCGGTTTTGCCCTTGCCACCTCGCTGGAGGGTGCATTTGCCATACTGGGCAAGGACTTTTTTGCGACCTTCTCTTCCGGTGCATTGACTGTTCTTCCCATGTTCGTTTTCATGGGCGTGATCATGTCTTACACGGGGATAAGCCACCGTCTTTTCAATTGCGCATACAAATGGTTAGGGCAGTTGCCCGGCGGTCTGGCTGTCGCAACCTGCTATGCCTGCGCTGCCTTTGGCGCTTGCTGCGGCTCGACGAATGCCGGGGCAGCGACCATGTCGAAAGTAACAGTGCCGGAGATGATAAAGCATGATTATGACGTGTCTATGGCGACCGCCAGCGTTGCCAGCGCAGGATCGTTGGCCATCATGATCCCTCCCAGCACCGTTCTCATTATCTACGGCGTGTTGACCGAAGAGTCCATAGGGAAGCTATTCATCGCCGGGATCATTCCGGGAATCATGCTTGCCACTATTTTTGCCCTTACAGTATATATTATGTGCCGCAGAAATCCGCGCCTTGGCCCTCCAGGGGAAAAGACCACCCTCAAAGAAAAGATGCGCTCTCTTCTTGGCATAACCGAGGTATTGATCCTTTTTGTATTCATTATGGGCGGCATCTTGATCGGTTTTTTTACCCCCACGGAAGCAGGTGCTGCCGGGGCGGCAGGGGCGCTGATCATCGGTTTGGCCAGGCGTCAGCTGAAATGGAAGGATCTGTTGACCGGCTTTGCGGAAACGGCCAAGATCTCAGCCATGATCTTCCTCATTCTTACCTGCGCCACCATATTCGGTCATTTTATGGCTGTTACCCGTGTCCCCTTTATCCTATCGGAATGGCTGGGCGAACTGGCCCTGCATCCGATCATCATTATGATCATGATAGTCTTCGGTTACCTGATCGGCGGCTGTTTTATGGATTCATTTGCCCTCGTTGTCCTTACAGTCCCTGTATTGTATCCGGTAATACAGCGTTTAGGTTTTGATCCCATATGGTTTGGCGTAATGATAGTACTCGTTGCCGAGATGGGTGTGATCACCCCCCCTGTAGGGGTCAACGTGTATGTGATAAAGGGGGTCTTCCCTGAGATCCCTCTGGAAAAGATCTTCAGGGGGGTATGGCCTTTCATTATAGGAATGTGGATTTGCGCTTTAATAATTATGTTTTTCCCGCAGATTGTGACATTTTTGCCTAAATACATGTCCTATTAAGAGAGGAAGGTACTGTTTCTTAATAATATCGGAAAAAAATGAGCTGAAGAGAAAAGGAGGTATATTGAGATGAGTAAGCCGATAAAGGTATTGATAGCGAAGCCGGGGTTGGACGGCCACGACAGAGGAGCGATCACCCTCGCCATGGGCTTGCGCGATGAAGGCATGGAGGTCATTTATACGGGGTTGAGACAAACCGCAGAGAATATTGTAAGGACGTGCAGCCAGGAATATGTTGACGTACTTGGATTGAGCCTGCTCTCCGGGGGTCACAACTATTATTTCCCAAAGATAATAGACCTGCTGAAAGAGAATGGAATGGGGCACGTGCTGGTTCTTGCCGGCGGTATAATCCCCAACGAGGACAGGAAAAGCTTAAAGGAAAAGGGGATAAAAGAGATCTTCGGACCCGGCACCCCAATATCGGAGATCGCAGATTTCATCAGAAAGAACATAAAGGGTGAAGATTCGTGAAACAGGATGTCGATAAACTTATAGCCGGCGCGTTTTCCGGCGACGAGAGCTCGCTTGGCTGTCTTTTAACGATGGTCGAAAATGATGATGCAAGCGTTTCCAGGATACTCGAGGCCGTTTCTTCAAAGCTGGGTAGGGCTTACCGCATAGGTATAACCGGATCTCCGGGCAGCGGGAAAAGCACCTTGATAGATAAGCTTGTCGCCGCTATGAGAAGCAAAGGCCTGACGGTCGGGGTAATCTGCGTTGACCCGAGCAGCCCAATTACCGGTGGTGCGGTATTGGGGGACAGGATAAGGATGGAGCAGCACTATTCAGATGACGGGGTATTTATTCGAAGTATGGCAAGCAGGGGCAGCTACGGCGGGATTTCTAAGGCAGTCGGCGCTGCTGTAGATATATTCGACGCCTCCGGCAAAGATGTTGTTGTGATTGAGACCGTGGGGATAGGTCAGGAGGGAATAGACATCACCAAAATAGTAGATACCACCTTGCTTGTACTTGCGCCCGGCTGGGGAGACAGCATGCAGTTAATGAAGGCAGGGGTGCTGGAGGTTGCCGATATCATCGTCATCAACAAAGCAGACTTGGGTGGAGATGGACTGGCAGACAGCATCAGGGAGATCTTGGCCCTGAGCACGAGAAAATCAGCGCCGCCTGTCATACAGACACAGGCATTCAATAATATCGGGATAGACGACCTCTATCGTGAGCTCGAAAACCGCCGGAACGAACATCATCATAAGGCAAAAGAGCGTTAAGCATTAGGGGGCAGATGATGCCGAACGATAAGATATCAGAGATACCAGCAAAGCAGAAAGAATGGGAAGAGGGCAGCCTGAAGGAGTATGTAAAGGAGAATCCCGAGAGGGACATCTTCACCGAGATACCGGCAAAGACCCTCTATACGCCCGTGGACAGGGCCGATTCGGAGTACCTGAGAGATATCGGTTTCCCCGGGGAGTATCCTTACGTCAGGGGCATCACCCCCACAATGTACCGCAGCAGGATCTGGCCCATGTCAGACTATGCGGGATTCGGCACGGCGAAGGAGACCGCCGAGCGCCACAAGCACCTCCTCGCCCATGGCAACACGCATATGGCCGTTGCCTGTGACATCCCCACGCAGCTCGGGTATGACGCCGACGATCCCCTCGTGGAGGCCGAGGTCGGCCTTATCGGGGTATCGCTCTCCTCGCTGAAGGACGTGGAGGACCTGCTTGCCGATATCCCGCTGGACAGGGTGACCATACGGGGGTCGACAAGCTCGCTGGTGCTTCCCCTCTGGGCCATGTATACCGTGGCGGCAGAGAAGAAGGGCTTCCCTGTCAACAAGATGATGGGCGATGCCAAGCCTGACGTGATGGACGAGTACCTCGGCAGGGGAACCTACATCTTTCCCCCCGAGCACAGCCTCCGGCTGAGCCTCGACCTCGTCGAGTACGGCCTGAAGCATATCCCCAACCTGACCTATCAGATCAACTCCTACACGATCCACGAACAGGGCTCCACGGTGGTCCAGGACGGGGCCTATTCCCTCGCCACGGCGCTCTTCTATGTAGAGGAGGGCCGCAAGCGGGGCACCATCGATGTCGGGGAGTTCGCGGCGCGTATCTCACAACACCCCGCGATTCACACCCATCTCTTCGAGGAGGCGGCCAAGAGCCGCGCCATGCGGAGGCTCTGGGCCAGATTGATCAAGGAACGGTATAATCCGGCGAACCCCAAGGCAATGCGGTGCGTCATCGACCCCAATACCGGAGGCTCGGTGCTGACCGCCCAGCAGGCGGAGATCAACATCATCCGGATCGCGATGGAGATCCTTGCGGCAGCCATGGGAGGCTGTACCGTCATAGCGCCGTGCTCCTATGACGAGGCGCTGACGATACCGACGAAGAAGGCCGTTACCATGTCCCTGAGGGCCCAGCAGATCATTGCCTACGAATCAGGGGTTTGCGATACCGTTGACCCCCTCGGCGGCTCTTACTATGTAGAAACATTGACGGACCGGATCGAAAAAGAGATGCTCGATTTTATCAACAAGATAGAGGCCCAGGGCGGGATGATGGAGGTGATACGGTCAGGCTGGCTGAAGAAAGAGATAAGCCGCTCCGCCTACCTCAAGCAAAAGGCGCTGGAAGACGGAAGACAGGTCCGCGTCGGGCTGAATAAATTCTGCGTTGAAGAGGATATACATTATGAGATGCACAAGCCGAACCCGCAGCTCCTGGAGATACGGAGAAAGGACTTAAAGAAATTGAGGGCAGAGCGGGATAGCGCCGCTGTCCGGTCGTCACTGGAGGCGCTGAGAAAGGCGGCCCAGGGCACTGAGAATCTGATGCCCTTTCTGCAGGATGCGGTCAGGAACTACGCCACCATCGGAGAGATAACCAGGGTGCTGAAGGATGTTTTCGGTGAGTACAAACCAAAGCCGATATCAGTGTAAGGGCCCGATTGTGCTTAAGGTGCGCATATATGGATAGAGGTAAGAGAAATGGTACTGGAAAAACAGTTTGTAGATTTTATTCTGGACGGCAGACTTGAAGATATCCCACAGGAGCCGGTCGGTGTGATAAAAGACATGATAATGAACAATCTAGGCGCCATCGTCGGCGGAGCAACATCTGAAGGATGCGGGACAGTGCTCAACATGGCGAAGGAGTGGGGAGGAAAAGAAGAGGCAACCGTTCTGATCTACGGAGACAGGATGCCGGCGCACAACGCTGCCCTTGTCAACTCCACCATGGCCCGCGCCCTGGATATTGACGATCACATGCCGCCGGGCATGCATATCGGCGGCTCTGCGCTTCCGGTAGCTCTCGCAGCCGCTGAATTGGCCGGCGGCTGCAGCGGAAAGGAATTCCTGGCCGGTCTTGTCTTAGGATTTGACATGGCCATCAGGATCAATTCCGCCTCAACGTATAATGGCTTCGATCCCAGCGGGGTTTGCGGTATTTTTGCCTCCATTGCCGCGGGAGGCAAAATACTCCGTCTTAATCCGGAGCAAATGTGGAGCGCCTTAGCCCTGGGCTTCAACAGACCGATACAGACCTTCCAGAGCATCGTCGATGGAACAACAGCGGTAAGAGTGGGGCAGGGTCTGATCTCTCAAGCGGCTATATCGTGCATTCAAATGGCGCAAAAGGGGATTACGGGCCCGAAGAACTTTTTAGAGGGTGTTTACGGATACTTCCATCTCTATGCAGGGGATAAATATGATCCTCAGGCTATAACGGCTGGACTGGGGGAAACGTTTCAGCTTGACAAGGTTTCCTTCAAGATCTATCCCAGTTGCGGAAACACCATATCCAGCACCGATGCCATCCTTGGTTTGATGGACGAACAGGGTCTTACGCCGGAGAATGTGGCCGGGATCAATGTCAGAATAACCCCTTATGCGCACCACATGGTAGGCGGTCAGTTCAAGATCGGGAACAACCCGAGAGTGGATGCACAATTCAGCGTCCAGTATTGCGTTGCCAATGCCTTGCTGAGAAAGGAGTCTTTAATACACCATTTTGATGAATCTTACATCAAGGACCCCAGGATTACCGAGCTGGTCAAAAAGATCCACGTTGCCCCTGATCCTTCCCTTGAAGGCGGAAGGCAAGGGCTGAGCCTGAGGGCTGACATGGATGTGGCGACCACACAAGGGGATACATATCACATATCGATACCCATCCCCAGCGGCTTCCCCGGAAACCCGCTGTCAAAAGAGAAGATTATAAAACGCTTCAAGGAAGCGGCGCATTACGGAGGCAAACCTGTTCCGGAAGACAACCTGGAAAAGATCACCCTTTTTGTTGATACGCTTGAGAAGGCTGAAAATGTTTGCGACCTTATTCCCTTGATGCTCAGCAGCCATAAATAAAGGAAAGAACAGCGCCGCGAAAGTTCATTTTTGCAAGGAGGACAAGATGTCAGAAAAACTAATATTAAAAGAACTAAGCCGCTACAACATCGGCACATATGCAGATATTGTTTACCGGAACGCCCTTCTCAGGGCAGACCGTGAAGTTTTTGTGTACGGGGCGAAGAGGGTTACCTTTTCCCAGCATAACGGCCGCGTCAACAGCCTTATACACGCCCTTTTGTCGTTGGGGCTCAAAAAGGGCGACGGGATCGGCCTTCTTTCCTGGAACTGTCTCGAGTGCACCGATGTTACCGGGGCTGCAATGAAAGGAGGATTTGTCGTCTGTCCCATCAACCCCAGGATGGGCGCTGATGAGCTTGACTACATCATCAACGACTCGCAGGTGCGCGCATTGTTCGTCGGTCCCGAACTGGTGGAGATCGTCAATAAAATACGTTCGCGCTTAACGAGGGTCTCCCATTTTATCTCGCTGGAAAGCAAGGCCGATGGGATGCTTGATCACGATGAGCTTCTTGCCCGCTTCCCCCAGGAGGAGCCACCTGCAGTGGTTGATGAAGACGATCCTGTGATCATCTTCTATACAAGCGGCACCACCGGAGTACCGCGGGGCGCCATCTATACGCATTACCGCAAGCTAGAGGAGGCCCGGACAAAGGTGTTTACGATCGGCATTCTGCCTGAACACAAGCACATCATGATCCTCCCCCTCTTCCACATAGGCGGCTGGTCGCACTTCTGGGCCTTTTACTGCGCCGGCGCATGCAACGTGATCATGCCGCAGCGTTCCTACGACGCTGTGGCAACCATGCAAGCCCTCGCAGACGAAAAGGCAACGGATATCCATATTGTCCCAACCCACCTGGTAAGCATGCTCAACGTGCCTGATATGGACCGTTATGACCTTACAAAGCTGAACCGGATATGGTACGCAGCCTCTCCCATGCCCGTGGAGCTGCTCCGCAAGGGGATGGCCAAGTTCGGCCCCATCTTTGCCCAGGGCTACGGGCAGACAGAGTCGGGCCCCGATATCTCGATTATGTCGATGGAATCGCATAATGTAGTCAATAAATCCCCCGAGGAGCAGAAGGTGCTCGCCTCCTGTGGACAGCCCTGCCTGTGGGTCCATGCAAAGATTGTGGACGATGAAGGCAATGATGTGAAGCCGGGGGATGTAGGCGAGATCATCGTTCAGAGCAAGTCTGTTATGGTGGGCTACTGGAATAAACCGGACCTTACCAAAGAGACGATCGTCGACGGGTGGCTGCATACCGGCGACATGGGGTACTACGACGATAAGGGCTTTATTTATATTGTTGACAGGAAGAAGGATCTGGTGATCTCAGGCGGCGAAAACGTTTATCCGCGCGAGGTGGAAGAGGTGCTCTACCGCCACCCGGCAGTGATGGAGTGCGCCGTGATCGGCGTCCCCGATGAGAAATGGGTGGAAAGGGTTCATGCAGTGATCGTTCTGAAGCCGGGACAGACTGCCACCGGAGATGATATCGCCAATTTCTGCAAGGAAAACCTTGCCCGGTACAAGGCGCCGCGTTCGGTAGAATTTGTAGAATCCTTGCCCAAGAACCCTCAGGGAAAGATATTGAAAAAGGAGTTGAGGGAGAAATATCGCAAGGCAAAGTAATGCTTGGAACGGAGGGGCACATGAATGAAAGTTTTGCCGTATTCGACGAATTCAGGTTCGAGACCCAGCCGGTCGGCGTAAAGTACCTGGTCAGACAGCCGGAAGGCATAAGCAGGCTCGATCAAAAGATGGCCCTCTGCGAAATGCTTAAAAAGGCACAGGGAGGAGATGTCTTTTACGCGGACGCAAAGAACCACACCTGCGAGGCCGGACCGTACGTATTGGGACAATCAGAGGGCGAACCTCAATTTATAAGCGGAGAATTCGGCGCGGGATTGGGCGCCTTCAAAGATAACCGGGCTGCCGCCAGGGTTTACAATTATCTGCCCAGAATTGCGCGGAACTCGGTCAACTATGTTGTCCTCTCCCCTCTGGACAAACTCTCCTTTGACCCCGACGTGATGATCTTTCTTGTCCCGACAAGCCAGGCATGGACCATCCTCAGGGCCATGAGCTACAATACGGGAAAAAAATGGTCAAGCCAGTACTCGACCGCCATAGGCTGCGCATGGCTTTATGTATACCCCTTCCTGAGCGGCGAAGTAAATTTTATCACATCAGGCATGGGCTTTGGAATGAGGCGGAGACGGTTGTTCCCTGAAGGGCTTCAGTTCATATCGATCCCCTTTGACCAGTTGTCTTCTATTATGAGTACGCTGAGCGAAATGCCATGGACCCCGGAGCCCTTCAAACCTGACGGACTGGAATATGTAAAACAACTGCGACAGAAGCTGGGCCTGGAATAAAGACCTCTTATTTTTTCAGGAGCGAACGATAGTAGTCTTTAAAAAATAGCCCGTAGATTATTGCCGTAAGAAGGACGCAGGAAAAAAGAATGGCGTAATCGTTGGCGAAGAAATGGCGCGCCAGGGCGATGGCAAGCGTGAGCGTAATCCCCGCGAAAAGCGTTTTAATAATATCCCTGAACGTCCTTTTTGTCATGCGGTACTCGATCTTTTTCCTGAGAAGGACATAGAGAAATGCAAAGTTATAGAGCGACACGATCGAGGTCGCGAGGGATATCCCGAGGTTTTTAAAAGGGACCATGAGGAGAGACGCGAGTACAGCATTGAGAAAGATGGATGTTATTCCCACGAGGGCAGGGGTCTTCATGTCGTGGAGGGCGTTGAATATCCTTACCAGTGAGATAGAGAGCGCGTAAAAGATGAGTCCTATGCTGTAGCCGAAAAGGGCCCGGTTCGTGATATACGTTTCATATGCCCCGAAGGCGCCCCTCTCGTAAAGGATCTTTGTGCAGATGTCCCCTACCGAGCAGAGCAGGATCGTAGAGGGTATCAGCGTGATGCACAGCAGAATGATCGAGCTGTCAATATGCGCAGATATGCTGCGCCAATCTCTGTTATGGTAAAATCTGGAGACCTTTGAAAAGGTGACCGTATAAACAGGCACTGCGAAAAGGCTGAAGGGCAGGATGAATATCCGAAACGCATAAGAAAGAGACGCGACTTCGCCTTGGGGAAGATAGGAGGCGATGATCCTGCCGATAAAGCTGTTGATGGGGACAATGGATGTGGCAATCAGCGCCCCTAAAAAAAGGCTCCTTGCTTCCGAAAAAGAGGGGTGGGAGAAATCCAGCGAGAAGCTGTAGCGAATACCCAGCTTCCTGAGATAAGGGTATTGCATGATGATCTGCAGAAAGGAGCCGGCAGTGACCCCGATAGCAAGGCTGTATATGCCGAACCTGTCTTTCAGGGTGAGCGCTGCTACGATAAAGGCGATGTTCCAGAGGATCCCCGACATCTCCGGCGCAGCGAAGTGTTCCTTTGCGTTGAGGAATGCCTTCATGACGGACAGCAGTGTGTGGAGCGAGATGACAGGTATCATGATGATAAAGAGGCCTTTCGTGATCTCCTTTGCATCGGGGCTGAAGCCGGGCGCAATCATGCCGGTGATGGCTGCGCTGAACAGAAAGAATACAACTGAGACGAAAAAGGTGATCATCAGGGATAAATTTATGAAGGTGGAGTAGATCCTGGAATACTCATTGCGGTCATGGAGGTATCTGGTGCAGACGGGTATGAGAAAGGCGCTCGTTGCCCCGGAAAAAAAGAGGGTTTGAATGAGCTCGGGGAAATTGAAGGCAACAATAAATGCGTCAACGAGAAGGGTCGCGCCGAAGAGGTATGCCTGTATTGCTTCCCTGATGTAGCCCAACGGCCTGCTGATAAGTGTTATCAGTGTTATGACGGAGCCCTTTTTGACGATGTCCCGTGCAGGATTGCCGGGAGAGTGTGTTTCAGATGTTTTCTGTTCCAATATTTTTTCTCTTGACTGTGCGCCGAAGCTTGTTAAGCGCCTTCTGTTCTATCTGACGTATCCGCTCTCTTGTTACTCCGAATATCTTGCCGATAGATTCAAGGGTTTGAGGCTCCTCGCCATCGAGGCCGTATCTCAGGGTAACGACCTTCTTTTCGTCGGCAGTGAGGGTATCGAGCCATGACGCTACCTCTTCCGCCCTCTTGGTATGCTCAAGAACGGAAAGGGGCTCCTCGATGAGAGGATCCGCAAGCACTTCTTCGAGGGTGAGCTTCCCCTCTTCGTCGATGAGCGTCTCCAGGGAATAGGTCTTTATTATCATAGAGAAGAGATTCCGGATAAACTCTATTTTGAGACCCGTGTCGCGTGAGAGCTCTTCGATCGAAGGTTCCCTCCCTTCCTTTTCCATATAATGGCTCGTCAGCTTTGCGATCTTATGGATCCTTGATGAGACGTGCACAGGGAGGCGTATTGTCCGTGAGTGGTTCGCTATCGATCTCTCTACGGCCTGTTTGATCCACCATGTCGCATAGGTGGAGAACCTGCACTCCCTTGCGGGGTCAAATTTTTCAACCGCCCTGATAAGGCCGATATTCCCTTCCTCGATAAGGTCAAGGATCGAGATGCCCTGGTTTGTATATTTGCGCGCTATCTTGACGACGAGTCTCAGGTTTGCCTCTATCAGTTTTCTTCTGGCCTCGGGGTCACCCTGGGCTATCCTTACTGCATAGGCCTTTTCCTCCTCGAAGGAGATGATGGGAAGCTTCCTGAGGTCCCTCATGTAAAGCCTTTCGACCTTCATCTCTTCATTTGGAGAAGGATAGACGCTGCGGGTCCCTTCGTTCAGTCTCTCCAACCGCGCTCTCCTATCAGCTTTACAAATCTGCACCCGCCGTGGTTTTCTTCGCTGTAATTGTTGCCGTCTTCGCGGGTATACACGATAAGGTCCTGTGAGAATTCATTCCCGATGGGTATCACAAGCCTGCCCCCGATGCCCAATTGCTCAAGGAGCGGTCTGGGAGGATCGGGCGCAGCTGCGGTTACAATTATGCCGTCGTAGGGGCTGTGTTCCTTCCAGCCAAGCGTCCCGTCACCGATGGTGATAATTATATTCCGGTATTTCATGTCGTCGAAGAGCCTCCTGGCCCGTTTCGCGATCGACGGTATCCTCTCGACGGTATAAACCTGTTCGGCGAGCTCGGCCAGGACGGCTGTCTGATAGCCTGATCCGCTCCCTATCTCGAGGACCTTTTCTCTGCCCGTGAGACGGAGGAGTTCCGTCATGAGCGCCACTATATAGGGTTGGGAAATCGTTTGTTTTTCACCGATAGGGAGGGGATGATCGTCGTAAGCCTGCGGCCAGAGGGCTTCGTCAAGAAAGAGATGGCGCGGCACCTTTTTCATCGCATCGATCACCCGTTTATCCCTGATACCCCTCGGGATAAGCTGCGAATCGACCATCTGTTGCCTTTTGCTCTGGAAGTTGTTCAACATTATAATGAAAGCTCTTTTGCCCTCTTGCTGGCCTTCTCTATCGCTTCGATAAGGATTCCTTTGAAGGCCTTTTCTTCGAGGACGGCTATGCCGGAAATAGTTGTGCCGCCGGGCGAAGTAATCATGTCTCTCATGACCGCAGGGTGCATCCCTTCCTCTTCAAGCATCTTCAGGGTGCCCTTAACCACCTGGGCGGAGATGACCCTTGCCTTTTCCCTTGGGATGCCCACCTTAAGTCCCGCGTCGATCATCGCCTCAAGAAAGAGGAGGAAGAATGCCGGCCCACTGGCGCCGAGCGCCGTCATGGCGTCCATCAGCTCTTCTCCAATCTCAACGACCTTTCCAAGAGGCTCAAACAGATCTTTGACATTTTTCAGCTCTCCATCTTTTACGGTCTTATTGTGAGTAATACCGATCACCCCTTCGCCGACCTTAACACAGATGTTCGGCATTGCTTTGACGATCTTGACGGGCTTTCCGATGGCCGAAAGTATATTTGAGGTTGTTACCCCTGCCATTATTGTAATAATGATCTTGCTGAGATCAAAAAAGGGCGCGATTTCCGCGAGCACCGTTCTCGAATCCTGCGGCTTTACGGCAAGGATGATATAATCGGCGCCCGACACAAGGTCGCCAAGCTTTCCGGACTCTTTGATGCCGAAATTCCTTTTAACGGTTCGTGCGCGTTCCTTTTTGATCTCAGAAAATGTGATCGATTCTTTTTTGATGCCTTTTTTCAGGAGAGCCTTGATGATGGACTCGCCCATGTTCCCGACGCCAATAATGCCGATCTTTTTCATCCCCAACCTCCTTGTTTTTTATAACAAATAGGGAAGATATTTTAAAGCTAATTCTGCTGAGAGCTTTCACCGACTGAGGGGACAACCGACTGAGGGGACGTTGGTAACTTTGGTAACTAACGTGCTGCAGCCAAAGAAAAATATTTCAATTCATGGAGGAAGATGTCGCTGCGCAAGAAACGATTGGATGCGTGCAATATCCTTCACCATGTTATACGAGCAAACCTCTGTGCCAAGAACCCGTCAGTTTAATGAATGTACGTATGTTGAGGTATCAAAGATGATAAAAACGGGGAACAGATCATGAGTAAGTTACAGAAGTTACCAACGTCCCTGGTCAGTAAACGTCCCTGGTCACTGGTCACCCGATAATACGTATCTTCTTCTTCTCCGGTCTTTTCCTGAGAAGGATATAGGTGGCGCCTGGGCCCCCGTCCGGCATTGTCGCGCTGGAGAAGGCCATGACCCATTTTCTGTGCATTGCCTTCACGACCCATTTCTTGAGATTTTCCTTCAGCAGGGGCGCGCTCTTTGACTTCAGCCCCCGGCCGTGAATGACCTTAACGCAGTTGAGGCCTTCGCGGACTATCTCCCTGACAAATAGCTCAAAACGCTCCTTTGCCTCATTGAGCGTACAGCCGTGGAGGTCGAGGATCTTCTGTATAGCGAATTAGCCATTGCGGAGCTTTTCCATGACGACGGGGTTTATGCCTTCGATATGGCCTTCCATATATTCGGGCATGTTGACGACATTGAAGGGGTAATCTCCTGTGACAGTTTTTTCGAGGATCCTCTTTGCATCATCTTCGTTATGATGCTTTAACTGTTTGGGCCGGCGTTTCTCGATGCGCCTTCTCTTTAGCCTGTCAATGGTCCTGACGTCCTTCATCGCCTCCGAGAACGCAGCGTCGCCGTCCGCTTGTACTTTGACGGCAGGTATTTTTGTCTTCTTCATCAATTCGGAAAGCTCTGAGAATGGCCGGTATGTCGGACCTTTTTTGTTCACCGCTATTGTCTTTACAGGGATCCCCTTTCCGTGATGGTGATGCTGTAGCCCTTTGTCAGGTCACGGAATTCCAAAAGTTTTACCTCAAATTCGGTTATTGCACCGGCTTCGAGCGCGAAGGTGTCCGAATATTGGATGATGTTTGAACCGCCGTCGTCGTAGAGCGTAACAATGGCGCTTGCGAGGACGTCCTCCGGTTTGCCGCTGTGAAGCTTTCCCGAAACCTTTGCCCAGAAAGGCAGCGCAGCCTGCGCGCAGCATGGCAGCGGCGACATAAGGAATATGTGGCTTTTCAGCTCTATTCCGGGGGAAACGCTGATGTTTATCAGTTCGGGGTTTTCCGAAAGCCCGGCTTCCCCGCAGCCGTTATTGTCGTTGGTTTCCATTTACAGCTCCTTTTGTATGATAATGAAGCTGATAATACCATAGGTCGAGAAGTTTTGACAAGCAGCAGTATTTATAATAAATTATGGCAATGAACTGGCTGGCATATGCGATAGATTACGGGATCATCGCCATACTTGTGATCCTTTCGTTTGTTGCCCTCGCCCTCTTTATTGAAAGGATGCTTTTTCTGAAGAGGGTGGATATCCGCAACTATGAAGACGACAGGAAGTCTCTCGAAATAGACATGACGCGGAGGTTGTCCTTTATAGCGACGGTAGGGAGCAACGCGCCCTACATCGGCCTCCTTGGGACGGTTCTCGGGATCATGCTGACCTTTTACACGATAGGCGCTGAAGGGTATGTCGATGCTACGAGGATCATGGTCGGCCTTGCCCTTGCCCTGAAAGCAACGGCCGTAGGATTGCTCGTCGCCATACCGTCAATAATCTTTTACAATCTTCTCGTGCGCAAAGTGAAGGTCAAGCTACTTGAGTGGGACAGAGAGAATGGAAGAAAAAGAGTTTGATTACATCAATATGATACCTTTCATCGATGTCATGCTCGTCCTTCTCACGATCGTGCTGATGACGAGCACCTTTGTGGCAAGCGGGATCATACCCGTTGAACTGCCGAAGGTCTCCGGCAAGCACGAAAAGGCGATGAAAACAGGCATGATCGAGATCGACGGAAAAGGGGATGTATACTATCAAGGCAGATTGGTTGACCTTGTTTCTCTGAAGAGCCGCCTCAGTGATGTTTCAAGAGATACGCCGTTTCTCATAAGGGCTGACAGGGGCATAGCGCTTCAGAATTTTGTTGAGGTCCTCGACGTCGTGAAGACCATGGGTTTCAGAAGGGTCAGCCTCCAGACAGAAGAAGCGCTGCAATGAGAGGGCATTCTGCAGGTTTTGGCGTTTCCGCTATGGTGCACATCCTTATTGTTGCCGCCTTTTTTATTCTGCCCGCTGAAAAATACAGCAAGCCAAAAAATATGCTGATCGATTTTACCCTTGAAAAGACCGCAGCGGCCGGCGGCGGAGGCGGTAATGCGGCCGGTGCAAGGAGGGGGAGAGATCAGCCCGAAGAACGAGGAGCAAAAGACGAAGGGCGTGGAAGAACGGCGGAGCCTCAGCATGGAGAAAAAGAGCCGTCGGTAGTAAAAGCAAGCGTCCAAACAGCGAAAACAATCGAGGCGCACAAAGCGGCGGGCCATTATTCAGACCCGCAGGGGCAGGTGGTCGCGCACGGCAACATTGGAGTGCCGGGCGGCGGGGAAGGAAAGCAGGAAAGCGGTTTGGCTGAAAAAGGGATGCCGGGCAGCGCCGGAGGAGGGCAGGGCAGAACGCTTAACTATGGGCGCGGGGGCGCGGCAGAACGGAGCTTTGCCTTCATCAGGGAAAACATCATGAAGAACATTACATACCCGGAGCGAGCGAGGAGGATGGGTTGGGAAGGAAAGGTCCTCCTGTCCTTTGTGGTTCTGGAAAACGGCGCGGTGGAAGAACTGAAGGTCGTCAACAGTTCCGGTTTCAGGGCCCTCGATGAGAGCGCAAAAGATGCGGTCTTGAAGACCAGGTTCTCCCAGAGGATCCCTTACCGGATGGCCGTAATCCTGCCGGTAGAATACAGGCTGGAATGAATAAGGCAGCAAACAGCTCATTGCTCATAGCGAGAAGAAACAGGTTGAGGTTAAGGAAAAACAGAATTTGCTCAGCTTCAGCCTAAACCTTAGTCTGCTTTTTGTTTACTGCTGATAGCTAATAAGGATGAACGATGAAGACAATCGAAGAGAACGATTATATCCGGATCATTTACAAGGACAAGAGCTATTTCAAGAAGATCATAACAGGCCAGGCATTCCACGGGAAAGGTGGCATCCTTGACTATGCCTCGCTGATAGGGAAGAGGTACGGCATGAGATATGGCCGGTATGAGGTATACGAGCCGACCATAGAGGATATCATCATGTACGGCCTGCGGCGCGAGACGCAGATCGTCTTCCCCAAGGACAGCGCCTTCATATGTCTCAAGCTTGGCCTCAGGAACGGGACGAGGATCGTTGAGATCGGAACAGGAAGCGGGGCCATGACCTACCTTTTCTCGAAGATGGCCGGTCCCGACGGAGCGGTAGTCTCTTTCGAGCAGGAAGAGAGGCACCACAGGAACGCAAAGAAGAATATCGAGCGTTTCGCTGAATGGGACAATACGGAGCTCCGTAACGAGAACGTTGAAGAATATGCCTGCGAAATCCCTTTCGACGCAGCGTTCATCGATGTGAGAGAGCCATGGCTATGCCTTGAGGCGGCAAGAAGGCTTATCAGAGACAGCGCGCCGGTTGGCATGATTGTTCCGACGGCAAACCAGATATCGGATCTCCTGAGGGGGCTGGAGAAAGGGTTCGGCCTGGTCGAGGTCATAGAGATACTGCTCAGGAAATACAAGACCGTAGCGGAAAGGGTGCGGCCAACGGACCGCATGATAGCGCATACGGGATACCTTGTCTTTGCGAGGAAATTAGAGCAGGAGGCAGGGGAGGATCAAGGATCCATATCAATATAAAGGCTGTACATCTCATCGCGCCCGATAAGGACGATATCGCCTACAGAGAGGTCTCCTAAGCGGTCGATATCATGAGGGCCATCGAGCATGCGCACGATCTCTCCCTGTGCCTTGGTGGTGGTGAGGATGTCGGTGAGCAGGACGGCTATCTCTACGCCCCCTATGGTTCCCGTAGCTTCCTGGCCGGCCCTGAGCGGCTCTAAAAAAGACGGGTTCTTGTTCGGGCCTTCGGGGTTCGCAAGAATGATCGGCGCGCCCCCCTGCTTGTCCCACTTGGGTTGCTTCACGGTCTTCATAACGTGACTCCTCTTACAATATGACGAATCTCTTGATGTAGTCGACGATCTCCTTCGGGTCATCCATGACCTTGAAGATGTTCATATCTTCTGCGACGATCTTTCCTTGAGCCAGCATGTTTGCCTTCATCCATTCCAGGAGGCCGTTCCAGTATGACGAATCGACGAGGATGATGGGGAAGGGCTTCATCTTCTTTGTCTGAACGAGCGTAATGGCCTCAAAGAATTCGTCAAGGGTGCCGAACCCGCCGGGCATGACGACATAGGCCATGCCGTATTTAAGGAACATGACCTTCCTGATGAAGAAGTACCTGAAGCTGAGCCTCACGTTCGAGTAGGGATTTGGCCGCTGTTCATAAGGCAGTTCAATGTTGATCCCCACCGATCTTCTGCCTCCGTCTTTGGCGCCCTTGTTGGCGGCCTCCATGACTCCCGGGCCTCCTCCGGTAATGATGTTGAAGCCGTTTGTGGCAAGGAGCCTGGCCAGGTCGTATGTCTTTTCATATAAAGGTTCGTCCTTTGTGCACCTAGCGCTTCCGAATATGGTGACGGCGGGGTGAACTTCGGTAAGATTTTCAAAGCCTTCAACGAACTCTGCCATAATGTGGAAGAGCCTCCAGGACTCCTTCAGGGTCATGTCATCCAGTACGTATTGTTTGCTCATCGATTCCCCTTTTTACCTTGAGATTTTAGGTATTCACATATATTATGTATAAGGATCAGGAGATGTCAAACTAAAACTCATGGGTGAGATGTTTGTCGGAACAAGCGGTTTTTCCTTTGATGACTGGATAGGCGAAGTGTATCCGCCGGGGATAAAGAAGCAGGACATGCTCAGGTATTATGAAACGAACCTTGGGTTCAAGGCGCTCGAGGTCAATTATACCTACTATGCTATGCCGTCGATCAGGACCATGGAATCTTTTTCGAAGAAGACGTCGAAAGAATTTTCCTTTGTTGTAAAGGCCTATAAGGGGCTGACGCATGAGAAGGGCAAGGATTTCAGGGCGCAGTGCAGGCTTTTTCAGGAGGGCGTGGCGCCTCTGGACGGCAATCTGAAAGCGGTCCTTTTCCAGTTCCCTTATTCATTTGCTCCCAGCGACGAGAACATAAACTACCTGAAAGATCTGAGGGATGAATTCGAAGGGTACGAGTCCGTAGTTGAGTTCAGGAACGTTCAATGGTCAGACGCCAGGTATCTGGACATGTTGAGGGGCCTGGCATTCGGGTATTGCATCGTTGACGAGCCCAAACTTAAAGGCCTCCTGCCTTTCACGCCGGTGTTGACCTCGTCAACAGGATATTTTCGCTTCCACGGCAGGAACAGGGCGTGGTTCAGAGAGCCGGTAGATGTCCGCTATAACTACCTCTATTCCGAAAAGGAGATCAGAGAGTTTGTCGCTCCAATACAAAATATCTCCCGGCAGGCAAAGACTACATTCGTCTTCTTTAACAATTGTCACGCCGGCAAGGCGGTAAAGAACGCCATGATGCTGATAGAGATGCTTAAAAGGCAGCCGTCAGCAGTCAGCACACAGCCTTCAGCTGAAGCAAAAAAGTCTTTTGGCTGATCGCTGACAGCTAAAGATACAGGTTATTTAGTGGTGAGAATATGAGGATAGGCATCGACATAGGCGGGACGAAGATCCTGGCCGGATTTATCGACGACAGCGGTTCGGTGATAAGCAAAAGAAAGGTCCCTGTCGGCCGAGATAAGAGGTACGAAAATGTCAAGACCGCCATCATCGATCTTTTGAACGATATGCTGCGGGAGAAGGGTCTTCACAGAAGATCGATAAAAAAGATCGGGATAGCCTGCGCCGGGCAGATTGAGAAAGGCACACAGGAGATACTCTTTTCTCCAAACCTGAAATGGAAGAACGCCCCCTTGAAGGCTGATATGGAGAAATATTTCAAGATCGGCGTGTTCGTTGAGAACGACGTGAACGCAGCGACATACGGAGAATGGCGTTTCGGTTTGAACAGCAAACCAAAAGACATGATCGGGATATACCCCGGAACCGGGATAGGGGGAGGAATCATTGCGAACGGAGTGCTCTGCAGGGGCTTTGCGAATGTCGGCGGCGAGGTCGGGCATATCATCCTCAATCCTTTCGGATACCGGTGCAATTGCGGCAACTACGGCTGCTTTGAGGCCTATTGCGGCGGTTCATACATCGTTGAAAGGGTAAAGCGCGTTATGCGGGAGGGCTACAGGGGAAAGATCTGGGAGATTGCCAGGGGCGACCTGAAGGGGCTCCATGCCGGACATATCGAAGAGGCCTGGATGATGGGCGATGATTTGTGCAGGAGAATATGGGCCGAGGTTATAGAGTATATGGGGGCAGGCATGGCAAGCCTGGTAAATCTTTTGAACCCGGAGATTATCGTGATGGGGGGAGGCGTGGTGTACGGCACGAAATACCTTGTCGATGAAGCAAAAAAGGCAATGGAGAAGAGGGCAATGAAGGCCTCGCTGGAAGGGCTCAGCGTGGAAAGGGGGAAACTCGGAGAAGACGCAGCGATAATCGGCGCGGCGTTTGCAGAATAATATCGGGAGGTGAGGAAAATGGCAGGGACAGAAGAGGCGGGATACCGGGTGAAGGGAACGATAAAAGGAGTGAAAGGCGCCTGCAATGCCGGGCACAAAGTGGGCGACGTGATAAATTTGAGCGGGCGCAATACAGGCGGCATGTGCGGCTATCTGTATCACAGCGTTTTTCCCTATCTGATGATGCTTCAGTTCGGAGGCGGATTTCCCGCTGCGTGGGGCAACCCTGATGTGATCGAAATCGACTGCATGGACAAAAAGAACTGCGTGACGGTGGAACTGGAACGCGTAACCGAGAAAAAACAGGAAGGGGGCAATTGATGAATCCGGCAATATTCCGGGAATACGATATTCGCGGAAAGGTTGAAAAGGATCTTACCGATGATGTGGTAACCGATATAGCAAAGGGTTTTGCAGCGCTCATGGCCGAGGAGGGGAAGCGAAAGGTCTCGGTGTGCAGGGACTGCCGTTTGAGCTCGGAACATTACAGGGACCTTATTGTGCAGGGAATGGTCGAGGGAGGGCTCGATGTGACCGATCTCGGTGTGCTCCCAACGGGCCTTTTCTATTACTCGCTCTTCAACCTCGACGTCGAAGGCGGCATAATGATCACGGGCAGTCACAACCCGGCAGACCAGAACGGTTTCAAGGTAGCGGTAGGTAAATCGACCATCTACGGCCAACAGATCCAGTATGTGCGGAAGATAATCGAAGAAAAGAGGTTTGTAAAAGGAAATGGATCATACGGGGAATATAAAAACCTTGTGGAGGATTACTATAACTTTCTGAGGTCGAATATCAAGCTCACAAAACGTTTCAAGATGGTCGTTGATGCCGGCAATGGGACCGGCGGTGTTATAGCCGTTCCCATAATGAGGGAGATGGGGCAGGATGTGATTCCGCTCTTTTGCGAAATGGACGGAAATTTTCCCAACCATTTTCCCGACCCCACCGTTGAGAAGAATATAGAGACGCTGAGAAAAACGGTCCTGAAGAATAAGGCCGACATAGGGATAGGTTATGACGGCGATGCGGACAGGATAGGCGTCATAGACAACGAAGGGACTATCATCTGGGGCGACTACCTTATGATCATCTTTGCGAGAGATGTCCTGAAGGAGCATAGAGGGGCTGCCTTTGTCTCAGAGGTGAAGTGTTCCAAGAACCTCTATACAGAGGTGGAAAAACACGGTGGTGTTCCCATCATGTGGAAGGCGGGCCATTCGCTTATCAAGCAGAAGATGAAGGAGACAGGGGCGCTTCTCGGCGGAGAGATGAGCGGCCACATCTTTTTTGCCGATAAATTTTTCGGCTACGACGATGCCGTCTATGCCTCTCTCAGGCTTCTCGAGGTAATGTGCAAAGATGAAAGACCGGTGTCGGAATTTTTGAAGGATATTCCAAAGATGTATTCGACGCCGGAGATAAGGCTGGATTGTCCCGACGCGGTGAAGTTCGACGTCGTGAAAAGGCTTACGGAATACTACAGGGAGCGCTATCAGGTAATTGACATAGACGGGGTAAGGGTGGTCATGAACGACGGCTGGGGGCTTGTGAGGCCGTCGAACACGGGCCCCATACTCGTGCTGCGGTTTGAGGCGGAAAGCCCTGAGGCAATGAAGCGGATCCAGGATATGGTGATGAAAGACCTGGAGAGGATGATGAAGGAACATTTGTGAGAGAAGGGCAGCTCATGGCTAGCTGATAGGAAGATTCGTTCAACGTTCTACGTTCAATGTTCAA
Source organism: Deltaproteobacteria bacterium UBA5758 (assembly GCA_002418945.1). GTDB lineage: Bacteria > Desulfobacterota > Syntrophorhabdia > Syntrophorhabdales > Syntrophorhabdaceae > UBA5609. The sequence goes on along the minus strand of DIFC01000013.1, from coordinate 23,097 downwards.
CGTTAAAAAAAGGACAGAATGAGATCGCCGCGTCGCTTCCGCTCTTGCGGGACGGCAACATTATTCCCTCTCCCCTTTGCGAAAGAGGGTCATACCAACAGCGTCCCCTCTCCCCTCGCGGGAGAACGGTCAGGGCACGGGCAGCACTTGCAGTATCATTATTCCCTCTCCCCTCGCGGAAAAGGGTCATAGCAACAATGTTCCCTCTCCCCTCGCGGGAGAGGGTCAGGGTGAGGGGGAATGATACAGCCGGGCTTCCACAGCAGAGCTTCGGGGCAATAATGTTCCCTCTCCCCTCGCGGGAGAACGGTCAGGGCACGGGCAGCACTTGCAGTATCATTATTCCCTCTCCCCTTTGCGAAAGAGGGTCATACCAACAGCGTCCCCTCTCCCCTCGCGGAAAAGGGTCATAGCAACAATGTTCCCTCTCCCCTCGCGGGAGAGGGTCAGGGTGAGGGGGAATGATACAGCAGGGCTTCCTCGCCTCACGACGTTTTGCTACAGGAACGGTTTAATTGCGAGGTTAGTCTCGAGAAACAAGCCCGGCAGAGATGCCTTCATTTAATGTACCTGATGTGATTTTTATAAGGAGAATCTTCAGAAGAGGATGATAAACATACCGCGAACAATAATGAGACCGGCTAGGTACACGGGGAATGAGCCGGGCAGGGTAACAAAGGACATGAATGAAGTGGACGTCCGCTTTGCCCTTTGCTATCCCGACGTCTACGAGATCGGAATGTCCTATTACGGCCATTTCCTGCTCTATGAGCTGGCGAACAATATCCGGGGCGTGTGGTGCGAAAGGTGTTTTGCGCCATGGAGCGATATGGACATGTACATAAGAAAAAACGAGCTCTCCTTGTGCACGCTGGAATCGAGGACGCCTCTTCACAAGATGGACCTTGTCGGTTTTTCGCTGACCTACGAGCTGAATGTAACGAACGCCCTCAATATGATGGAGCTCGGCGGAATAACGGTCAGGTCGGATGAAAGGAGGGAGCGGGAGCCTGTCGTGATCGGCGGCGGGCCATTGATGCTGAACCCGAAACCTTACGAGAGATTTTTTGATATCATTGTCGTGGGGGAGGCAGATAAAGCGCTGCCGGACATTCTTGACGCGGCAAGATCTTTAAAAGGTATAAAAAGGGCGAAGCTGATTGAAGCGTTATCAAAACTTGACGGCGTTTATTCTCCCTTGTTCCCGAAGGAAAGGATTAGGCGCCTTTACGTGAAAGACCTTGACAGCGCTTACCACCCTGTGAGCCCCCCGATCCCTGTTGTCGGAAGCGTCCATAACAGGCTCAACGTAGAGATATCGAGAGGCTGTGGAAACGGCTGCAGGTTCTGCCTCGCAGGCTTCGGATACCGTCCCTACAGGGAGAGGTCTGTTGAAAATGTGTGCAGGATAATCGACGAAGGGATAGGCAGGACAGGGTATGAAGAGATATCCCTTCTTTCGCTGAGCTCGGGAGATTACAGTGGCCTTTTTGATGTTATGGAGCATGTACGGGACAGGCACAAAGGGATATCGATCTCATTGCCCTCTTTAAAGGTAGGCAGCATAGGAGAACATGAGATCAGCGCGATAGGCAGCGTGGCGCGAACGGGGTTTACCTTCGCCCTTGAGGCAGCTACAGCGGAGCTGCGGTGCAGGCTAAACAAAAATATCAACATAGAAATGCTGCTTGATCATCTGCCGCTTCTCAAAAGATACGGCTGGAAGAGGATAAAGCTTTATCTCATGATCGGTTTTCCATGGGAAAAGGAAGACGATTTTTCCGCAGTAAAGGAGATCCTCTTCCCTTTTAAAAAGGAGGGGATAGAGGTCAACCTTTCTGTTTCTCCTTTTGTCCCGAAGCCGCATACCCCTTTCCAGTGGCTGCCTATGGATGAAGAGCATATCTTGCACGAGAAGATGAGGCTGCTCAAGGGGCTGCTCAAAGGGAAAGGGGCAAGGATAAAGTACAGGGATATCAAGCTCAGCATCATTGAAGGAGTGCTGTCGAGGGGGGATGAAAAGGTTTCAAGCCTTTTTGAATATCTTTTTAAGGAAGGTGTAAGGCTTGAGGCATGGCGCGAATATTTTTGTTTCGACAGCTACGAGCGTTGGTTCCGGGAGAACGGACTATCGATGGCCGACTATACCGGCAGGAAAGAGCCGGGCGCGGCGTTGCCGTGGGACTGCATCGATTCCGGCATAGATACTGTCTTTTTCAAGGATGAATACAGGAAGGCCTTTGAGTGCGAGGGGAGCGTCGATTGCTACAGCGGCTGCGCAGGGTGCGGGATGGGATGCGCTACGGACAGAAGGGCAGAAGTGAAACGGAGAAGCGGAGAAGCGGGGAAACAGGGAAGCGGAGAAGAGAAAACAAGGGGCGAGGAACAAGGGGCGAGGGGCGAGATATTTAATACAATATACGAAACACGCAATACTAAGAAGTTTACCTTTCGTTATGGAAAGTACGGTGATTCCCGGTATATCGGGCACATCGACACAATGAACATCCTCTTGCGCGTCTTCAGGGCGTCAGGGATTGCGATCAGGATGCACGGCAGGTACCGCCCCCTCCCGAAGATCGCATTAACAGAGGCCTTGCCGGTCGGCATCGAAAGCACCTGCGAGTTTATTGAGATCGAGGCAGAAGGAGACATCGGAATGGATGAGACCCTTATGCATAGGATGAACAGATCGTTGCCGAAGGGGATGAAGATTTACGAATACATAGAGGGAGGCCTGAAGGACAGCGTGAAAGATTTTTCTTACATTTTGGTCACAGAAGGGTATACTAACGAAGAGGCCATAAAATGGAAAGAGAAAGGAAAAAGGTCTTTTTTCGTATGGCAGGGCAAAGGCATCAAGCAGCTATGGCTGCAGGGACAGTTTATAAGGATAGTAAAGGTACAAGCAGGGAGACTACATGGCATCTGAATTGATAATCAATGTAACGTTTAACGAGAAGAGGATCGCATTTCTGGAAAACGGTGTTCTTGTAGAGTTCTTTATCGAGAAGAAGAACGATAACAGTATGGTAGGGAGCATCTATAAAGGTAAGGTGGTAAGGATCGTGCCGGGAATGGATGCCGCCTTCATCGATATAGGGCTTGAAAAATCCGCCTTTCTTTATGTCGGGGATATCATTCTGGACCGGTTGATGTATGAGGAGTACGAAGATTCGGGGCTTGTCGTGGAGCTGGGGGAAAGGATCGAAGGAGTTCTCGAAGACGGCCAGGAGCTGATCGTTCAGGTCTCGAGAGAGCCGATAGGCCAGAAAGGGACGAGGGTTACGTCAAAGATAACGCTGCCCGGAAGACTTCTTGTCCTGATGCCCGCAACCGATCATATCGGGGTGTCGCGCCGAATCGAACAGGAGGACGAGCGGAAGCGCCTTGCGGCCCTGTTGAAAGAGATATGCCCGAAAGGATACGGACTCATTGCAAGGACCGCATCTGAAGGCAAGACGGGCGATGAGATCGAGAGCGATCTGAATTTCCTGAAAAGGATATGGGAAAGCATACAGGAAAAGGCAAAGAACGTCAGGGCGCCGTCGATACTCCACCAGGACCTTGGTATTATTTTCAGGGTCATCAGAGACCTCCATTCCCACAACCTGAAGAAGATCATCGTTGACGATCCTTTTGTGTTCAAAAATGTGGAGATCTTCATTAAGGAATATCTGCCCGAAGAGAAGTGCGAGGTTGAATACTTCGAGGAAAAAGACCCCATATTTGAGGTGTTCGGCATTGAGATGGAGATCGCGAAACTGCTCCAGAAAAAGATCTGGTTGAAATCCGGAGGATATATTGTACTTGATTATACCGAGGCGCTCACGGTCATTGATGTTAATACAGGGAGATATCTGGGCAAAAAAGACCTTGAAGACACGATACTCCGGACGAACCTCGAGGCCGTAAAGGAGATCGCCTACCAGATACGCCTGAGGAACATAGGCGGCATCATTATCGTTGATTTTATCGATATGGAAAAAAGGGAGTCACGGGAAACCGTTTTTCAGGCCCTTGTCGAAGTACTAAAAAAGGACAGGATAAAGACCTTTGTTTATCCCATCAGCGAGATAGGCCTTGTGCAGATCACGAGAAAGAGGACGCGCCACAACGTCACCAACCTTCTCACAGAGATCTGCCCGAACTGCGACGGCTCAGGCTATATCAAGTCACGGTATACGGTGTGCTATGAGGTTTTGAGAGACCTCATGAGCTCATGCAAGAAGGGCGAAGGAAGGGTTTTCAATGTCAATGTTGCGCCTGAGGTTGCAAGCCTGCTCTATGAAGAAGAGAAGAGCTCCATCGAGCTCATTGAAAATACATACAAGACAAAGGTAAATCTTATTGCGAACCCCGGCTTCAGCATCGATAAATTTCATGTGGAGGGGATATATTAATAGCCAAACAGAAAGGTTTTTGCCTGACGCCTGATGGAACGCACGGTTTTATCTCCTGCAAAGGTCAACCTTTACCTGAAAGTCCTTTCAAAAAGACCGGACGGCTACCATAACATCGAGAGCGTCGTCGACCCCGTATCCATATATGACGTAATTAACATAAAAGAGACCAAAGGCCGCGGGATAGCCGTAAAGGACGATAAAGGGGTCCTGCCGCAGGGCAGGGGCAATACCATATTCAGAGCCGTTGAACTTCTCCGGAAACGCTACCGGATCAGACAAGGGGTAGAGGTTTTTGTTGAAAAGAACATACCCATCGGAAGCGGTCTCGGGGGTCCGAGCAGCAACGCTGCGACGGTGCTCAGGGAGCTTGTCCGGATATGGGGCATTGATGTCAGGGAAGACGAGCTTTTCGATCTCGGCAAGACAATAGGTGCCGACGTCCCCCTTTTTCTGTACGGCAGACCCTGCGTGATGCGCGGTATAGGCGAGCTAATCGCCCCCATCGAGCTCCCCCGCATGTGGTACCTTGTTGTCTATCCTGGTGTAGAAATGCCCACGAAAGAGGTCTATAAGCGCCTAAAAATCGTGTTGACAAATTCAGAAAATGATATTAAATTGTTGGGAAAATTCAAGACCTTATATGACATAGCGAGTATCTTAGAGAATGACCTGGAAAGAGTCGGAACCATAATGTGCCCACAAATTGAGACCATAAAAACGGCATTAAAACAAAGCGGGGCCGTCGGTTCCCTGATGAGTGGTAGCGGTTCATCTGTGTTTGGTATTTTTAAAAGCGAAAATGATGCAGAAAAGGCATTGGCCCATGCGAAAGGCCTGGGAAAGGTTTTTTTAGCGCACAGTTTATAGGAGGGATGGGTATATGGAAATTACTGACGTCAAAATATTCCCGGTAAACGAAAAACGTGTAAAGGCCTATGCATCAATCGTTTTCGATGACTGTTTTATCGTTAGGGACCTGAAGGTCATTCACGGCGATAGTAAGCTTTTCGTAGCTATGCCGAGCAAGAAGATGAAGGACGGATCGTACAGGGACACCGTGCACCCCCTGAATAATGCCACAAGGCAGAAAATAGAATCGAGCGTGCTGGAAGCCTACGAAAAAGAAGCAAACAAGCAGCCATCTCAATAAATATTATATTGGGGTGTCGTCAAGCGGTAAGACACAGGCCTTTGGAGCCTGCATTCGGAGGTTCGAATCCTCCCGCCCCAGAATTTTTTTAAAGGAGGACTTTGTTGGACAGGTTACGGATATTTACGGGCAATGCGAATCCAGAGCTTGCGCAAAAGATATGCAAGTTTCTCGGTGTGGGGCTGGGAAAGGCAAGGGTCAGTCATTTCAGTGATGGTGAGATACAGGTGGAGATCGACGAAAGCGTCAGAGGAATGGATACGTTTGTTGTCCAGCCGACATGTCCGCCCGTCAACCAGAATCTGATGGAGCTTCTCGTTATGCTCGATGCCCTGAAGAGGGCATCTGCTGACAGGATAACGGTTGTTATCCCGTATTACGGCTATGCGCGACAGGACAGAAAGGTCGTGCCAAGGACATCGATATCGGCAAGGCTTGTGGCGAACCTGATCACAGTGGCGGGCGCATCAAGGATACTGGCGATGGATCTTCACGCGGGACAGATACAGGGTTTTTTCGATATACCCGTGGACCATCTTTACGCGTTGCCGGTGCAGTTTGCCTACCTCAAAAAGATCAAAGGCGAGATCGTTGTCGTGTCGCCTGATGCCGGAGGCGTGGAGAGGGCGAGAGAATTGGGCAAGCGCCTGAACGCATCCATTGCGATCATAGACAAGCGGAGAGAAAAGGCAAACGTCGCGAAGGTCATGCATGTCATAGGCAATGTAAAGAACAAGGTTGCGATACTTCTCGATGATATGATCGACACAGGCGGAACGATCGTCAAGGCTGCCGATGCGATCATGGGAAACGGCGCAAAGGAGGTCTACGCCTGCTGCTCTCACCCCGTGCTGTCGGGGAGCGCCGTGGAGAAGATCGACAGCTCTCCCCTCAAAGAGATGGTGGCGACGAATACGATACCGCTTTCAGAGGGCGCCAGCAGATCAAAAAAGATCAAGATACTCGATGTTTCACCGATCCTTGGTGAGGCTATCAAAAGGATCCATAATTATGAATCGGTAAGTTCACTATTTATTTAGGCACGCGAGGAGGTTTTTGATGGAAAAGATATTCATAAAAGCAGATATAAGGGCAGAGAAAGGAAAGAGCGTAGCGAAGCGGTTAAGGAAGGAAGGAAGGATACCTGCGGTGCTATACGGCAGGGAAGTGGACCCTCTCGCTATCTCGGTGTCTACGAAAGACTGGGAGAAGCTTGGGAAGCAGTTAAAGAGAAACGTGATCCTCAATATGGAGGTGCACGGCCTCAAGAAAAAGGCAGATGAAAGGCCGGTTATGATAAAGTATGTTCAAAAGAGTGTTCTTAAGAACGAGATCCTCCATATCGATTTCCTGCAGGTATCGATGGAAAGAACTGTAGAGGTGGAGATACCCATCCACCTTATCGGGCGTTCAAAGGGTGAAGCAAACGATGGCATCGTCGAGCAGCACCTGAGATCGATTAAGGTGGAGTGCCTTCCTACCCAGATACCCGAAAAGATCGAGATAGACATAACAGATCTTGACATAGGCGATTCTTACCACGTAAGCCAGATATCCATCCCCGGCGTTAAACTGCTTGAGCACACAGGTGTTGCAGTGATAACGATCATACCGCCGACAGTGGAAGAAAAACCTGCTGCAGTGGAAGAGGTTGCAGCCGTGGAGCCCGAGAAGAAAGAGAAAGAAAAAGAAAAGGAAGAATAGGGGTATCAGTGTTTCTCTTGTGCGGCCTTGGCAACAAGGGTTCTGAGTACGCAGGTACGAGGCATAATGTCGGTTACCTTGTTGTAGACCGCTTCTCCGAGGCATTGAAGGTCCCCTTCAGCAAAAAGTTATCCGGTTGCAGGATCGGCTACTCAGAAAGCCTGATCCTTGCAAAACCGTTAACATACATGAACCTCTCCGGCGGCCCGGTCTTTTCCCTCATGAAGAAGATGGACATATCCGTCGAAGATTTCCTGTTGGTCCACGACGACCTTGACATGGAACTGGGGAGGATAAGGATAAGGTTAGGCGGAAGCGATGGCGGACATAAAGGGGTAAGGTCAGTGATAGAAACCCTTGGCTCTTCTCAATTTTACCGGTTGAAGCTGGGAATCGGGAGAGACCCCGGGGTAGAGCCTGAAGAGTATGTGCTATCCCATTTCGGGGACCACGAAATGAAAATAATGAACGAAACGATAGAGACCGCTATAGAAGCGGCAAGGATATTCATATTCGACAGCAAGTCAAAAGCGATGAGCATGTATAACAGAAGATAGCCGAGAGCCGGGAGCTAAGGGCGGAGAGCAGAATATGAATATCCAATCACCAATAACCAAGCTCCAATTAACCACCAGTATCCAATAACCAAATAAAAGCCTCCCGGTATTGTTTCCCGTTTGGGTATTCGGTTATTGGTTATTGGGTATTAATTGGTGATTGATGTTTGGTCATTGGTTATTTGCTTATCGCTGGCTGCTGAACGCTGAAAGCTATAGGCTGAAAGGGGTTGCTTAATGAGTTTTTCCTGCGGGATGATCGGATTGCCGAACTCCGGCAAATCAACGATATTCAATGCATTGACCGCATTGTCCGTTCCCTGCCACCCTTATCCGTTTTGCACAATTGATCCTAACGTTGGTGTCATCCCGGTGCCGGATGAACGCTTGGCGGCGCTCGCGCAGATATTGAAACCTGAAAAAGTGACCCCTACGACAATAGAATTTGTCGATATTGCGGGTCTTATAAAAGACGCCCACAAAGGTGAAGGCCTTGGCAACAAATTTCTTTCCCATATCAGGAATGTTGACGCGATAGCCCACGTGGTCAGGTGTTTCGCAGCGGAGAACATTCCTCATGTATATAGTAACATAGATCCTGAAAGGGATGTTGAGATTGTTGAGACGGAGATCCTGATCTCAGACCTTGAGATCGTCGAAGAAAGGCTGAAAAAGGTCGAAAGGCTTGCAAAGGTTTCGAAAGAGAAAGGGGAAGCAGAGCACGATCTGCTCCTTAAGGTAAAGGAAGCCCTCGAGAGAGGGGCCTTTGTCGATATGAAACGGTACGACGAAAATGAAAGGCCTTTAATCCGGTCATTTAACCTTATCGCGACAAAGCCTGTTTTCTACATAGCCAATGTTGACGAAGATGCATGGAGTAATCTCCCACTCCCTGCAGTAGAAGGGCTTGCGAAAAGAGACAGAAGAAGGGTCGTATATATCTGCGGCAAGCTTGAGGAAGACCTTTCTGCGCTGCCTGACGAAGAGAAGGGCTCCTATATGGAGCTTTACAACATGGAAAAAATGTCCATTGGGAAGGTTATCAGGGTCGGCTATGAGACGCTGGAACTCATCACGTTTTATACGGTTGTCGGTAAGGAGATGAGAGCGTGGACGGTCCCGGCGAATACCACATGCGTTAAGGCGGCCGGAAAGATCCATACAGACATGGAAAAGGGTTTTATAAAAGCCGACGTGATCAATATTGACGATTTCATCCGGTGCGGTTCGGAGCATACGGCGAAAGAAAAGGGATTGCTGAGACTTGAGGGCCGCGATTATATCGTGAAGGACGGGGATATACTTCACATACGCTTCAACTAATAGATTTCCCGAAGCCCTTCTTCGGGGTAACATTATTCCCTTAATAGATTTCCCGAAGCCCTTCTTCGGGGTAACATTATTCCCTCTCCCCTGGCGGGAGAGGGTCAGGGAGAGGGGGTTGCTGGTCCATTCATTGGTATCGGTCAGCGTGAATAGTCCCGCAATACAGTGATTGTCAAGCCTATCGTTCTGTCGGTTAGCTGTTCGGTCTAAAAAACACCGACCCCAACGCCAACGGCATCACTGGAGAGGTACCCGGCCTCTGTAAGAGCCATGGATTCGGCGCGCACCTCGTATTCCACCTGCTCCGCTATCTTCCGTATCTGCTCAGCGACCTTTACCCCTGTTGCGAACGGGTCCTTTGCATTGCGGACTCGTTCCATAGCCAGCAGCGCAAAAGCCGCTAATGCAGCGTCAAAATTCCTGGCTTTACTATTTTTTGCCGGCGACCTTTTTGCACTTGGAGCATTCTTTTGTCTTTTTACTGCCATGATAACCCCCTTTTCATTCTGTGGGCAGCCTGTAGTTCGCTCTATATTTTTCATTATAGTGCGAATACAGGATTAGTCAAGCGGAAGATTAAATAGCAGCAGTCAGCTAGCTATCAGCAGTCAGCAATGGGCACGGTCTATCCGGTCATTTAGTTTATCTGGTCTGTTTGGTCTTAACGTTGAACATAGAACCTTGAACATTGAACAGATTTTGCTGTGGACTGATAACCGTAAGCTGGTTTTTATATCCTCTGCCCCATCTTCAGCGCATTCTTCTGTATCCCCAGCCGGAGGTCTTGTTGAATAAATTCGTTCTTTGTATCAATAAAAGGATAGTAGACGAGCAGGCATTCGATGCGCTCAGCGCCGGTGCTGTCCAGTTGAGGGAAAAAGATCTTTTTTCTCGCGCACATATCGGCAATGGTTATTTTTACGCTCTCGATGGCCTCCGTTCCCGGCAGGTTGACAGGATATACGCGTATTCCCGTCAGGTTATCGTCGATATTCTTATCGGGCTGTAGCAAGGTAAGCTGCTTTGAAAGCATGAGAAACGTTGGCGGAGGTACTTTAAATGCAGGCGCCCAGAAATACAATGCAGATTCCTCCCATTCCTTTCGGATTGACTTCGGGAGATTGGCAAACCGGACAAGGTCGGCATATGATTTGAGGTCGACCCCGCGGACGCTCATCTTCATCCTCCAGAAAGGCAGGTACACGAGGTCTGCGCTGCTTTTTGCCGCCCTCATAACGGCAAAATGTGTTGTTGTGAAGCCTTCCGGGCTTGTTGCCCAAAGAGAGCTGCAATGGGGACAGGCCAGAATGCAGCTGTCCCGTTCTGCAACCATATCCCGGCCGCAGTTCGGGCAGATCGTGGGGAGGAACAGGGCTGTAAGGTTTTTTCCCGCGACCTGCAGGTCGAGAGTGCCGTCGTAGGGGTGATCCGACGCAGGTTCCTTTAAGATGGCGTCATAGATTATGCCGTCCCGCATATATACAGGGGCGTACAGGAGGCTCAACGTTTCAGCGATAAAGGATTCATAAAAGAGGACGTCCTGTTTAATTACCGTTTCGGTGATAGGGATATCGAAGGATTCAAAAAGGGTGAGGTCTTTACGGACGGGAACCTGCTCAAAGGATACCTTCTGTTCCGTCAATATATACGATTCTTTGAATGACAGCCGTGGTTCAAGGAACACCCTTTTGTCTGTCGGCTGGACAAACCGCGGTTTCAGTGTCTGTGGGCGCAGGCCCAACGAAGGCTGTAGGGATCGACTTTCCACTGCCGGGATCGTCTTATCGAGCAGGCCATGCTTGATCCGGTCGGTTATGCAGCAAAAGTGCATGCCGCGAAAACGCCAGTAAGGAACAAAAAAGATGTCTTCCTTTATATTTTCTGCCGGAGGAAAATAATACCGGAAGAAATCCCTTGTCTGGATGGAGAGTTTAGTGCGGCAGAAATTGCATGATAAAAGCCTGTCCGTTTCCTCAAGGACAACAGGGGCGCCGCACTGAGGGCATTCATGCTCGATCTTCAACGATAAACCCGGTTAGTAAAAAGCAGGCTAAGGTTAAGGCTAAGGTTGAGCAAATACTGTTTTTCCTTAACCTCAACCTTAGCCTTAACCTGATTTTTCTTGCTATGAGCCATGAGCCGTCAGCCATAAGCTGCTTTTATATCTTCTCCCCGCATTGGTTGCAATAGATCGAACCGGCAAGGTTCTCGGAGCCGCAGTGGGGACATTTAACGGGAAGCGGTTTTTGCGAAGCCTGCTGTCCGCAGGAAGGGCAGAACTTCGCGTGGGGAGGAAGGTTTTTGCCGCATTTTCCGCACTGCTGATATACAAGCAGCTGATGCCCGCAGGAAGGGCAGAACCTGGCATCTTCATTGATCGGGTTTCCGCAGTCGGGACATTTTAATGAATCACGGACCGCCACGCCCTGTCTCTTGAGAGATTCGGCGAACATGGAGGGCATCATAAAGCCGAGGCCCATGCCAAGGCCTGCGCCCGCTCCGCCCGGGTTTTGCGCAGCACCTTCGAAAGCCATGGCGGCCTTCATCTGCAAAAGCTTATTTAGATCATCAAAGACCCCCAGCCTGCTTTTGTCGTCGATCGCCTTTTGAACCTCAAGGGGCGGCGTGATGGAGTTGATATAGAGGCTGGAAAGCATGAGCCCGAAGCGGGAAAAGTCTTCTTCAAGGACCTTCCTCATGCCGTCTGATATGGCATCGTATTGGCCGGGGAGGTTGAATATTGTATCGAGCTTTTCCCCGAGATAGTCATTAAAGCGGGAGACGATTACACTTCCGAGATACTCCTCTATATCGGAAACTGTATAGGTGCTTTTTGTCCCGACGATCGTGTTCACGAAAAGGGTCGGCTGGACGACCTGTATGTTGAAGACGCCGAAGGCCCTGAGCCTGATAAGCCCGAGGCGGGAATCCTTGAACGCCACGGGGTCCCTTGTCCCCCACGCAAGGTTCGGAAAGACCTTCATATTGGTGAAATAGACCTCCGCCCTGAGGGGGCTCGTAAAGCCCCAGGGCAGGCTTAATATCTTTGTGATGATAGGGATGTTAAGGGTTGTCAGCGTGTGTCTGCCTGCGCCGACGGCGTCATAGGCCTTACCCTGATAGAAGAAGACCGCAGACTGGCTCTCCCGGACTATCAGTTGAGCGCCGTACTTGATCTCGCCGGAGCCGTCCTCGGGGATCCTGTGAGCTATCTCGTTACCTCTGTCGTCAAACCACTCGATGACTTCTAAAAAGATGACGTTCTTGCTTGCCATAGTTAAACCCCCATAATTTATTACAAACGATACTATGTCCGGAATCGTAAAGTCAACATCCTGAAATGCCGATTTGCGTTGATAAAAAACGGTATTTCCTGTATTGTAGAGCAAAAAGGGAGGTTACTGCAACGCATTGGACGAACACAAACATTCCTTGAAGGACCTTGAAGCGATAATAGAGAACGCATATGACGGGCTTTATATCACCGACGGAGATGCAAACACGCTGATGATAAACAAGGCGTATGAAAGGATAACAGGCATAAAGCGGGAAGAGGTGCTCGGCAAGAACATGCGGGAGCTCGTTTCCTCCGGCGTAATCGACCGGTCGGTAAGCCTTGAGGTTATAGAAAAGCGTTCTCCGGTGACTATCATGCAGGAGTTAAGGAGCGGAAAAAAGCTCCTCGTTACGGGAACGCCGGTCTTTAATATGGCGAAGATGGTGATCAAGCTTGTCGTAACGAATGTCAGAGACATCACCGAGCTTATTGAGCTCAAAGACAGGCTCCATGAGGCTACTCTGGAGGCGAACCGTTACCTAGCGGAGCTCGATAAGATAAAGAGGCTTCAGCAGCAGCAGACGAAGTTCGCTACAAAAAGCAAAAAGATGATAGAGATCCTCGAAACGGCGATAAAGGCATCGCAGTTCGATTCAAATATACTAATAACCGGTGAATCGGGCGCCGGCAAAGGGCTTATGGCGAAATTGATACACGAGTCAAGCGGCAGGAAGGACAACCCGTTCATCGTTATCAACTGCGCGGGGATACCGGAGGACCTTTTCGAGAGTGAACTCTTCGGATACGAGCCGGGGGCCTTTTCGGGGGCCAGTGTAAAAGGCAAGAAAGGGCTCCTCGAGGTTGCAGATAAAGGGACGGTCTTTCTCGACGAGATAGGCGACATGAGCCTGAGGCTGCAGGCCAAGCTGCTCCGCGTTATCGAAGAGAAGGAGATGAACCGGCTGGGATCTACCAAGACGATCAAGCTCAACGTAAGGATCATAGCAGCCACGAATCAGGATATCGACGTCCTTATCGAGAACAAAAAGTTCAGGCAGGATCTTTTTTTCCGCATCAACACCATATCGATCCTTATTCCTCCCTTAAGGGAGCGAACAGAGGACGTGATACCGCTGGTCCAGCATTTCACTCAGCGAATGAATGAGCGATACGGAATGAAAAGGCATTTCAGCTCAGAGGCGATACAGGCCCTCATGTCCTACTCTTACCCCGGCAATGTGCGTGAATTGTCGAACATCGTCGAACAGGCATTCCTGATCAGCAAGGGAGACGTCGTGGAGGCAGACGAACTGCCGTTTCAGTTGCGGAACATCGTTGATACGCAGAGCTTGATATTTGATGGAGGAGACAGGACATACAACGAGATAGTAAACCTTATGGAGTACAAGATCATCAAGAACGCCGTAGAGAAGTACGGCAGCACCCATAAGGCTGCAAAGAATTTGAAGATCAGCCAGAGCACAATTGTCCGAAAAATGAAAAAACTGAATATCAAGGTTCGCAACAGTGAGTAACCTTGTGCGATTTCTTATTGCATCAAAATGATGCAAAATTGCATCATATGTTAACCCGAGTGTTGTGCCGTTCATGGTAAAATTGTCGTAATTAATTGATTTTATGAGTTTTATAAGATTACGGCCCTATGGCATATAAATTGCTTTATGTCGATCATTCAATAAATCATAAGGAGGTTCACATGAAGCATAAGATTATTTCGTTATTCATCATTGCGGCCATCCTGATTCCATTTGCTGCCGTGCAGGCTGCTGAGACGATCAAGATCGGCGCGCTCTACACAATGACCGGCCGCGGAGGCCAGTATGGAAAGGACTCGGAGGTTGCTATCAAGATAGCCCTTGACGAGGTCAATGCGAAAGGGCTGCCGGGCGGCGCCAAGCTGGATGTGATCATCACCGATGACAAGAACCCGCAGTATGCGGTCAGCGTGGCAAAGAGGTATATCACCGATGAAAAATGCAAATTTCTCTTCGGCATCATATCTACAGCGATCGGCCTTGCGGTCACAGAGGTAAGCAAAGAGCATAAGGTCATTTTCGTAGGCACCGACCACGCAGGAACCGACCTGACAGCAAACAAGTTCCAGAAATACTATTTCAGAAGCGCAAATAACACCTTTCAATCCATGATGGCAGGGGCATATTACCTGAAAGACGAGGTGAAGAACTGGAAGAAGATCGCCTACATCGGCCCTGATTACGCATACGGTAGAGACCAGTGGATGGAGCTGAAATGGGGCCTGGACAAGCTGGGTGTCAAGTATGAGGTTGTTGGCGAATACTGGCCGAAGCTTTACGAGCCTGACTATACATCCTACATTACCGCAATCATGAAGGCTGCCCCCGACGTTCTGGTAAACGGCATGTGGGGTGGAGACACTGTGGCCTTTATCAAACAGGCAAAACCGTACGGCCTTTTCGGCAAGATGAAATATTTTCATGTCGACGCAGGCGGCAACTATGAGGCGCTTGCAGGCCTCGGAGCAGATATGCCTGCGGGGATCATCATGTCCGCACGCCACCACAACAACTGGCCCGAGACGCCGGCGAACAAGACCTACGTTGATAAGTTCTACAAGGCAGCAGGCAGGTACCCGTCATATGCTGCAGAAGGAGCCTATGTGGGTGTCCACATGATCGCCGAGGCGATAAGGAAGGTCGGCAATGCCAACGACACAGAAGCGCTTGTCAAAGCCCTGGAAGGCATGAAGATCCAGTGTCCCGAAGATCCCCAGGGATTTACCTCCTATATCGATCCGAAGACGCACCAGATCGTCCAGGTCCAGGCCATCGGCACGACGGTAAAGAACGACAAGTTCCCGCCGGCGAAGTACATGCTTGGTAACTTCAAGGTATATCCGGCCGACAAGCTGTGGCCAAGCTTTGAATATATCGATTATATGACAAAGGTAAAAGGTAAATAAACTCAGTAAAGGGAGCAGGGCTTAGGTTATGGATATCAATACTTTCATCGCGCAGTTTTTAAGCGGGCTTTCCACTGCCATGTTGCTCTTCCTCATCTCCAGCGGCCTTACCCTTATCTTCGGGGTGGTGAACGTCCTGAACTTCGCTCACGGTTCATTCTATCTCCTCGGCACCTATTTCGCCTATCAGCTCATGCAGCTATTCGACAACTTCTGGGTAGGGCTGCTTGTTGGGGCTGTCGGCGCGGGGATAGTGGGGATGATCATCGAGTTCCTCTTTCTCAGGCGCATCTACGGCAGGGCGCAAGAAGGGGCCTTTCAATTGCTTATGACCTTCGCGTTCATCCTTATCCTCGACGATGTGGTAAAGTTTATCTGGGGCACAGAATACAAGACCATACCTAAGCCTGCTTCCCTTGTGGGCTCTTTGAACATAGGTTCGGTAACGGTTCCGACCTATAACATTTTCATCATTATCGTAGGCCTGCTTGTTGTCCTCTTCGCGTGGTATTTTCTCACGAAGACCGACACCGGTAAGACGGTCAGGGCATCATCCCTTGACAGGATCATGCTCGGCCTTCTGGGGACGAATGTTCCCATGATCATGACGCTTGTATTTGGGGTGGCTACGGCGATGGGCGGCCTTGCCGGCGTGCTGGCAGCGCCGTTAAGGACCGTTACGCCCGGCGCAGGCGTCGAATTTATTATCGACTCCATGATCGTGGTGGTGATCGGGGGATTCGGCAATTTCTGGGGCGCCCTGCTGGGCGCGCTCATCATCGGCGAGGTACTCTCTTTCGGGATCCTCTGGATGCCGGAACTTGCCACGGTCCTCACCTTTATCGTCATGATCATAGTACTGATCGTAAAACCTGAAGGGCTTCTTGCGAAAAGAGCGGTAGGGAGGAAATAGCGCCTTGAAAAAGATAAAAGATTATCTGCCCTGGATCGTTTATTTCGTGTTCTTTCTCGGGATAGTTGTTGTCAATCCCGGAACACACTATATCCATCTTGTCGCAAGGGTCATCATCTTCAGCCTTTATGCCGTAGCGTTCAATCTTCTCTACGGAACAACAGGCCTTGTATCCTTCGGGCATGCTCTCTTTTATGGTGTCGGCGCATATATTACCGGCATGCTTGTCAAGGCAACAAGCCCTGAGTTTTTTCTCCTTTATATACTGCTGGGAGCCGTTGGTGCGGCTTTTGTCTCTTTTTTCATCGGGCTTTTGACGTTGAGATTAACAGGCATATATTTCACCATGCTGACGCTGGCCTTTGCCCAGCTGGTATGGGGCCTGACCTTCAAGCTCTACCACTTCACAGGCGGTGACGACGGCATTCAGGCGATAGCAAAGCCGGCGTTGTTAAGCGGAGGTGTAACGAAATATTATCTCTTCAGCTTCGTTGTGGTAACCATTTGTATATACATACTGTGGAGGATCAGGAGATCGCCCTTCGGCACTGTTCTAAACAGCATCAGGCAGAATCCGCAGAGGATCACATTCCTCGGCCTGAACGTGTACAAGAACCAATTGAAGGCATTTGTCATATCGGCATTCTTCGCAGGCATAGCCGGCGGGCTCTATGCAGGACTTGACGGGAGCATTCATCCCGATATGCTGCATTGGCCGACGTCCGGAAACGCGATACTCATGGCGACCATCGGCGGCATGGGTACATTCTTCGGTCCCGTTGTGGGCGCAGGGATACTTACGGGATTGGAAGAGATAGTGGGAAAATATACCGAGTACTGGTCATTCTATATCGGCCTCGTGGTCCTTATAGTTGTCCTTCTGTTCCCTAACGGCGTGCTAGGGATCAAAAGGCTCGGCGGCAGCAAAAACAACGAGGAAAAGGAGACAGAGGTTGCCTGCAATTCTGGAAATTAAAAACCTTAACAAGCATTTCGGCGGTATACATGTTACCAACCATGTGAATATCGGCTTCAGGAAAGGCGAGATGTCGGCGATCATCGGGCCCAACGGGGCAGGAAAAACGACCTTTTTCAACCTGATAACAGGTTTTATTCCTTCCGATGACGGGACAGTGATATATGAAGGCCAGGACATAACGAAGGCGAGACCCGAGACTATTGTTAAGCTTGGGATGGTACGGGCCTTCCAGGTGGCAAGCGTTTTCCTGGAAGAGTCAGTTTACGACAATATATACCTGGCGTCTCTCGCTCACTTTCAGAAGAATGCAAAGATCTTTATAAACAGGATGGCCTTTAAAGACGCCCGTGAACACTCAGAATTTATACTGAACAAAATAGGGCTTTATAATTGTAAGGACCTGAAGGCCTCGGAATTATCACATGGCGATATGAAGGTGCTCGATATAGCAATAGCACTCACGCTGCAGCCCAGGATACTGCTCCTCGATGAACCGACTGCCGGGATGGCCCCTGATGAAAGGATAAAGATGATGGGCCTCCTGAAAGAGCTTCATGAGTTTTTTCAGTTGACGACAATCTTTATCGAGCACGACATGGATATGGTCTTCGGTATCGCGGAGATCATCAGGGTCCTTGTCCAGGGCCAGCTTATCGCTGAAGGCCCGCCGGATTACATACGCAATCACGAGACAGTAATTGAAGCCTATCTTGGAAAAGAGGTGCTATAAAATGGCCGACATCCTCGTTGCAGACAAGATCAATTCCTATTACGGCAAGAGCCACATACTGTTCGACGTCAGCTTTACGGTACGTGAAGGAGAGACGCTCTGCCTCATGGGACGGAACGGCGCCGGCAAGAGCACAACCTTCAAAACCCTCGTTATGGATATCGTGCCGAAAAAAGGAAAGGTCTATTTCAAGGGTAAAGATATTACCGGAATGAAACCTTACAAGACTGCACGTCTTGGCCTCGGCCTTGTACCTGAGGACCGCAAGATATTCGGGCCTCTCACCGTGAAGGAGAATCTGATCCTTGGTACGGCAATGGGTAAGGAAAGAAAAGGCATCTGGAACCTTGACCTTGTGTACGAGTTCTTCCCTGTTTTGAAGGATTTCCAGACACGGCCGGGCGGGACCCTGTCCGGAGGCGAGCAGCAGATGCTTACCATAGCGAGAACCCTCATGGGGAACCCGCTTGTGCTTCTTCTTGACGAGCCTACCGAGGGCTTAAGCCCCGTAATGGTAAAGACCCTGAAAGACCTTGTCCTTAAACTCAAAGATGTCGGAACAACGATCCTCCTGTCAGAACAGAACATCAAGTTCGCCATGGCCGTTTCAGACCGCGTTGCCATCATCGATAAGGGGCATATCAGATACGAATCCGATATCGAGACCTTTAAAGGGGATGACGCGATCAAGAAGCAGTATCTTGCAGTGTAGATAAATCCGCCGTATATCGTAGTTTGCTTATCCTATGTCGCAACATAGAACGGGAAAATGCTCTTACTGAAAGTCGTGCTGATGCAACAATGCATCGGCATAATTCATCTTTGTATGCCAGTGTGCACGGAATGCCATAGAGGATGGCGGTTGTCAGGAAAAAAAGAAATACATTCAGATGCTTATTAACAAAAATATCTTGTTAATTC
Source organism: Deltaproteobacteria bacterium UBA5758 (assembly GCA_002418945.1). Lineage (GTDB taxonomy): Bacteria > Desulfobacterota > Syntrophorhabdia > Syntrophorhabdales > Syntrophorhabdaceae > UBA5609. The sequence continues at coordinate 4,172 of DIFC01000013.1, read as the reverse complement.
ATGACGTTATGTCATTTTATATTTTATTACCCTTACGCCTTAAGCCTAACGCTCAACGGTTTTCCCGGTGGCATATAAATTGCTTTGTCAGTTATCAGAAAATCAGCAAAGGAGGATGTTATGGCACTTATGACCTCTGAAGCATATATTGAGAGTCTGAGAAAGGTTGAAAAGCGCGTTTATCTCGGCGGCGAACTTCTGGAGAATTACGTTGACCACCCTATCATACGACCTTCGATAAATTCCTGCGCCATGACCTATGAGCTCTCGACGCAGCCTGAGCACGAGGAGCTACTTACGGCCACATCGAGCCTGACCGGGAAAAAGATCAACCGCTTCACGCACCTCCATCAGAGCGCCGAAGACCTTATCAAAAAGGTCAAGATGCAGAGGGTGCTGGGCCAGAAGACCGGCTGCTGCTTTCAGCGGTGCGTAGGCTTTGACGGCTTCAACGCAGTCGATTCCGTCACCTATGAGATGGACCAGGAACTCGGAACGGACTACAACAAGAGGTTCCGGGCGTACCTTGAGTATGTGCAGGAGAATGACCTTGTTGTGGACGGGGCCATGACGGACACGAAAGGCGACAGAAGGCTTGCCCCTTCAGAGCAGAAGGACCCCGATCAATTTGTCCGCATTGCGGAAAGAAAGCCTAACGGAATAGTTATCAGAGGGGCAAAGGCCCATCAGACAGGGGCGGTAAATTCCCATGAGATACTTGTTATGCCCACCCAGACGATGCGGGAGGCGGACAAGGATTACGCCGTTTCTTTTGCGGTGCCTGCCGATGCCCAAGGCATACTCTATATCTACGGGAGGCAGTCTTGCGATACGAGAAGGCTCGAAGAGGGCGACATAGATGTGGGCAACGCAATGTTCGGCGGGCAGGAGGCGCTCATCGTCTTCAATGATGTTTTCGTGCCTTGGGAGAGAGTTTTTATGTGCGGTGAATATCAATACTCAGGAGCGCTCGTAGAGAGGTTTGCAGGATACCACAGACAGAGCTACGGCGGATGCAAAAGCGGAGTGGGGGACGTCTTGATTGGGGCTGCCCAGGCCATCTCGAAGATACAGGGCATTGAAAAGGCATCGCACGTAAAGGACAAGCTGGTAGAGATGACACATTTGAACGAAACGATATATGCCTGCGGAGTGGCATGCTCGGCAGAAGGAAGACCCACCTCTTCAGGAACATATCTTATCGATCTGATGCTGGCAAACGTGTGCAAACTTCATGTAACGCACCTTCCGTACCTGATCTCCAGGCTGGCCCAGGACATTGCAGGAGGGCTTGTCGTTACCCTGCCCGGAGAGCAGGATTTTAAAAACCCCGATATAGGCAAGTACCTTGAGAAGTATTTCAAGAGCGCAGCAGCATACAGCACGGAGGACCGGTGCAGGATGCAGAGATTGATAGAGAACCTTACACTCGGGATGGGCGCCGTGGGATATCTTACGGAGTCGCTCCATGGAGCGGGGTCCCCGCAGGCGCAGAAGATAATGATAGGCAGGCTGGCGAACTTCGATCGCAAGGCAGAGCTGGCAGAGGAACTGGCAGGCATCAGGAAGGGTTGACGAACTAAACTCTGGATAGATCCATGGGACGTGTGAAGTATTGCGGCAACTGCAATCCAGAGGTGGATCCGCGAAAGATAAGAAAGGCTGTGGAAAAGATAGCTTCAGAGACAGATGACGATGTGCTTATATGCGTCAACGGATGTTCCAGGATGTGCATGACGAAAAAGATGAAATCAGATCTTACACAAAAGAGGTTAGATCTGTTTGTACGTGAAGTGTTCGAGCAAGAGAGCCGACGCGTTGATAAAGGAGGGAAGGAATGAACCATTACCGGGAAAAGATCTGTACTGCCGACGAGGCGGTCAAAAGGGTAAAGTCAGGGGATAGAGTTGTATTCTCACATGCGGCCGGAGAGCCCCTGGTCCTTCCCGGCGCGCTTATGAAGAGAGTGGATGAGATCAAGGGTGTGGAGATCATTCATATGGTTCCCATGGGGGAAGCCCTTTATTGCAAGCCTGAATATGCGGGAAGCTTCCGCCATGTTGCGCTCTTCACAGGAGGGCCGACGAGGGAAGCAATTTGGGAAAACGGGGCTGATTATATTCCGTACTTTTTTAGTGAAATACCCTTTCTTTTTGAGACCGTTCTACCGGTAGATGTGGCGATGGTGACCGTATCTCCTCCCGATAAGAAAGGGTTCTGCAGCCTTGGCGTTTCGGTAGATTATACAAAAAAGGCGGTAGAGTGTGCGCATACGGTTATAGCAGAGGTTAATCCAACTATGCCGAGAACACACGGCGATTCCTTTATCCATGTTTCGCAGATCGACTGTTTTGTTGAAGTAAACCTCCCTATCCACGAACTAAAAAATGGGAGGCTTACAGAGATCGAGGAAAATATCGGAAGATATGCTGCCGAACTCATCGAAGACGGCTGCACGCTCCAGCTTGGCATCGGCGGGATTCCCGATGCGGTTCTAAAAAACCTTACCAGCTTCAAGGATCTTGGTATACACTCGGAAATGGTGTCAGATGGCGTGAAGCACCTGGTCGAAAAAGGAGTCATAACGGGAAGGCAAAAGACGCTTCACAAGGGAAAGATCATTATCAACTTCCTCATGGGCTCCCGCGAATTTTACGACTGGGTGGACGATAACCCTATCATTGAGATGAGAACCGTTGATTACACAAATAATCCTTACATAGTAGCGCAAAATAAAAAGATGGTAGCCATCAACTCTGCCCTTGAGGTCGATCTGCTGGGGCAGGTATGCGCCGACACGCTGGGACCGAAACAGTTCAGCGGTGTCGGGGGGCAGGTTGATTTTGTGAGGGGCGCGCGTATATCGCAGGGAGGGAAGGCGATCATTGCATTGCCAAGCTCAGCAAAAGGCGGAATATCGAGAATTGTCCCCGTACTGAAGACAGGCGCTGCTGTTACGACATCGCGAAACGACGTCGACTACGTGGTAACCGACTATGGGATAGCGGCCTTAAAAGGTAAAACGGTACGTGACAGGATGAAAGCACTTATTAACATTGCCGACCCGAATCTCAGAGAAGATTTAACGAAAAAGGCCTACGAAATCTACCATGTCCTTCTTTAAATGACATTCTTGCCAGGATTCAAGGTTTTCCAATAACCACCCCTCAACCCCCCCTTTTTTTCCTTGGATCCTGGTTTCCTTAAGTTAGCTGTCAGCAGTCGAGCCAAAAGCCTTTTTTGTTTCAGCTGAAAGCTGTTTGCTGACTGCTGAAGACTGCCTGAATTAGCCGAAGCGCCCCGTGATATACCCTTCAGTCCTCTCGTCTGACGGTGAAGTAAATATATGGGGCGTCTCGCCGAACTCCACGAGATCGCCAAGGAGCATGAAGCCGGTGTAATCGGATACCCTCGCTGCCTGCTGCATATTGTGCGTTACAATGAGTATGGTATACTCCTTCTTCAGCTCCATCATAAGCTCTTCAACCCTCATAGTTGCAATGGGGTCCAGCGCAGAACAGGGTTCATCGAGAAGGATGATCTCTGGCTCGACGGTTAAAAGGCGCGCAATGCAGAGCCTTTGCTTTATCTCCTCGGAGAGGTCGAGCGCAGGAACGGAAAGCTTGTCTTTTAATTCTTCCCAGAGGCCGACGGCACGCAGGCAGCCTTCCACGATCTCCCTTTTCTTCCTTTTGTTTCCCAGATCATGTATCTTCAATCCGTAAACCATGTTCTCGTATACGGAGAACGGGAAGGGGTTCGGCCTTTGAAATACCATACCTACCTTTTTGCGAAGCTCTATGATGTCAACTTCCTCGATCTTTTGGTCGTTCACAAAGATGTCTCCGGATATGCGTATTTCGTCGATGAGGTCGTTCATCCTGTTGAAACAGCGCAAAAGAGTGGACTTTCCGCACCCTGAAGGCCCGATAAGCGCGGTGATCGAGTTCTTGTGGACGTTGAAATTGATATTCTTCAACGCATGAAATGTACCGTAATGGAGGTTGAGGTCATTTGTTTTCAGTACAAAATTATCCATTATCCGAACTTTCCCTGGATGTAATCTTCTGTCTTTTTCATCGTCGGTGTTGTGAAAAGCCTTTCCGTCGTCCCGTACTCGATGAGCTCTCCAAGGTAGAAAAAGGCTGAGAAGTCAGTGATGCGGGCGATCT
>DIFC01000058.1 GCA_002418945.1 Deltaproteobacteria bacterium UBA5758 | reverse complement strand
TTGACACAAAATACTTGACATTACCCATTGATTGGAAAATGTTGCCACAAACTTCCCTTTTTTGATAAAATAGAACCTGCTGCTTACGTCCCCCTGGGCAAAGATGATTTCGCCGGGTTTGCATCTTCGAATCGGAGAGCCGGAAAGTAAAAGCGAGAGTTCGCGCCGGTATTCGCTTACGGTATCGGTGACGTAGGCCGAACCAAGAGAAGATTCCTTTTTGTTCTCAACATACACTCCCTTGGACAACCCAACCTCCCTGAGGAATTAGGCTAAGGTGCCTACCTGTTGGCCCTATAATAAACCGTCTAGATGGTCCTGCGCCGCTCACAGGTGACTATATAATATTCAAATATTATAGCTTAGTAGGGAATTCAGGGTGTGTCAAGTTGTTTTACCGGCAGCGGGCCCTTTCATTTTGTAAGAAAGATGACAGACAAGGCAAGCCCTGCAAGCTAACATCACATAAATTGCATATGTTACCAAAAAAAGGGGAAGCCGGTTTACGCCTCTCTAATAAGCGAGGTTACCCCAAGACATACCTAGAATAAGGAATATGCGGTACCAAATAAGATATTTAATCCAAATTATTGAGATGCTAAGGAGGCGATAAATGAGCAGAAAGATTGATTCCTTCGGAAAGACAATGAGGATGGAAGAGGTTGAGCAGATTCTTGCAATACCCATGGTCAGCGGATGGGTTGCAAGATTCTCAGGCATTCCTTTAAAGACGCTTGTCTATGACGGTGAGGCCATAGTACAAGCCCAGATCAATGCCCAGAAAGCCATTGATTACGACGCTCTTTTTGCCTACATTGATGCCCTTTTTATCCCTGAAGCCTTCGGATGTTCAATCAATTTTTTGTCACCCGGCGCAGCCGAGGCCGAACCCATTAACCTCCAGAGTGAAGCGGATGTGCAGGCCCTTCCCATTCCGGACATCAATCAAAAGGGAAGGCTGCCCCTTATGCTGGATGTCGCGGCGAAACTAGTGAAACTCCCTGAAAGAGAGGTGCCGGTTTTGTCTCTGGTGGAAGGACTTTTTACGAGTTGTGCCCGTATCATGGGAACAGAAAATTTGATAAGAGCGCTCATAAAAAAAAGGCCGATGATTGAAAAACTTATGGAAAAAGTGGGTGTGCTGCTTACCCGGTTTGGACACGCCCTCGAAGAACGTGGCATCGATGGTCTCATCGTTGCAGACCCAGTAGGTTCTGCAACGATGGTGTCCCCCAGGTTTTACCGGGAACTAGTTTTTCCCCATCTCCGGCATTTTATAGAGGCCTTGAAGATCCCCGTTATATTGCACGTATGCGGTAACAGCGACCCGATTCTCGACATGATGGCGGATACGGGGGCGAGGATATTGAGCCTTGATCAATGCATGGATCTCGCTGCGGCCAAACAGAAAGTAGCCGGCCGCTGCGGCATTGGCGGGAATGTTGATCCTATCAACGTACTACTTAACGGAACAATAGAGGATGTAAAACAGGAGACCATGAAATGTCTTCAGCAAGGCGGTAAGGCAGGTTATATCCTGATGGCCGGATGCGGCGTTCCGCCGCTTACGTCAAAGGAAAACCTCAAGGCAATGGTTGAAACTGCAAAACAGCAGTCTTAAAGAGTTCCTTTGCCTCCACGGTGCGGTGAGGGGTAAATGCGGGCGGAATCTGTGGCGGCGGAGATGTGGCACATCTTTGGCGTCGAACAGAATTTTATTTTTTCCATTCCTCATTTAAAACCTTTGTACGGTACCAGAATCCCACATCGGAGAGACGGCTACATGACTCTTATTCATTTTACGAACAAAGATGGCAGGTAGAGTGTAAGCTGGGGAAACATAAAGAGCAATATCATACAGAAAATAAATGCGGATAGGAACGGAACAACACCGGCATATATGGTACTCATCGGTATCTTTGTAATATTCTTAATGATAAAGACGCATACTGCTACTGGAGGAATGACTGAGCCTACACCTGCCGTTAGAGTAATCATTATGCCTACCCACAGAGGGTTATAACCGAGCTTGAGGAACACGGGAAAAAATATAGGGGTGGCAAGGATCATAAAGGCAAGATCATCAATGAAGGATCCTCCCAACAGATAAACCAGAAGAATACAGATAACAGTGAGAAATCGCGGGATGGGCAGATTAACGATCCATTCCGCCGCTATGGCAGGAATGGTTGTAACCGCAATGAAGTGTCCCAGGATCGTCGAACCCACGATGAGAAAGAGCACCATGCAAGCCGTTCGTAAAGCCTCTTCTATCGACTTTGTTATGCCTTTAAAAGTTAAATCCCTCTTGGCAATACAGAGAATAAGGACGGCAAAGGCGCCGATGCTCCCGGCCTCCGTCGGGGTGAAAAAACCTTTGATGAACCCGCCCATAATAATGATAAAGATCATTAAGGGCCAAATTATATTGGGGAGAGAAGAGGTGCGTTCCCTCCAAGAAAATTTTTCACTTTTAGGACCGAGGGCAGGATTGATCCGACACCAGACTATTATAACTATCAGAAAAAGGAATGCAACCAGCAATCCCGGAACAATGCCTGCCATAAAAAGCTGCCCGATCGAAACCTCTGTAATAATTCCCAGGACTATCAGAGTGACACTTGGTGGTAAAAGCGCTCCCAGGGTGCCGCCCACAATTGCCACGATCCCGGTAGATAACTTCTTACTGTAGCCATATCTGTCCATTTCGGGTATTGCAACGCTGGCAAAGGTTGCAACCGTTGCAGCCATAGACCCGCAAATTGATTTGAAGATCGCCGCTCCCACTACAGTGGCAATGGAAAGTCCTCCGGGTATGTGACCGAAAAACCGGTGGCACGTGTCATAGAGGTGTTTTGCCAGACCGGCATTGAATGCAATCTGACCCATCAGAACAAAGAGCGGTATTACCGTCAATCCATATGAGGCAAGTCCATCAAAAAAGTCATTGGCCAGCAGACCCATGGCAGCTTCAGGGGAGACTACAATGCTGAACCCGGCGACCCCGATAACAATCATGGCAAAGGCCAGTTCCAGGCCGCTAAGGAACAGGCCGAGCAGAAAGCAAAGGGCTATAATGCCTATCGTTATTTCATTCATGTTTGCCCCCGCTACGAATTATCATAACGGCCTGCGACAAAAGTACCAGCGACTCAACGAGACAGCATAAACCAAGCAAATAGGCCACCGGGTAAAGCGGGGCATGAACGGTGAGGGTTACCTCTTTTGAATGATACAGCTCATTTCCCTTCAGGAAGATGTTCCATCCCAGGAGAACAAATACTATAAGCCCGAGAAACTTTGTAACTACCAGGAAGACCTTTCTGGCAGTTACCGATAAACCGCCGGTCAGTAGATCTACGTATACATGTGCATCGTCAACGGAGCTTTTGGGTATGGCAAACCCTATGACCATAGCCCCTATAAGTGAAACCAGCTCGTATGTTCCCACGATAGGTTTCCAGACAATTCTTAATACAACATCCGATACTGTAAACAACATCATTACAATGAGTGCCGTTCCTGCAACGATATTCATATATTTGCTAAGCCTTAAAGCCGTTGATGAAAAGCTTTTCATAGTTTCTCCTGGAGACAATAAGCCACGCAACCGCTCCTAGCTCGTATTCCATTCATTAATGATTCGTCCTAAAGCCTATTTTTGATTAACCTTGAGATAATCAACACAGAACTTCAGCGCCTCTTCCCCGGGCAGACCTTTTTCCTTAGCGTTCTTCACATATTCGTCGAGTAAAGGAGCTACCTTCTTGGCCCATCTTGCGTTCTCTTCGGTTGATAATGTAATGATCTTGTGGCCCCGTTTCAGCAAAAATTCGCGCGCTTCTTTTTCTACATTGTCCCACATCTTCCCATCTTCTTCGATCCACTCGGCGTTCAGCTTTTCAATAATCTGCCTGATATCGGCCGGCAGCGATTTCCATTTATTCTTGTTCATAGCGATATAGGCGCAGTCTGAGTAAGAGGCGCCAAAGTCCAAGGTGCTGTATGAGACGACCTCTCCAAGCTTCCAACTCTGCAACGCTTCAAGGGGACAGAATATTCCTTCCGTAATGCCCCTGGAAAGGGAGTCGTAAGCCTCCGACATGGGCATTCCTACAGGCGTTGCGCCCAGCGCGTTAGCAATCTTCGAGCTGACGCCAGTACTGCGCATCTTCATGCCTTGTATGTCCTCGAGCTTGTTCACGGGTTTTCTTGTATGAACAAAACCCGGGCCGTGAGCCTGCAGCCACATTACCTGAACAGAGTCAAATTCTTTGGGCTTGAATTTCTTTAAGTACTCGTTTGCCATCCTAGTTGCAACAATGGCGCTCTTGTAACCGAGGGGCATCCCGATAACTTCGGTGAGAGGAAATCTTCCGTGGCTATACGAAATAAAGGCATAGCCTATATCTGCGATGCCTTTATTTATTGCATCAAAAATCTGCGGCGCCGGGACCAAGGTGCCTGCAGGGTAAATTGTAATTTTGACCCTGCTGTTGGTTCGCTTCTCCACTTCCTTTGCCCACCTGTCCAGGTTAATGGAGACGCCGTGCGTAGGCGTTACGTAGTGAGCAAACCTGAGTGTTATGACCTTTTCCGCTGCTGCCTGTGACGGAACAAACAGGACCGAAAGCGACAAAACCAGAAACAATGAACACACAACGCATCTTTTCATCTTTACCCCCTTTTTTGTTAGATCTTGGTATGTTTTGTAACACACAACTTAATTAAACGCACGGGGGAACCCACCCGATTGCAGAAAAGGGCCTTAAGGAATTCCCCGGCAGGATAACATAGGATAACATATGACCAAAAACAACATATATTAATGTTGCTTACCCGTATATTTATTTCTGTCATCTTGCTGACAAAAAGGAGACAAATTGTATGCTATGTTGATAAATCAAGTTGTTTTTAATTACGTACAATGTCTGTATATCGGTGAAAGTGTTGTTCATCGCTCATTGCGAGTTTCAACGTTAACGAGGCCGATTATTTATGCAAGGAAATACTGATGAACAAAGAGAATAACCGCAACGAAACATGCATGGTTATCTTTCAGCCTTCAGGCCGCAGAGGCTATGTGGAGAAGGGGAAAACCATCAAGGAGGCATCAGAGGCTCTAGGTGTCGACATAGAAGGTGTCTGCGGCAATAAGGGTACCTGCGGCAAGTGCAAGGTGAGAGTTGAGGAAGGTGTATTCGAAAAATACGGGATCCAATCAGGCCAGGCCCACCTTTCCACCATGGCGTCTACTGAGGTAAACTTTTTCAGTCTGAAGCAAAAAAATGCGGGTTACCGTTTGGCCTGTCAGGCCAATATCTTCGGTGACATTGTTATCTTTGTACCTGAAGAAAGTCGCATGGGGAAGCAGGTAGTGCGAAAATCATTTGAGGAGATCGTTATTGAGCTTAACCCTGCTATAAAAAAGTATTATGTTGAAATGCCCCAAGCTACTCTGCAAGATGTAACAGGAGACTGGGATCGTCTCATGAAGGAGCTTGAAAGATCACACGGATTAAAAAACCTCACCATCGACTATCAAACGCTTATAGACCTTCAAGAGATAGTGCGAGAAGACAACTGGAAGGTCACCGTTTCTGTCTGGTATGACAGGGAAGTGATCAAGGTAGAAGCCGGAAAAAATATGGCGGCACATGGTCTTGCGGTAGATGTGGGAACCACCACGGTAGCGGGTTATCTCAGCGACATGAACAGCGGCAAGCTGGTGGCTGTTGCATCCATGATGAATCCACAAGTGGTGTATGGGGAGGATGTTGTTTCACGAATCAGCTATATAATGACCCACCCGGAAGGTCTTGCACAGATGAACAAGGCGATTGTCGATGGGATCAACAGCATCGTGAAGGAAGTTTCTGCTAATGCAGGGATCAAACAGACGGATGTCCTTGATATGACTATCGTGGGTAATACCTGTATGCACCATCTTTATCTGAACATAGATCCAAAAAACATAGGAAAACCACCCTTCGCTCCAGCCTTGAATTGTTCCGTAGATGTTAAGGCTCGCGACTGGGGTCTCAGGATACCCCCCGAAGCCGAATCTGTTGAAGTAGACATGGGCTCCTTGTGCAGAACGACCTATCCGGATAGAATTCAAACCGAACAGGAGTTTAAAAAAACCTCACAGATCCGCAGCGCTGGTATCAAGATAGCCCCTGGATCTTATGTTCATGCCCTACCGGTTGAGGCTGGTTTTGTAGGCGCCGATAATGTGGGTGTTCTCATTGCTGAAACACCCTATTCTAACGACAGCATCGTCCTTATTATCGACATCGGCACTAATGGGGAACTGGTTTTGGGAAATCGACAAAAGCTCCTTTCCGCTTCTTGCGCTACGGGTCCCGCCTTGGAGGGTGCAGAGATCAGATTTGGTATGAGGGCAGCACCCGGGGCCATTGAGAAGATTATTGTAGACAAAGAAACAAAGGATGTTTACTTCAAGGTCATCGGTAGGGACGGGTGGAATAAGGACTTACAGGAGATTGGCGCTAAAGGTATCTGTGGATCCGGGATTATTGATGTCGTTCCCCAGTTGTTCCTTGCAGGGGTTATCGACATGACTGGTCGTTTTAGGAAAGATATTGAGACGCCTCGCTACCGTCAGATAAATGGCCGGTCGGAGTTTGTCATTGCCTGGGCACGAGAGACATCTATCGGACAGGATATTGTTGTCTGCCAGAAAGATATTCGGGCGATTCAACTTGCGAAAGGAGCCATGTATGCAGGTGCCAGAATCCTGATGCGTACCTTAGGCGTGGAGAAGGTGGACAAAGTTGTTTTGGCAGGTGCTTTCGGAAGTTGTATCAACAAAGAATCGGCAGCGTTGCTCGGACTCTTTCCTGATTGTGAGCCGGAAAATATCTGTTCCGTGGGAAATGCGGCCGGCAGTGGAGCCCGAATGGCCCTTCTCAATGTAGATAAGAGGAGAGAGGCCGAGGAAATTGCTAGGTGGGTTGAGTACCTTGAATTGGCCATAGAGCCGGACTTCGATAAATATTTTTCCAAAGCTATGTGGATACCACATATGGAGGACGAATTTCCCCATCTTGCCCATCTTTTCCCGGAAATCAAGCTTAATTGGACCTAAAGATGCATAGCCGGTCAAGTTTTTTCAGACAACTTTTGACAGTTTTTAAATGATTCGCTGCTCCCGTTCTCATGCCGCATCCCTGATCTTTGGTAAGGTAAATAGTGCATCTCATCATGCGTTTTATCACTAAGCCCCTGGTGAGGCCTTCGGGTATTATACCGATCAAAGAATTTTTCAAGCTCTTTTTCGTGTGTGAGTGATTGACTCATATGCCTTTACATGCACCTCTTCATATTTTACTGTTTTCTAGACACTCTCGATGAATATGTTGTCCAGCTTGCGGTTGCGCCCGTCACCGCTGATTCTAATGTTGTTGACGGTCCGGAGTTTACGGTAAAAGTCTTCCTCTCGTGGACAGAAAAGTACCAAATTCGTATTATCCACATAAATCCGGGGAAACCCACGGGGAATGCCTTTATCAAAAGCTTTCAGGGAAAGTTCAGGGATGGGCGCCTGAACCTCCACCGGTTCACCTCTCTCATCAACGCACGGGACAAGATCGAAACATGGAGGCAGGAGCATGATACCGAACGGCCACATAGGTTTCCTGGTAACTTTACTCCTCATGAATTTATGGAACGGATAGTATTAACAGGATGAATGAAGAACCTCTAATCTGTGGTTGTACTAAGATGGGGTACCGTCATATCCACCAAATACATGTCTATTTTCTGTGTAAACCCCAGCACTATAACTCAATTGTGCAAAAATATTTTACGTTATCTGTTCATATCTCAATTCACGGTTTTTACTTCATCAATGCACCGGGAAGAAAAAGAGCGATATCCGGGAACATAAAAAGAAGAACGGCGAGTAGTATCATCGAGATAAGGAAAGGATAGACGCCGCTATAGATTATACCGAAAGGCGTTTTCGTTATGTTCTTGACAATGAAGACATTCATGGCCACGGGGGGAATGACACACCCAAGCGCGACGGTATGGCAAATAACAATTCCTGCCCAGATGGGGTCATAACCGAGTTTAAGAATGGCAGGGAAAAAGATCGGTGTTGCCAGCATCATGAATGCGAGGTCATCGATGAAAGATCCGCCAACAAGGTAAATAATACAGATTAGAGTCATGATAAGATGGCGGTGGACGGGGAGTTGTGCAACCCAGTCGGCTGCTATCGAGGGTATATTGGTAACCGCAAAAAAGTGTCCAAGGATAGTAGAGGTTGCAATCAACACAAGTACCATGCAGGACGCCCTAAGCGATTCGACGACCGATTTCTTTAACCCCTTGAATCCGAGTTCCTTCCTGAAGAACGTCAAAAGGAGGACGGCCAGTGTTCCCACACTCCCTGCTTCCGTGGGCGTAAAAACACCAGCCATGAGCCCGCCGACCATGAGTATAAAAATAATTACGGGCGATACAATTGCCGGCAATGAAGCAACCCTTTCCGCCCATGCATATTGTTCGCTTCTTGGCCCAACGGTTGGATCTATCCTGCACCACCCCACGACAACTACTGCAAAAAGGGTGGAAAGCAACAATCCCGGGAATACACCTGCTAAAAACAATTTGCCGATAGATTGTTCGGTAATCATCCCAAAGATGATAAGTGTAACGCTGGGGGGCATAATCGCGCCAAGCGTCCCCCCAACGGCTACGATACCTGTAGAAAGTTTCTTGGAATACCCGAATCGGTCCATCTCAGGAACAGCTACGCCGGCAAATGTTGCAGCAGTGGCAGCAACAGAACCGCAGATAGCTTTGAAAATTGTTATCCCTGCAACCGTTGCCAGGGCAAGCCCTCCCGGAATATGGCCCAGGAACTTGTGAGCACCATCATACAGACGCCTTGCAATACCTGCGTTGAAGGCAATCTGCCCCATAAAGACAAAGAGAGGTACGACAGTCAGTCCATAAGAGGCGAATGTCTCAAAAAAATCTTTTGCAACTATGGTCGTTGCCCCTTTTAGGGAGACAAGCACTGCATATCCCAGGAAGCCGACAACGCCCATTGCGAAGGCCAGTTCTATGCCTGTGAGAAAAAGGAGTAATAAAACAAAAATAGCAACAATACCGATTACCACCTCACTCATGATTTCCTCCAGCGAGAACTATCCTTACCATATCGGCAAGAAGGACAAGGCACTGCACGATGCAACAAAGTCCTAACGCAAGGGCAACAGGATAGAGCGGCAGGGCCAGCGTAAGTGTGCTTTCTCCTGTTTTAAAGAAGCTCACCCCCATTTTAATAAGGTTCCAACCAAGAATAATAAAAAAGACGAGGGATATTACTCGGGTTGATAAGTTTAAGATTTCCTTTCGGCTGGGTAGTTTGTCAATCAGTATGTCAACCGTTACATGTGTCTTGTCCCATGAGGTCCTGGGAACCGCAAAACCGATAGCAAAGGCTCCTCCCAACAGCACCATGTCATAAGAGCCTAAGATTGGCCTTCCTAAATATCGCAGGACAACATCAAATGACGTAAGGAGCATTATGAACATCAACGCAATACCAGCAACGAGATCCATATATCTGGAAAGTGAATCCATTACATTGAGAAACCATTTCACAGTCCACCTCCCTGCCGACTCCTATTTATCGTTTGCTTTCAGATAATCCTGACAGAATTTGAGTGCCTCGTCTGCAGGTAACCCCTTCGCCTTAGTGACCTTCACGTAATTATCCAGTACGGGCTTCATCTTCTCGGCCCAGAGGGCGTTTTCTTCTTTCGACAGGGTAATTACTTTATTGCCTTTTTTCTGAAGACCTGTCTTTCCCATTGCCTCCCAGTCGATCCATTTCTTTTTTAACCTTTCAATCCATTCCTCATCGAGCTTATCAATGATTGCCTGTATATCCGGAGGAAGGCTGTTCCATTTGTCCTTGTTCATTACCAGATGGAAAGTAGTGGTGAACGCTATTCCAGGACATACAATATGGTTCTTGACAACATCGCCAAGGTTGTAATTGTATACACCCCCCCAATCCTGCAAGACTCCATCCACCACTCCCTTTGAGAGGGCCTCGTAGACCTCGGTGACGGGAAGGCCAACCGGCGAGGCCCCAAGGGCGCTTGCTATAAGGGCTGATATACCGTGCGCTCTTATCTTCATTCCCTTAAGGTCTTCAAGCTTATTCACGGGTTTTCTAGTACTCAAAATACCTGGGCCATGAGCTTCTACATAGAGCACCTTCACATCATCAAGTTCTTTTGGCTTGAATTTCTTGTAGTATGCATTTACCAGCATTGTCGCAGCGTAGGGGGTTTTATAGCCCAGTGGAAGATCGATGACTTCCATCATGGGGAACCGTCCTTTGACGTAGGCAAATATGCCATATCCAATATCTGCCACTTCTTTGGTTACCCCGTCGTAAATCTGTGTTGCGGGAATAAGCGTGGCGCCTGGATATGTTTTAATTTTAACTCTTCCGTTGGTTCTTTTCCCTACTTCCGCAGCCCAAGCATCTACGGTCTGGCCCTGCAGCGTGGTAGAAGGCATATAGTAAGCAAGCCTCAGATTGATAACCTTTTCTGCCCCATAACCTGTAAGCGCAAAAAAGCAACAAGAAAGACAAACAATAGCCGTTAAACATTGTGCAGCGAAAGATCTTTTCATAACAACCTCCTTTTTTTACTTAACTTTATATACCTTACACAAAAATCCCCGCAGGCTTGGGGAGCCCATCTCCTTGCCCCATGGTGGCGCATCGTCGGTCAGGATATTCACATTTGCCTCTGTCCAGCCGTACATCGTTTCCGGGCCTTTTTCGGGAAACCACCATCCGAAGTCCACGCCGACTACCCTCCGATCCATATCGGTAGTGAGGAGGGCTTTCTGCTGTATCCTGCCCCGCTTCGTCTCGATATAGACGGCGTCACCGTCTTTTATATCAAGCTCTGCGGCCGTGTCCGGATGGATCGAAGCCAATGGCTCGGGATGACGCTTCCTGAGAGACCGGACCTGTTTTTGTCCGGAATGGTGAAACTCCTGAACCTTCCACGAGGTAAGAACCAAGGGATATTCCTTAAGAAGCTCGGGGGCGCTGAAAGGCGTTTCCGGGATTTCCCGGTGCGTGGGCATGGGATCGAATCCCCAGTCTTGTAGGCTTTGGGAATAAAGCTCCACCTTTTTCGAAGGGGTGGCAAACCCCTCCCGCTCATACTTGCGGTACTCCTTCTTCCCATAAAGCGCGCCCACCGTGCGGAATTCATCAAACGTCAGGCCGGAGGGTTTCAGGATAAAGTCCAGACACTCCTGCGAGCTGTCCCAGAAACATTCTCCAAGGCCCATTTTGCGGGCTATGCCCGCTATAATCTCATAGTCCGAGCGGCACTCACCTACTTGGAGTATCTTCTGCTGAACCTGGACGAGAGGGAAGTAGTCTGTTGAGATAATATCATCGGCTTCCAGGAAGCTACCTACGGGCAGGACGACATCGGCCATGGCAGCCGTCGGTGTCATAAACATCTCGACCATCACCAGAAAGTCTATTTGCTTCAGCGCCTTGTAGACCTCCTGTGCGTTGGTATAGCTTAGGAGAAGATTGCCGCCGCGGACATAGGCGGCGCGGATGCGGTACGGGTCTCCTTCCAGGATAGCCTTTATGATGCTTTGGGGAAGTGCGTGGAACGCGAAGGGCAGGAAGCCGGTCCCCGCGTTCAGCCTTTTGTCCCGCATCTCTTTTGATACGTTGTCCCTCAGATCGAATTCCGGCGCCCTCATGCCTATGGCCGGCGGTTGCGACCATTCGAGTTCACCCCCGGGGATGCCGAGGTTCCCTGTAATGGCCCGGAGGATCGCAAGGGCCCGTGCAGTCTGGAAGTTGTTGGGGGTGTTGTCGATCCCGTTGCCGGGCTGGAGCACTGCCGGTTTAGTCGTTGCATAGAGCCGCGCCGCGTCCCTGATTAGGTTCGCAGGTACCCAGCATATCTTTTCCACGGCCTCGGGTGAATACTGCGCGACATGTTTCTTCAATTCGTCAAAACCGGTCGTCCACCTCTCCACGAAATCGTGGTCGTACAGATCCTCTGCAATGATCACGTTAATAAAGCCTAGCGCCAAGGCTAAATCTGAAGCCGGCCGAATCTGTAATGCAATATCGGCCCTTCGTGAAAGGTCAAATGTGCGGGTATCAACAACTATTAATTTGATTTCTTTCTCTAAAAGATTCAGCGTAGCCCGTCCTTCCCCGACGCGTGTTTCCGGCATGTTTGCTCCCCAGACAAGCACGGAGGCCGGCGGGTACCCATAATCCGGGTAAGGGATATAGCCGAATGTCATCATATTTCCATAGACTCTCGGTATCCAGCAGACAGATGCCATTGAAGAGATGTTTGGCGTGCCGAAGGCATTTGCAAGGCGCCCGACGTACCCGGCTTCGTAATTTCCTTTGAAGCCTCCCCGCATGAAGACCACACTTTCTGGTCCGTAAGTGGTTTTCATTTTTGTAAAGGCTTTTGCCACAGTATCGAGGGCTTCATCCCAGGAGATGCGCTCCCACTGACCGGCGCCCCGCTCTCCGACCCTCCGCAACGGATATTTGAGCCTGTCGGGATGATGCACCTGATCCAGGGCCAGCTCGGCCTTTGCACAGATTGTGCCGCGGTTTAACGGATTTTCGGGATCGCCGGTGATCCCGGTTATCTCCCCGTTTTCTACATGCACCAGTAGGCCGCAGCCCCCGTGAC
The DNA here is from genome assembly GCA_002418945.1 of Deltaproteobacteria bacterium UBA5758. Lineage (GTDB taxonomy): Bacteria > Desulfobacterota > Syntrophorhabdia > Syntrophorhabdales > Syntrophorhabdaceae > UBA5609. Next base: position 6,937 of record DIFC01000058.1, on the reverse strand, counting down.
ACAACATACAGCCTGTCTTTACCACGCGTTTAGTACTCATTAAAGACCTCCTTTATCAAAAATTATAATAGTTTAAATGTGTCAATCCTGTTCAACCTGTTATCGCCGAAATCCACAGGCCAATGTAGATAGGGCCCCTTGCCTTGGCATCCCATGCATACAGCACCATACTCAGAAGGATATGCTTCACCACAGGAAGGACAAATGATAACCTTCTTTTTCTTAGGCAACCGGAGTGTTTGCACGTCAATCTTTACTGGGTATGTCGTAAGAATCCACGTTCCGGCAATACGTATCTCTTCTAGAAGCAGACTTTCATTCTGTTCATTTTTTGGCTTGAGCTTAAAAAGCCAAGAATTAATCTCTGCGAAACGTTTAAGTCTCTCATAATCGATACCGACCCGTATCCCTTCCCCGGTTTCTTTGTTGTATAGGGCAAGAGCAAAATGTCCTAGATGGACAACTTTGAGCCGGCCATTTCCAGTGGTACAGGGGGTAAGAAGCTGAATAGCATCAGGAAGACAGGCATAAGTCTCAGAGACTGCGTTGTAGAGAATCCCTTTGGGCATCTGTTCCTTTGCCATTTTAACCATGAACCCGCCAAGTATGACCCCCGGCGCAAGATACGTGTGAAAACAACGGGCCTTTTCTATAAACTTATCAAAGACAAAGGGATCTATATTGTCAACGTCTCGTTGGTCAATTTTATTATGTGCAAAATCAGTTCCGATAAATCCAAAACCCTTGCTGTCGTTATGCGTAATTGCTCTTTTGCGGCGTCCCTTGAATACTTCTTTCGTATTCGCTTGCGAACTCATAAGATCCCCCTCAAAGATATCTGAAGTTATGAAAAAATCTTCTATTCTAAATTATAGTTTTATTATTTTATTGTGCAATATAGAAAAATGGGTTATAAAGCATAGTATTATCCTGTAAATAATAAAAGTGATAAAGAGATATAAAGAAGCAACTATCAGCTCAGGTGTGGAAATGAAGATAGGAAATGGTAAGTAAAATCAAAGGCTTCACATGACTGACACGGCATGCGGGATTAATTTCTACAACTGGGATATACAGACTGGGAATTTTATCATAGATGACTATGCAGGAGCGCTCGGTGCTTCAACAGAAGGGATGAGCACAACCCGTCAGTCTTGGGAAGCCTTGTTCCATCCTGAGGACAAAGACAGGGTATTAGAAGCATTTCAACTCTACTTTAAAAAGAATAATCCCACTTTTGAAATAGAATATAGGGTTCTCACTAATACAACCAGCTACAAGTGGTTCATGGATCGTGGGAAAATTGTTGAGCGGAACCAAGGTGGAAAACCTTGCAAGGTCAAAGGAGTACTGATTGACACATCTAACAGAAAATCAGTTGAGGAAATACTCGAAAAAAGAAATACCGAGTTACTAACAGCCCTTCAAAAATCTGAAGATGAAAAGTGGGCAATCCTTAACGGTTTACAAGATTTTGCAAGTGTACATTACGTAGACCCGCACCTACGAATGATCTGGGATAGCAAATTCATGGACAAAAGATTGAATATAAAAGGCAATTCAACACAGAACTGTTGCTACGAAATTATTCACGGGCGAACAGAACCATGCGAAGGCTGTACTGCCATAAGGGCCCTCGAGACAGGCGAGGTTCATAAAGCAGAGGCCAAGCTGAGCGATGGGAGAACCTTTATAACGATAGGTAATCCGATAAAAGATAATACCGGATTAATTCTTGGGGTCATGCAAATTACTTTAAACATTACCAAGCATAAGCAGGCCGAAGCGGGGCTGCAGACTACCTCTAAACTTCTTCATTCTCTTCTCGAGAATTCACCGACCCCTATCTATGTGTCCGACATTGATGGTCGTATCGACACAGTGAATCGGGCGTGGGAGAAAACCTTTGGTTTCAAGCACACACAGGTAACTGGCAGGTCTTTCTATGATATCTTTACCCGAGAGACAGCTGACCAGATAAATAGTACTAACGAAAAACTTTTACAGATGGGTATTTCAACTGAATTTGAAGAGTCGATTAATTGTCCTACCGGACTACATTATTTCCATACGGTGAAATTCCCTTTATCTGATGAAACAGGAAAAAAGGTCGCTGTGGGTGTAATTTCAGTTGATGTAACGACTCGAAAAAATATTGAAAAAGAGTTGAAAAAACATGAAACCGAGTTAAGAATAAAGTCCCAACAATTGGAGGAAATAAATACGGCGCTAAGAGTTTTGCTGAGGCAGCGCGAGGAAGATCAAAGAGAGTTGGAAGAAAGGATCGTATCCAACGTCAGAGAACTGGTTCTCCCTTACGTCGATAAGTTGAAAGGAATGCACCTGAGCGCGACCCAGATGAGCTATCTGGAGATCGTCGAAACGCATTTAAATGATATCATTACGCCCTTTCTAAGACAGATGGTCTCCGATTATCCCCATATGACGGCCAAAGAACTTAAGGTGGCAACCCTCGTGAAAGAAGGTAAAACAAACAAGGAAATGGCTGACCTCATGAATGTATCGGTAAATGCCATAGAGATCCACAGGTACAATCTAAGGAAAAAGCTGGACCTGCAAAACAAAAAGATAAATTTGAGGTCATACCTTTTATCCCTAAAAAAACTGCCTTCGTAAAATCTATCCGTCGTTGTCAAGTTTTTTCCCTTATAAGGATGGCAAAGAACACCGGTACGGGAGCATTGTGGAGAACCGCCGGGCAGCGGGAGGTTGTGTTGTAGAAAAGCAGGTGGTCTATCTTTGAGCTGCGCCGCCCACGGTAATAGGGTACATCTGACTTGCTTGTACATTGTATGAACAACCGGGCCTCGACACCTTTTGAAGGGAACGCCCGTTGCCCACCGCAAGAGGACGCTATGGGACCTCATCGGCCAAGCTCTTTGCTGTTACTGTTTTATTTATCCTGGCAGCGAATGGCGTCACTACAGTCACTGGTATGAGACAAGCGCCATGGCCGATCTCCTTGGCTCCGGGTTTGAACTGACGAAATGCACAAACGTATGCGTGTCTATCATCCTCCACCGCGTATGATCGGAAAAGCGGATATGATAAAACAAAATGTAGTGAAGACTTTTTAGAAGCGATCCTAGATATTAAAGAAGTTTTTGTCCGCAAACCTTTCGAATCCGCTAAGTGGGGTTAGTGGTTCGTGCTTAGGATTTAGAATTTCCTATTCTTACAAAATGACATCGTATCTTGGATAAACAGAAAAAAAGCATTTGCTGAAAGTATATCAGGGAACGGGGTCGGTGTTGGCCGAGAAGAAAGCTCTTAGCCTTTGAAGCCAGCGGACAGGGTTGCGGAGCTTGCGCCAGGCAAGTTGCGCGGCAGCGATCTCGCCGCTTCCCAGGGCTATATCCCCGTAAAATTCCCGGTTGAAGGCGGCCACGATAGTGCCAATCTCTTGCTCCAACGCCGGGAACCTTTTCGTCAACCTGGAGCAGAACTCCGACGGCGTTTCGTTGAGGCGGCGCCGGATGCCGCTTCGCCTCGACCACTGCGTGAGCGCTATGTAGTAATCCGCTGCCGTCCTGTAACCCTTCAGCGCCCGCCTTGCCTTACTCGCAAGGAGAGCAAGAATGGCCCACAACCGCCTGATTGCCCGAACGAGAAAGGACCCTCTCTCCTGATCGACCCGGCCCGCCTTTGTACGGGAAAAAAGCCACTTAATAAAATAGAATGCAGCGAAGGCGAAAACGGCAAGCACGATCAGCCCAAAAACCGTGCCGAGGAGCCAGCCCAATACCTTCAACACAACCTCCATCCAGGCTGGGGTGTCTGCCGGGACGATGCGGTCCAGCATGCCTCCTTGCGGGCCTGCCGGCTGGCTGCCCGCTTTTGTCTGCTTGGGCAGATAGATGAACCGTATTAAGCTTACAAAGATTATGCCCAGGTAGGAAGCCCCGCCCTTGATGAGCCCGTAGCCAGCCCGTGCGGCGTTTGCCAGCGGTTGCTGGAAAAAGACCACAACACTCACAACGGAGGCGAAAACGGCGAGAATAAACCCCAGGACAACACCGAACCTTCGATACCCGGCAATGAGGTCAAAAGCGGCCGCAGCCCGCCCCCTGGTCATCCCTATCGATGCGAGGCCGAAGAAAAAGAATGTGCAGGCGAGAGGCCCTGTCAGGGGGTCGCTGATGGAAATATTCCCCTTTACTTTGAGGGCGAATTTCAACAAAAAGAGGCACAAGAACGCCGCAAGGCCGAGGTCGAAGCGGGAGCAGATCTTCTCGTGGTCTTTCGGCCTGACGGCGAACCGGGCGCCGCCGGCCCAAAAGGCCATAGCCCAGAACACAGATACGACGAACAGGAGCCATCCCATTGCGCTGTGCGAAGCGCCGAAGAACTCAACGATCCACCTGTGGCTGATAAAGGGAGATGCAACGTCATTGAAGATATAGATGGCCCTGAACGTTGCATAGGCGATGCCGGCTGCCTGCAGGAGCACGATAGAGATAACCCTCAAGCCCCGGCCCGTGGAAAGGCCGGTGATGACGGCGCCGGCGAGGAATATGGCGGCGGCCTCAGGAAGAGGAATATAGCGCTGCGCTATGGACATCGTGGAGAACGCCGCCCAGGCAAAGAGCCACGTGAATTCCATAACTGCGCCGGCGAAGGAAAGGAGAACGCTCTCGCTACGTTTCATTTCCTTTGCCCTCATTGTTTATGATGATCTCTCTGAGAGAGCGGATGGCCCTCCCGGGTCCGGCACAAGGAGCGCCCGACCGCTCCGCGGCAAGATCGCAAACATAGTGGATGACCGGTACCCTGCGGCGCCTGAAGTGCTCGCCGGCAGCCTGCGACGCACCGTCCTGCCCATGGGAAAAATAAAGACAGGTAACCCCGAAGGGAAGGGAGGTGTTTTGTCTGAGTTCCTGGAGCAGCTCCTGCCCCTTCTCCATGTTGAGGCGCGCCAGCGCCTCCAGGATGGCCTGGACGTGCCCGGGGTTTCTTTTGACGGACCTGACGGAAGCTGCCTTTCCTGTCAGCACGGCATCAGTCGCGAACCCCATGGCTATGCCCTGCTTGTCGAAGGATACAGCCAGCGATGCAACCGCTTCGAGGCAGCGCTCAAATTCATAGGAGGCACCGGACCGGGCAAAGCCTTCAACGGCCACCACAAAGAGCACCTTTTCCTGCTCCGTGGGCTCAAAGACCTTTTCCTGCAGGACGTGGCGGCGTGCGCTCGCCTTCCAGTGGATGAACTTCGCAGGGCTCCCGTGCTGGTAATCATGGGTGCCGAGTATGTAGACGGGATCACGGACAGGGCTTTCCTCGCCGGGTATGCCGAAAAAATCCCGCCGGTTGATGGAAAAGGGCTTGAGAGGGACGAGCTTTGGATAGACGATGACCTCAAGGACTTCGTCGATCCCTCGCTCTTTTGGAAAAAAACCGAAAAGGTCGCCGCAGGTGAGGAAGACCGGGCCTACTCGAAAAACGCCCCGGTGCGAGGCCGTCAGCTCCCACTGAAAGCGGCTCCTTCCATGCCAGAGCAGGCTGGCCTCTCCCATGAGTGCATCGTCGTCATTGCCCGAGGTGCGCCTGCGCAGGCCGTTGAGGGGGATCCTCGATTGAAACCACAGGGGAAGGAAGGTGTTGTTCTTTACTGCAAGCCCAAGCTCAAGCCCGCTTTCAGGAAAGACCCTGGATGTATTGACCGTTGTACGGCATTCGATGCCGGAGAAGCCTAACGTTGTCCACAGCTTTGCGGTGCCTGCCACGCCGAGGACGAGCAGCAGTAATATGGAAAGGTCTCTCTGTTTAAAAAGAAGGGCGGCAATAAGAAGAAGCCCCACTAGAAAAAGCATTGGAACGGTGATGAAAACGCTTGATACCCTGCGGCTTATCGCATCCACGGTAAATGCTCATTCAACCGCGACAGGCACGGGTATGTTCTCTATGATCTCCCGCACCACCTGTTCCTGCGTTTTCCCCTGGAGCCTGACCTCTTCGTGGAGGATCAGGCGGTGTGCGAGCACAGAGAATGCAAGGTATTTGATATCGTCGGGAAGGACATAGTCGCGCTGCCTGAGTATCGCCATTGCCTGCCCGGCGCGCATAAGCCCCAGGGAGCCTCGGGGGCTGGCGCCGAGGCTGCATGCAGGGTTGTCGCGGGTGGCCCTCGTTATGTCGGTGATATACCTCCTGACAGGGTCCGAGATGCGCACGCCTCTGCGTATCTCCTGCAGACGGGAAACCTCCTCGGGCGCTGCCACGGCGCTGAGCTTTTGCAGGGGGTCGTTCTCCTGAAAGCGCTTCAGGATCGCCACCTCTTCGTCCTGCCCTGGATAGCCAAGATGAACGCGCAGGAGAAAGCGGTCAAGCTGGGCCTCAGGTAGAGGGAAGGTGCCTTCGAGGTCAATGGGGTTCTGGGTGGCCATCACGAAAAAGGGATGGGGCAGGGGGTAGGTCCTGCCGTCAACCGTGACCTGCCTTTCCTCCATACTTTCGAGGAGGCTTGACTGCGTCCTGGGGATGGTGCGGTTGATCTCGTCGGCGAGAAGCACGTGGGTCATAACGGGCCCGAACTGAAAAACGAACTCCCCTTTTTGCTGATCGTAGACATTGAATCCCGTAATATCGGAGGGCAGGAGGTCCGGCGTGAACTGGACCCTTTTAAAAGACGCACCAATGCTCTTTGCGAGAGATTTTGCGATGAGCGTCTTGCCTACGCCGGGAATGTCTTCGAGCAGAACGTGGCCGTCGGCGAGCAGGGCCACCATAAGCAGCTCGATAGAATCCTCTTTTCCGATGATGACGCGCGAGATGTTCTCGATTATCTTTTTACATAGATCGTAATGCATGGTGATCTCTCCGGAATCAATCTGAGGAGTAAATGAAAACTCTCACAAGCATACCACATATGACTTCGATTGTAAAAAATTATAGAGCCGAATTGCCTCATATTAAATCT